>JBHIAB010000006.1:0-36420 GCA_046758385.1 Methylomirabilia bacterium | reverse complement strand
AAAGCCCGCGCTCGAAAGTGATGGTGACGAAGCGGCTCAGACGCGGGGGCGAAATTAGAGGGGTTGGCGATGCGTGAAGGGACGATGGTGGAGCCTGATCTGGAGTTCAAGCGGCAGATCCTCGGCCTCGGCGCTCACGACCTGACTGCCTGTTACCAGTGCGGGACCTGCTCGGTGGTGTGTCCAACCTCGACTGCCGACAGCCCATTCCCGCGCAAGGAGATGATCTGGGTCCAGTGGGGGCTCCAAGACCGGCTGATGGGCGATCCGTCGGTTTGGGAGTGTCACCAGTGCGGGACCTGCACGACCTACTGTCCACGCGACGCGAAGCCGGCAGACGTCATGGCAGCGCTCAGGGATTACAGCATCAGGCGCCATGCCATCCCCCGCTTCATGGGGAGGGCGCTCAACGAGCCCCGTTATCTGCCGCTCCTCCTCGCCATCCCTCTCGTGATCTTCGGGGCCGTTCTGGCCCGGCTGGGTCATCTGACCTCGCTCCCCGAGGGCGAGGTCGTATTCTCCAAGGTCATGCCGATCGCCTACATCGAGGTGGTGTTCCTTGCCGCCATGACGCTGTCGGGGCTCGCGGCAGTGGCAGGAGGCCTCAGCTACTGGCGGGCCATGAGGCAAGAGGCCGCGGCCTCGCGCAACGGCGGGAGCCCGGCGAGAAGCCTCCTCCCCACCATCGCGAGCATCTTCAGGCACCGGAAATTTCGAGAGTGTAACGAAGAGCCCGTGGGAACCCGGAAGACGTACAAGGAGCACCTCTACCGGGCCCACGTCCTCGCCTTCTACGGATTCATGGGTTTGGTGGTCACGACCGCGTCCGTGGGCATCGGCATCTACGTCTTTGGCTATCTGACCCCCTGGCCCCTCTGGCACCCCGTGAAGATCCTCGGAAACGTGAGTGGCCTCGCGCTGATCAGCGCGCTGGGTGTGTTCAGCTACCGGCGCATCGCCGACAAAGCGAAGGCGGGAAAGAGCACATACTCCGACTGGCTCTTCCTCGACATCCTGCTGCTGAGTACGCTCACCGGCTTCCTCAGCCAGCTCCTGCGGCTCGCTGGCGTGCCGGGGCTGGCATACCCCACCTATTTCATCCACCTGGTGTTCGTCTTCTTCCTCCTCGTCTACATCCCGTATTCAAAGTTCGCTCATCTGGTCTACCGGACCGTGGCCCTGCTCCACTCGGCAGCTCACGCCCCAGAGAGCGCACGCTCCAGGGCATGAGCGAGCCCTGCCCGGTGGCCGCCGAGTACCGCTCCACGGCCGGAGGGCTCCGAGTCATGCGTGATGCGCTTTGGGCTCGTCGCGCTTGATTTCGACGGCGCCCTGGTGAATCAGCCGAGCGCGTCAGGAACGCTGACCTCGGGTCTCGGCATCGGGCTGGGTGACAGGGCTCACCAAGGTCCCCTCGCTGGGCTTGTCGGCGCGTGGGCCGAGACGTTGGGGGACGTCCCGCGGATTCTTCGAGAGTTCGAGCGGTGGAAGTCCATTTAGTGAGTGAGGACATCCGCCCAGACGCGTACCGCGATAAGAGCGATCAGCACCGCCAGCACTCCTCGGAGCACGCTGACCGGAGCAATCCGGCTCACCCGCGCCCCCAGGGGCGCCCCCCCGAGCGAGCCGAGCACCACCGCCACCGCCGGCCAGAACGGGACCTGCCCCGTCAGGGCTTTGCCAAAAAAACCCGCTAGCGCCGATACCACGGTGATCGCGAGCGAGGTTCCGATGCTCACGCGGACTGGGATCCGCATGACCCCCATGAGGACGGGAGCCAACAGAAATCCACCCCCGGCGCCGACGAGCCCCGCCATCAGGCCGATGAGGCCCGGGCAGGCAAGGGCGGCCACACGATTGAAGGGGACCGTGCGCTCCGATGCGCCCACCGCTCCCCGCGCCGGAGGCACGAGCATGAGCGGCAAGGCCACCGTGCTCATCACCGCGAAGACCGCCAGTAGCATCCGGCCGCTGACATAGCGCGATGCGACCGCCCCGACTAGCGAGCCGAGCCCCATCGTCGCTCCTCCGATGAGGGCCAGGGGCCGGTGCACCATGGCGGCTCTGCCGTGGGTCCAGGCTCCGACCAGCGAGGCAGCAAGAACCGCCGCCATCGTCACGCCCGCCACCACCTTGATGTCGAGGCTGCCAACCCCCAGCAGGGGCGGCACGTAGAACAGCAGCGGAATCACGACGATGGCGCCCCCGATGCCGACCAGGCCCGACACGAAGGCGCCGACGAATCCGAGCCCGACCAGCGTAAGCGTGAATGCAAGTGTCATGGATCGAACTAGGCTGTGTCATCGGCCAGCGGATCGATAGACTGCTCCTCCTCCCGCGTCAGGAAGGACGGGACTCCTGGCGGGCAACGGTCACGAACGCGACAGAGTCGGGCACCGCCGTCTCGATCGCCAGGATCTGCTTGGCGACGTCAGCTGTGCCACCCGGATGCCTCGCCCCAAGTGTTTCTGGGTCCATGGCCAGGAGCGCCTGAACCAGCCAGTGAGCCGACTCTCCTAGCCCGTTGCCTGCCTGCCTGATGCCCCGAAGATGCTCGCAGAGAACTTCCTCGCGGGCCTCCACCCCCTTGAGGGCCTTGGCGAGAGCGACGGATGATGGCGAAGGCCCGGTGAGGTCGAGATCGTCGATCAGACCGTCCCGAAAGCGGACGGTCAGCCGACCGGGACCCGCCGGTGTGAGGAGCTGCCGCTCCCGAACATACGTCCCTCTGGCGATCTTGAGCCCCCGATCAGACGGGCCGACGGCATCAAACGCCGATCGGGGATTCGCCAGCTTCACCTCCGCCCGGGCGATGGCCTTCCGCTCCAGCGGGGTGAGCGAGCCAGGAAGCAGGGGCCGTCCGAGCGTTTCAGCATATTGTTCCACCAGCAGGGCTTTCACCGCTGCCATGGACGGAATCTCTGACAACTCCTGCCTTAAGGTCGTGACGTACTGCCGCAGGCCATCGGCTGCCAGGGCGCGGAAGGCTTCGGACGGAACCCGCCATGCCCGGGCCATGGCATCGCAGTCGAACGAGAGCAGGAGATTTCCGGTGACCACGATGGCTTCCTCGATCTGGCCACCGCCGGTCCCCGCGATCCGTTTACCGCGCACCTCGATCTCGTTGGTGCCCTCGAGCCTGGCCGGCAGGCCCAGAGCCTGGAGAGCCGCGACGGGCGCGGCGAGCAACCTTCGGTAGATGGCCGCCACCCGAATCGGAGCTCGCGAGGCACGGACGATGACCTGATAGAAGAGCTGGTGTCGGTCAAGGAAAACCGTGCCGCCGCCGATCTTCCGATGGACAACGGGGTAGCCATGCTGGCGGCAAAACCCGAGGTCCAGCTCCTGCTCGGGCCGCTGGTGGTAGCCCACGCAGAAGTACGCAGTCGCCGGCCAGCACAACACCAGCGTGTCCGGCGTCTCCGCGCTCATCGCCTGAGCCAGGCCGTGGTAGAGGGCCTGAGAGCGGAGGTAGGACACCTCACCCAGATCCAGGAGGCGGATCACGCCCGTCGCTGAATCTCCTCGGTCCGTATCTGATCCCTGATCACCACCAGGTCCTCCGGGGTCGGCCGGAATGGGTAGTCCCTGAACTCCTCGCCGGGTCGGTAGCTCCCGAAGGGGCGGTTGCACGCCAGCGTGCCGTTCTTGTCGGGGCAGCCGTTCGTCATGAACGGTGCGCCAAGCTCGATGCACTCGTCGATGAGGGACGCCGCCGCACGCACGCACGCGATCGCTCCCGCCTCGTCGAGTTCTATCGCCTCTCGCGGCAAGTTCCGGCGTTCGATCAGATACTTGGTCAGCTGAATTCGGCGCCAGCGAGAGATCGGAGCCCGCGGCACGTCGGCCATTGCTGTCCCGAGCTCGGGGTTGAAGGAGAAGAGGTACACCGCGACCTGCTCGGAGTGGACCTGAAAGAAGAGGCCCACCAGATCCCGGTCCGTCTCACCAAGGCCAACGATAACGTGGCAGTTGACCTTGAACGGACCGTAGATCCGTCGGGCCAGGCGGACAATCTCCCAGTGCTGGGCCCACGAGTGAGGCCCGCGCGCACCCCAGCCGCGGGTCCTGCCGAACACCTCTTCGCTGGCGGCATCGAGCCCCACCCCGATGATGCCGACGCCGGCTTCCTTGATCCGGACGAGCTTTTCCTCGTCTAGGAGAGTCGCCGACACGAGGGCGGAGATGGGCACGTCGGACCTGCGGCGGATCCGCTGGCTGATGTCGAGAAGGTCTGGGTAGGCTCGTTTGTCCTGAACCAGGGCGATGCACACGCGCCCGACCCTGGCTTCATGCTCGGCGATCTTGTCCACCACGAGGTCAGTGAGATAGACCGGCCAGCCGACCCGAATGAAGCTGTTCTCCAAGGCCAACCCCGGACGCTCGCGCGCTAGGCCGCAGTAGGTGCAGTTGGCGTAGCACCCCTCGGGATAGTTCAGCAGGAGGTTCACGCAGTCGCAGGTGGCGTTTCGGTACATCTGACCGGCTTTGAGCCCGAGGGTGATAGCCGCCGCGGAGCTGACCCGCACACACTCAGGGCTCACCCGCGTCTCCTCAACATGCTGGAGCACCTCCAGCTTCGTCTTCTTCATCGTCGACTCCATCACCGTGACCGTTCTCCGACCTCCCTGATAGTCCACTCCGAGCGCGGGCTTTGCCCGCGCCCCCCGGGGGGAGGTTCGGAAGGGGGGCGTTAGCCCCCCTCAGAGGGAAACGCCACAGCAGGCGTCGTGAAATCTGGGGGTCAGTCCCCGTTGCTCAGCGTAGGCCACGACGCCCTCGGCCGGATAGGCGATTCCATTCAACCCGGCGTCCACCGCCCACCGGTCGATGGCTGGCTTCTCGGGCCCAATGGGGCGGGCACAGCCAAGCATGATGGGGATCTCCGGGAGCGTGTCGCGGGCCGTTTCAAAGAAGGCCCCGATCTCTTCCACACGCGGCGGCGTGACACCCGCCATCGCCGTGGCGTAGAGGGGCATGAGAATCACCAGCACCAGGAATTTGGGACGGTAGCGAGCGACCATCTCCAACGCACGCCACTCCCCCAGCATCTTCCCGTAGTGAAGCCCCAGAATGATGTGAGGGATCAGCGGGACAGCGTGACGAGCGAGGCATGCCAGGGCGGCTTCGTATCCCTCGACCCCGAGGTCGAGGTGATAGACCTGCCTGATGGTCTCCTCGGCCCCGATGATATCCAGCATGGCCCCATCGAGGTCCACCCCGCCGAGAGCCGCCGCTGTCCCCTCGTCGGGGAGACCCGGATGCACGCGGATGGTGAACCCAAGCTCGGAGCGGATCCGCTTGAGGTCCGGGAGGTGGCGAAGCAATGGGACCCGCCCGCGCTTGTCGCAGCCGCCGGACACCAAGATCCCTCGCGCCCCCCACTGCGCGAGCTCCACGCACATCTCGTAGAGGCTCGGCGGCTCGTGGGGAATCATCCTTTCGAGCACTTTGGACCGGCAGTGATCGCACTGGAGCGCGCACGCCGCTCCGGTCACGCTCACCGAGACGAACCTCCCTGCGTCCTGGCTCCCGTACTCCGAGGTGCGGTAGCGTTTGAGGCCGGGCGCGTAGAAGTGGATCTCTCTGGTTGGCATCATCGTCGCTCGTTGTAGGCTTTGATCTCAGCTCGAATCCACGCGCCTACCGTTTCCCCACCGTGAAGCAAATCTCCTCGCTCGGCCTCCCAGTCTCGCGCCCGGACGCGGAGAAGCCACCCTTGGCGATACGGGTCCTGGTTCAGCAGCCGGGGCGCGGCCAGCACCGCCTCGTTCACCTCGGCTAGGGTCCCCGAGACAGGAGCCAGCACCGGACGCACCATCTTCTCGGCCTCCAGCGCCCCCACCGCGTCACCGCGGCCGACCACCCGCCCCGCCTCCATCAGCTGAACGTATACGAGCTCGCCCAGGGCCTCCTGGCCTATTGCGTCCACCCCCACGGTGAGAAGCCAAGAGTCCTCTGCCTCAGCAGGCCGAATCCAGAGGTGCTCCTTCGGGTCGTACCAGAGGTCATCGGGAAAGTCGTATCCATCAATCCTGGCCATCGCCCCCCTCAGCGCATCTCAGCCGGTGCTTGCCGCTTCGCCGCACCGAATGTCCTCCCGCTCGAGAAAGGCGCGATAGGCCTCCAGGCCCTCCGGCCCCGTGACGAGTCCTGCCTTCTCATCCTCCCAGTTCGATGGCTTGAGCCTGACCAACCAACCGGCGCCGTACGGGTCCCGGTTGAGGATCCCGGGATCCTTCCTGACGACCTCGCTCACCTCAGCGATCTCGCCGCTCAGCGGCGATAGCACGGGACCCACCCACTTGGAGGACTCGATGGTGGCGAGGCTCTGGCCTCGCGGCACCGTGCGCCCGGCCTTCTTCGGCGTGCACGCGACGATGGTCCCCGCCAGGCTTTGGGCGACATCAGTGACCCCGATGGTCACCAAGCCCGGCTCAGCCGGCCGGACCCAGACATGCTTCTCGATGAGGTAGTAAAGATCTTCGGGAAGGTCGCAGCCGTTCACGTGCGCCATGGCACTCAGGCCTCCGCCGGGGTCGGGTGCGCGTCTTCGTCTCTCACAGGGCTTCCTCTACCAACTCCACCAGGTCCCGGACCATGATCTTGCCTTCCTGGCCGGACGTCTTGACGGCATCACGGTACATGGTGACGTCCTTGGGACAGGAGACCACGAAGCTGCGGACGCCGGGGATCTCCAGGGCCTCGTGGATCCGCTGCTCGCTCGGGGTCGCCACCCCAGGCGTCCGCGTGTCGCCCATCCAGATCCTGCCGCCGCCTGCGCCGCAGCAGAAGCTGTTGGCCCGGTTTCTTTCCATCTCCACCAGCGTTAGCCCCAGGGCCTCGAGGATCTCGCGCGGGGCCTCCGTGACCTCCCCGTACCGCGAGAGATAGCACGGATCGTGATAGGTCACCACTCCCTCGAGCCGCCTGGCGATCGGCGCCCTGCCTCGAGCCAGGAGCTCGCTCAAGACCTCGGTGTAGTGCCGCACGCGGAAGGCGCCCCCAAACTCAGGGTATTCGAACTTCAGGGTGTTGTACGAATGGGGGTCGGTGGTCACGATCTCCTTGAACTGCGCCTTGCTGAGAACAGCCAGGTTCTTCTCTACCAGCATTTGGAAGAGCCCTTCCTCTCCCACCCGGCGCACGTCGTTTCCGGCGTTGCGCTCACCTTCGTAGAGGATCCCGAAGTCCACCCCAGCCCGGTTGAGAACCCTGGCCACGGACCGGGAGACCTCCTGGAGCCTGGGGTCATAGGAGGCATAGTCCCCTACGAACCAGAGAAACTCCACGGGTTCCTTTCTCACGTCTTTCACCTTAAAGGGGAGCCCCTGGGTCCAGTGTCCGCGCATCCGCTCCGACTGGCCGAACGAGTTCCCGTAGCGGGCGAGGTGCATGAGCGCATCCTGGAGGATGGGGTCCATCTCTCCCCTCTCCACCAGGTGGCGCCGCATATCCACGATCTTGTCCACGTGCTCGATGAGGACCGGACAGGCCTGTTCACAGGCCCGGCAGGTGGTACACCCCCAGAGGACATCGTTATGGATGAGCCGCTCCCCCACGATGTTCTCTCGTGCGTTCCCCGCGATGATCTCGTCCTGATGCTGGTAAAGGTAGTCCCGGAGGTTCAGGAGGAGCTGGCGGGGGGCAAGGGGGCTGCCGCTGACCGTGGCGGGGCATCGGGAGGTACAGCGGCCGCACTCCGTGCACGTATACGTGTCCAGGACCTGCTTCCAGGTAAAGTGGTTGATCTTGGAGATCCCGAAGCCTTCTCGGAGGTCCGCGTTCTGCAGGGTCCCGGGAGGCTCCAGCTTGCTGAAGAACACGTTGGGGATGGCCGTGATGATGTGGAAGTGCTTGGACCGTGGGAGCAGGTTTAAAAAGGCCAGGATCACAGTAAGGTGGATCCACCAGCAGGCGTCGCTGATGAACCTCACCGCCCGGACATCCAGCCCGGAGAGGGCCAGGCCCACCGCCGCACTGATCGGAGACCAGGCCCGCTCACCCCCCGTCAACGGATCTCCCGAGCTGTAGACGAAGCGACCCCCGTCATAGAGGAAGTCCGTGACCATCAAGGTCATGATGAAGCTCAGAATCAGGAGGGCCTCCCAGTGAGATTGGCCGGCCAGCCTGGTCTCGGCCGGCTCGAACCCGTAGAGGCGCAGGGGGCGGGAGATCAACCAGCGATAGAGGGCGATAGAGACGCCCACGATGACCCCCAGCTCCACCAGGTCCTTCATGAGGGCATAGGGTCCACCCAGGAGATCCATGCTGAAGCCAGGGAGATGGAAGGCAGGGTGAAAGCCCTGACCGAAGAGGGTGATGGTCCGGATGAAGACGGTCACGAAGCCCCAGAAGATGAGGACGTGCATGATCCCTGCGGGCTGCTCCCCCGCCAGGAGCTTCTTCTGGCCGAAGGCGTAGATCAGGACCCGCCGGATCCGCTCCCCGATCCGATCCAGGCGCCTGTCCACCCTGACAGCCAGGAGGACCTGAACGCGTCGGAGGTTGGTGTACCCGAACAAGCCCAGAGCAACAGCCAGGAGCAGGAGCAAAACGACGGGCGTTACTGGCAATCCTATCCCTTCAGCGATCTGATCCTCTCCGTCAGGAGGGGGACCACGTCGAACAGGTCGGCCGTCACCCCGTAGTGGGCCGCGTCGAAGATCGGGGCCTTCGGATCGGTATTGATCGCGACGATGAGCCCGGCATCCTTCATTCCTTCAACGTGCTCGGGAGCGCCACTGATCCCCACGGCGATGTAGAGCTTGGGCTTGACCGTCATTCCGGACTTCCCCACCTGACGAGTCCTGGGGAGCCAGTTGTTATCGGTAATGGGCCGGGAGGCCGAGAGGGCTCCACCGAGGGCCTCGGTTAGTTCCTGGACGATCGGAATGTTGTCCTTGCTCTGGATCCCGCGCCCCACGCTCACCAGAATTGGCTCCTTGGTAATATCCACCTCGCCGGCCTCGGGCTGGATGAGGCACCTGAAGCGGATCCGGAGAGTGTCCAGGGGGACGGGAAGGGCCACGTCCTCCACCTGGCCGGCCTCGGCGACTCTGCCCGCGTCAGCAGGGAAGGCACCGGCCAGGACGGAGACGATGGCCTGCCCTCCCTCCACCTCGGCCTCGGCCATGACCTTCCCTCCGTAGATCTGACTCACCGCGATGAGGCGACCGCCCTCCAGACGGAGATCGCGGCAGTAGGCCACGAGGGGGAGATGGACTTCAGCGGAGAGGCCCGCGGCCAGGTCCATCCCCATGGCCGTGTTGGCCACCATGGTGAGCCTGGGGACCCGTTCCCTGACCAGGGCCCCGAGGACCTTCTTGTAAGCCTCGGGGGTGTAGTGGGCCAGCTGGGGATGATCCACGGAGAGGACCAGATCGGCGACCCCGAGCTGATCAGCCAGGCCCCGGACGCCGCTCCCCAAGAGGACAGCAGTGAGACCACCGCCCAGGCCCTGGGCCAGCTCCTTCCCCTTGCCCAGGAGCCCAAAGGTGCTCTCAGCGGGCTTCCCTTCCAACTGTTCGACGATAACGAAGATGTCGTCGGCCATAACCTTATCCCTTGACGAATCCTTTCTCGGTCAACATCGCCATGAGTTTGTCCACCACCTCTTCCGGGCTTCCCTCCAACATCTCCGCCCGGCCGGCGGCCTCAGGTTTGTACAGTCGCCGGATCATGGACCCTGCCCGGGCCTCCACGTCAGGGGCCGGGATCTCCTCAATCTTCGCCGCCTTCATGGCCTGCCGCACTTTGCTCACGGGGGCATAGCGGGGAGCCTGCTGAGCGGCCTGGATTCCCAGGAGGGCCGGGAGGTCCACCTCCAGCTCCGCCATGACCCCACCCGCATACTCCTGCTTGACGGCCACGGCCCGGCCACCTGCCACCGGCTCAACACCGCTGACCACGCTCACGTGCGGAAGACCAAGAGAGCTGGCCAGGAGCGGGCCGATCTGCCCATCGCGGTCATCGGGGGCCTGGACCCCCATCAGGATGAGGTCGTAGGGAATGGAGCCCAGGGCCCCCTCCAGGATCTTCGCAGCCCGGTGGCTTTCGACGCCCCCCTCAAAGCTCCCGGCGATCTTGACGGCGCGGTCCGCCCCCTTGGCCAGGCAGGTGAACAGCATCTCATCCACATCACCCGTGTCCAGGGCCAGGACCGTGACCCGGCCGCCGTGCTTCTCCCTCAGGACAAGGGCTTCCTCCAGGGCATGCTCGTCAAACTCGTTGATCGTGAGCTTCAGCCACTGGCGGTCCAGAGCCTGCCCGCTCGCATCGATCTCGAGCTCCTCCACCAGATCAGGGACCTGCTTGGCAGGAACGATGATCTCCATACTGCCTCCGAGGTGCTCTCATCAGATTGAACTGTTCAGGCGGCGCCTCTTCCCCACCAAAAGGACCAGGTCTCGGGACGGGAAGAGCACGGCGCGCCGGCCCTAAGCGAGAGCGTTCATCGCCTCATCGATCAGCTCGGCGATGTCGCGGACCGCCAGACGGCCGTCGTTCCCCGTGGCTTTGACCGCATCCTCGAAGCGAGAGACCTCGTAGGGACAGCAGATGGCCAGGACCTCCGCCCCGGTCTCCACCGCCTCCATGACTCGGCGGTCGGAGAGGCGCATCCGGGTGTAGTCCCGGCTGAAGCTGTCAAGCCACATCCCGCCCCCGCCGCCGCCGCAGCAGTAGCCGTTCTCGCGAGTTCGCGGCATCTCGATCAGGGTGAGGCCAGGGATGGCCCGGAGGAGCCCCCTCGGGGCCTCGTACTCTCCGTTGTGACGGGACAGATAGCAGGGATCGTGGTAGGTCGCCGTCAGGTTGACCGGCCGTGTCATGAGGGTGTTGAGCCGGCCGAGCTGCTCCGCCAGGAACTGGGTATAGTGGAGCACCTGGCAGTCGGCCCCGTATTTCGGATATACATTCTTGAAGGCGTTGTACTCGTGGGGGCCGAAGACCACCAGCCGGTTGAACCTGTACTTCCCGAAGGCCTTGATGTTCTCCTCGGTCAGCTTCTCAGCGAGCCCCGTCTCGCCCGCCAGGCGGATCGAATCGCCGTCCTCTCTTTCCTCCACGCCGAGGATGGCGAAGTCGACGCCGAGGGCGTGAAAGATCCGGGCCAGCGCCCGCGCGGCGTCAATGCCGCGCGGATGGTACGAGGGATAACTCCCCACGTACCAGAGGACATCCACCGGCCGCTTGGTCTGGGCCAGGATCGGGACCGGAACGCCAGCCCCCTTCATCCACTCGACACGCTTCCGTGGGTTCTCGCCCAGGGGATTCCCGTAGCGGGCGGTCGCCTCGAAGGCCTTCCGGAGCTCGGGCGGAATGGGCCTCCCGTCGTTGATCGCTTTTTCGCGCGCCGCCGGCATGATTTGAATCATGTCGACTTCCTTCGGGCACACGCGCAGGCAGTTCATGCAGGTGGTGCAGAGCCAGAGATCGGGATCGTCGAGGAGAGAAAGCCCGATCTGGACCTTCCGGAAAATCTTGCGGGGACCGAAGTCCCCCACGATATCCACCGGGCAGACACCGATGCACTTTGCGCACTGATAGCACCAGCCAAGAGACTCCCCAGCCGGGAGGTCTGTAATCTCGTCGAGGCTTGAGGTGTCGTAGTCTCCGATCATCCGCGTCTCGAACATCCGGTTCCAGTGGCCGGGAAGCTCGATCCCTTCCACCACCGCGGTCTCTTTCTCCATGACCTTCGGGGCTTGCTTCCCGTACGGCATTTACACCTCCATCCTGTAGACGCCGAGGAATCGACGACAGAGCTCCGGAAGCTTGGGGATGACCTGGTTGAACTCCTGGGTCATCCGGAGACGCAGCGTCGTGTAGACGTAGACGCAGTAGACACAGGCCAGGTACACATCCACCCCGAAGGGGCCCTGCCCGATCCGGGTGAACCCCGCCGCCTGCCCCGTCTGATGGACGAAGGCCAGCGCCTCCCCCACTTTGAGGTAGAGCTCTCCCAGGCTCCCCGCCGTGAGGGCGTGCTCGCCCCTGGTGACGAGGGGGAGGGCCCCGGTACGAGTCCGGGGATCCCAGATCCATCGGGTCCAGAGCCAGTAGTCGTTCGGATACGCGAAGTGGAGGAGCTCACTGGCGAGGTCGTAGCGGACATTGTCAGGGAGGCCATCGAGCCGGTCACAGAAGGCCTGAAACCGGCAGGCAATGGAACCCCCGCCGTGGAGCAGGGTGTGGATCTCCCCCCTCAGGGCCTCAGGGCGGAGGTCTCCGGCGCGGCGACGGCTGGAAAACACACTCCGGAGGATGGCACGGAGCTGGTCGGACGTGATGGCGCTAGAGCGACCATCGGCCAGGAAGGAACGGAACCCATCGCTCTTGGCCTCCAGCTCAGCGGCGATGGCCTCCAACTCCTCAGGGGCGATCTTGCTCAGCGCCTCCCGCATGAACTCCTGGGCGATCTGGCTATCGACAACCGGCCCCCCCATGACCCCCCTCCGCCCTAGTGCCGTGCCAACTATTTGTGACAACCTTCGCACTGCGCGTAGTCGCGATGGTTGTCGTAAACGCAAGCAGGCAACAGTCGGCGCAACAAGTTGGAACGGCGCTAGGCGACGGCGTTGGCCATCCGCCGGATCGCCGCCACCGCCTTCATCGCGGCCGCTCCAGCCATCGCCATGGTGTCGTCCAGGTCCTTGGGGCCAGCCGCAGCCCCGGCCGCAAAGACGCCGTCAACTGACGTGGCCACTGGGTCCAGGGAGCCGTGGGGACCCTCGATGAAGCCGTATCTATTCTGGGCCAGGCCCAGAATCCCGGCGACCTCCCGGGTCCCCGTGCTGGGCTCCATGCCGACGGACAGGACCACGATGTCCATCAGGATCTCCGTCGGGCGCCCCATGGTGGTGTCCTCGCCCCGAATCACGAGCCGGTCCCCCTTCTTCAGGACCTCGGTCACGATCCCCCGCACATACTGCACCTTGTACCGCTCCTGAGCGGGCCAGTAGATCTCGTTCTCCCAGTAGCCGTACATGCGCATGTCGATGTAGAAAATGAAAACTTTGCAGTTGGGCTGCTGCTGCCTGACCTCGATGGCTTGCTTGGAGGCGATCCCGCAGCAGACCTTTGAGCAGAACTCATTGCCGATCTGCCGGTCTCGGGAGCCCACGCACTGGATGAAGCAGACCTGCTCCGGGGCCTGGCCGTTGGAGGGCTTCACGAACTTCTTGGCCTTGAGCATCGCCTCGGCGTCGGCCAGGGTGATGACGTCATCGAACTCGTAGTAGCCATACATTTGGGTCTCGCGCCCGGGGTCGAAGTGATCGAACCCGGTGCAGACGATCACGGCCCCCGCCTGGACGGTCGCGGGACCGCCGTTCCGGGAGATCGTGACGCGGAAGTCTCCCGCCCTCCCCTCTGAGGCCGCCACCCGGGAGCCTAGCCGGATCTCCACCGACGGGTGATCGCTGACAGCGGCGATCATCTCCCTCATGACCTCTTCGGCGTCCCGGAAGCCGTGGGTCAGGGCGGCGTACTGCTCGATGATGGGGGTGCCGCCCAGGGAGTGCCGCTGCTCTACCAGGACTACTTTGCCTCCCAGGTCTGCCACCCCCCGGGCGGCCTCGAGGCCAGCCGGCCCTCCCCCGATGATCAGGATCGTCTCGCTCGCCATGACCAACCTCCGGCTAAGACTCCAAACGGGACTCCCACATCCCAATCCCGACTACGCGTCAGCGTCCTCCCACGTGAGGTACTCCTTGTCGCCCCGCTTGATCTGCTCCAGATCGTCCTGGAACTCTGCCCACCTCTCCTTCCAGTCGATCCCCATCTTTTCCAGCAGTGGCCGGTAGTCGGCCGAGTGCCAGTGGAGCTGGCAGACCCGGTAGGGGTGGGCGCCCATAGCGAGCGCGGCGAACTGGGACTCGGACATCACAGGGACCCCCACCTTCTTGTCGTGGACCCTGGCCGCAAACTGGCTCTTGTCGAGGGTGGTCACGCAACCAGTGTCGTGGCTGAGGACCACGTCAGGGTTAGCTTCCTCCTTCATCACCTCGATCTTGCGTTGGACGGCAAAGGAGCGGGTGAAATCCCTTTGAACCAGGATGTGGCGGAAGCCGAAGCCGCAGCAGTCAAACCAGGTCGAGTAATCGGCCACCTTGGCCCCGAGGGCCTGGGCCACCCCGGTGACGATGGCCGTCCGCTGCCCCCCGTAGATCTCCGGGTCGTAGATGGCATCCTCCTGCACCAGCTTGTAGTAGTGACAGGCGGGGTGCACGGTGACGGTGATCTCGGAGAGGTCCAGGACCTTCCGCCTGGCGATCTCGTTGCGATTGGCGTGGACCCACTCGCTGTAGTGAACGATCTCCTCGGGCATCGCCAGGGGCTTGCCGAGCTTGGCCATGATCTCCCTGACCTGGGCACGGAGCTCCGCGTGGTGGACCATCTCTTCGCGAACCTCCTTGTAGTGGCCGTAGCTGGTCCCGCAATGGATGAGGGGGTAGTAGCCGGTCTCGTAGGCGGCGGCGAAGTTCCGCATCGCCACCGCCGCCTGAGCCGCCGCGTTGGAGGTAGCGGAGGCGTAGTAGTTCCAGGCCGTGCACGAGGTCTGGTCGGTCGGGTCATAGTACTCGAGTCCCAACTTCCGGTGGAGCCAGAAGATGGACGTGGTGTAACCCGGAATGTGCCCGCACTGGCCGCAGCTCTTATGGTTCCAGGTGTGCCGAACGGGGACTTTCTTCACCCGCCCGGACTTGGTTCGCACCTCCTCGTAGGGCTCGGGGACCTTCAAGACGGTCCATTCCCCCTTGGCCTCCAGCTCCAGCACCTTCTCCCGGAGGTCCTCGGGGGCATCTTCGGGAGTTCTCAGAAAGCCCCGCCGCTTGGTGGCCTGCACCGACTGGATCACCGGAATCTGTATGGGAATCGCCACGGGGTTCCCCTCCTGATGGAGTGGGCCGCTACAGTGTGTATCCGGCCTCTTCGAGGCGCTCTTCCATCACGTCGACGAGGATCATGTGGAGGCCCTCATCCACCTCCTTGATCATGTCCATGACGCCGGTCATGTGCCAAATGAGGTAAAGCTCGATCAGGGTCTTCTCGTCCACGGTCCAGGACATCTCCGTCGTATGGAGGGTCTCCGGGGGCATGGCCTTCCGCCAGAGCTGGAGGTTGTCCCCGATCTCCCCGGAGACATGTCCCCAGTCAGGGAAGGCCTCGGGGCGGAACATGTCAGGTGAGATCTGGGTCCCGGTGGACATGATCTTGTAGATGACCCGGCTGTATCCCTCCAATGCCTGCCTGGCGGTCTTGAGCCCGTTCTTGATGGCAACCTCTCGCATGATGGTGACGATCCCGCCGGGGTTGTTCTTCCTCGGGCAGCGGAGGCAGGAGAAGCACTGGGAGCACTCCCAGACGTCGTCGTTCATCTGCTCGTAGATCAGCTGCACGTCCTCACGCGCCGCAGCCTGGGCGATCCGCCTCGGGTTGAAGTCGTAGAAGCGCGCTGACGGGCAGGTGGCCACGCAGATCCCGCATTCATAGCAGCCGTAGAGATAGTCGGGAAAGCGCGGGTCAGCCTGGACCTCAAGGAAAAGGCGTTCCTTCTCTTCGTAAGGGACATCCGCATACTTGTTGAGCTGCGCGAGAGCGGAGCCCGCGCTCGAAACACCGCCATACTGCGTCATGGCAGTGCTAGAAGGAGATGACCTGGTCGGCTTCGAGAGCCATGTTGTTGAAGGCAGCCCCGCCGATCATCTTCACCCCTTCGATCAGGTCCTCCATCTTGAGATCGTTGAGGTCCAGGCTGGGCTGGCAGACGTAGAGCTTCACCCCCAGGTCCAGGGCCTGGTCCATGAAGTGGCGCAGAGTGGCCCCCGCCGACCCCCTCTTGATCTTGAGCTCCTCGGCCACTCCCTTCTGGAGGAGGGTCGGCCCGAACTGGGTGAAGTAGATGCCGACCTCCACGTCCATGGCGGCGGCTGACGCAGCCAGGAAGAACACCGTCGCGCTCCGCTCGGCCGCCTCGGTCCCGCTCGTCTGGACATACAGGATTCGCTTGACCTCCTCGTCCCGCGCTTCTCGAGCCATGCCAGTGACCTCCGACGGATGCAGAGACAACGATTCGGACGGGAGTGGTCCCGTTTGCTTGGAGGACCTACTTGGTCCGCCGCACGAGGAAGCGATACACCCCGTTCTGCTCGTCCCGGGCCGCAATCTCGTGGCCGGTCTGAGCCTGGAAGGCCTCCATGTCCGGAACCGAGCCGGGGTCCGTCGCCAGCATCTCGAGCACCTCCCCCAAGTGGATCCCCTTGATGGCCTTCGCGAGCTTGATGATCGGCATCGGGCAGAGCAACCCCTTGCAATCCAGGGTCTGAGCGATCTTGATGCCCCCTTCCATTCCCGATTCCCTCCTCTCCCTGCGACCTGCGCTCAGCCTACTCGCCGCAGGAGGACCTTGGCCTGTTTCCCGATTTCACGGAGATGCTGGGCGAGCACCCGCTCGACGGCCTGGCAAGCCACCGCGATCTCCGGATAAGTCAGGCGATAGAAGCTGTGCACGCCTTCCCGCCGGTCCGTCACGATCCGACTTTTCCGGAGCACGGCGAGGTGCTGAGAAAGGTTGGTCTTGGAGATGCGAAGGGAAGAGAGAAGTTCGCTGAACGAGACCTCTCCCGTGCCGATGAGGTGGAGGATCTCGAGGCGGACAGGATTGGCTAAGGCCTTGCAAACCTCGGCCTGAAGCTTGTAGATCTGCCGATCGTCCCTTTTCATCCTGGTGCCCACTAGACGAACAGCGAGACGTTAGCCTCTGCCGCATAATCGAGAAAGGTCGTGGCACCTGCGCACTTCGCCTGGGGAACGAGATCCTCCTGACTGATCCCCATCACCCCCATGGTGGTGGAGCAGGCAAAGAGCTGAACATCGGCTTCGGCGCACAGATCCAGGAGCTCCTGGATGGTCGGCATCTTCGACTTGGCCATCCACCCCTTCATCATGGAGGTCGCCATGGCCGTCATCCCCGGCAACGCCCCCAAGAAGTTGGGAACCTTCAAGCCAGGCATCGCCACCACCGGAGGCGGCATCGCGGGGTTCCCCACGGGAGCGACCTGAAGGCGTTTGATCCGGTCCTTGTGGAGGATGTCGAGTCCGTAGAACGTGAAGAAGATCCCGACCTCCCAGCCCATGCTCGCCGCCGTGGTGGCGAGGATGAGGGGGGGGTACGCCTGATCGAGAGTCCCCTTGGAAGCAACTAAGGCCAAGCGTTTCGTCCCCTCACCCATATCCGTCTCCTCCCCCACTAAGAACCGTTCAATCATTTCAAAACTCTGCAACTGCATACCATCCTTGTCAAGCCCTTTTCGACTCCGCCAAGTGAGTCCGGGCGGCGCACACGCCGCAAAAGCACCTCCGCCTTGCAACAGCTGATTGTCATGCTCTGTCTGCTGGCCCGCTCTTGCGCTGCGTCACGGGTCGACGAAACACCCTTTGGACAGGGCTGATCGCTGCTGCTGGCGTGCCGCCTCTGCCGCCAGCATCACCACCTGGGTGATCTCATCCGCCTTGACTCTGGGGAGCTTCACCCCGTCTCCTTCCAGGGCGTTCAGAGTCTGCAACACCGCCTCGCGGGTGGCAGGATGCCACCGGAGACTTCGCTCGATGGATGCCACGGCGCTCTCCTCGGCGAAGAAATCCCCGGTGAGATAAATGGCCTTCGTGGTGTCCCCCACCAAGGCCAAGGAGACGGCCAACAACCCTCCCTCGGTTTTGAGGGAGGCCGAACCCGTGGCATCGGGGAGCAGCGTCCGGAGCTCCAGCCACTCCGTAGAGGTGTACTTTTCCTTCTCCAGCGACCGGATCCCCTCCAGCTCACGCTCGGTAAACACGCCCCCCTCGCATTCCACCCCCAGCTTCTCCTCATAGCCGACCCGAATGCGGTCGCGGACTTCGGCCACGGACACCGAATGGCTGCACTCTCGCCTGAGCGTCGTCACCCGCTCGGCGACCGTGGCGATCTCTTTGTCCGAGATCTTCTGGAACGGGGTCTTGAGAAGACGGAGCATCAGGGGAATGTCGAGGTCCACCAGGAGACTCGCGTGGAATAGCAGACCCCCGGAAGGCTCGAAAAAGATGCCGAGCCCTGCGATCTTTCGCCCGTTGACCTCCACATCGTTCTTCCGTTTCAACTCGGCGGAGACCCCAAGAGTCTGGAGCCCCTTCACGATGCCTGAAGAAAACCGGGCAAACAGCTCCCTACTCTGCTCGTAGGAGGCTGCCGTGCGGCCCTCGGGGACCATGATGGCAATGCCGAGCTGCTCGGCGCCCATGAGAATGGTCCCTCCCCCGGTGGGCCGCCGGTTGATCGCGATCCCCTCGCGCTCACAGCATTCGCGGTCGACCTCGGAGTCCACGAGCTGAAAGCGCCCCTCCAGCACACAGTGGGAGCGGTAAGTGTAGAGCCGAAGAGTGGGCGGGCTGTCCCCTCGCCCCACTTGCCGGGTGATGTACTCATCGGCTGCCAGCCCGAAGCCGGCTGTCACACCATCATCGGCAACGTAACGCCAGCTCATACCCCCCCAATTCGATTCGCTTGACGCCATCCTCGGTCCGTCATAGTTTCGCCCGTAGGCCCCGCATCCAGGGTACCGCAAAGTATGACATGAGCTTCCGCAACTCTCTGCCGTTGACGGGCGTCATCCTGCTGGGTGCGTTGACCATTCTCTGGGGCCTCAACTGGCCAGCGATGAAGCTCGGGCTCAGCGAAGTCGAACCGTGGACCTTCCGGACTCTCTGCTTGTTAACGGGAGGCATTGGTCTACTGGGGATCGGAAAGACCGGCGGACATTCGTTGAAGATACCGCGCCGAGAGCGCTGGCCTGTCTGCGTCGTCGCACTCTTTAACACCACCGCGTGGCATATGTTCACCGCCTATGGGCTGACCCTCATTGGGGCCGGCCGCGCGGCGATCATCGCCTATACGATGCCACTCTGGGCTGTGATCCTGGGACGAGTGGTTCTCCACGAGCGTGTGGCGCCCGCCCGGAGCTTGGCGCTCCTCCTCGGTCTCGCCGGCCTGGCAATCCTCATTGGTCCCGAGTTGAGCATCCTCTGGGCGGCTCCCGTAGGCGCGCTGTTCATGCTCGGCGCGGCGGTCTCTTGGGCCACGGGCACCGTCCTCGTCAAACATGTCCAGTGGACGATGCCAACCGTCCTGCTCACAGGCTGGCAGTTGCTGCTGGGGGCCGTTCCCGTGATGATCGGCCAAATCATCCTCGAGCCTGTGCCATCGCTCGCCGATCTCGGCGTCAAGGGCGTGGTCGGGACGGCCTATGCGGCGCTCATCGGCGTTCTTTTCTGCACCTATGCGTGGTTTAGGATTGTTCGAATGCTGCCCTCCGGGATCGCCGCAATAGGGACGCTCGGGGTCCCCGCCGTGGGGGTGTTCAGCAGCGGGTTGATCCTCGGCGAGCCAGTGGGACTCAGAGAAGTCGCCGCGCTTGGGCTGGTCATGTCCGCGGTGGGACTCGTGCTCCTCGGCCCGAGTGTCCCAGCGAGTGAATGAGCGGCTTCCCGGAAGACCCCCTGCGGTCCGTTTCACCCCGACGGTTTCATCTTCGCAGACTCGGAGAGCTGCTTCAGAAGACTTTCCATCCTATCCAGACGCTCGGCCAAGTGCTTGAGCTCGGAGTCCCCCTCCTGCCCGACGAAGTACGCGGCGATAGACGCTGCCAACGTAGACACCAGCCCCACGCCGGCCAGCATCAGGGCGATTCCCACCAACCTCCCCGATACGGTGGACGGAACGATGTCCCCGTAGCCCACCGTGGTCACGGTCACGATGGCCCACCACAGCCCGATCCAGAAGTCGCCTTGAACGGTGGCCGGCTCCAGCAGCACCAAGACTCCGCTCCCCGCAAAAACCAGAAGCACCGCGGTCGACGCGACATAGACGAGACCGCGGCGCCACAGGATCAGGCGAAGGCCGCCGAGCCCTCGAGCCGTGACGCCCACAAGCCGAAGCAGCCGCAGAAGCCGAGCGAGGCGCCCCAGTCTCACCAGCGCGAGAAGAGAGGGAAACGCGGGGAACGACACGACGATGACGGCCATCTTGAACCAGTTGCGCCTCGCATAGGCCAAGCGATCTTGAGACAAGGCCACCATGACCACGTATTCGATCAGGAAGACCGCCCACACCGCCCAGTCTCCAACCACTACGAGCGACCCGGTCCTGCCCTGCTCCTGGGCAACCGTGAGCGGGATGGTCACAAGCGCGGCAATGACCACCGCAGTTTCCAACGTTCGCTCAACTCGTGCGTGCGCGCCCATGACTCCCACTCAATCTCGTCCGTTTGCCGGACCCGATGGATTCGAGCCCCACACCTTATCAAGGGCATCTTCCCAAAACTAAGCCCCGATCCCCAACAAAAACGTCGGGGCCCGACACACCACGAGCGTCGAGGACCTCCCCGACGCTCGTGGGACGCTTCGATGGACTTCTTGGGTGGCCGACTACCTGGGAAGCACGCTACTTTTTCGGAAAGATAGTTAAGGCCTTTTCCATCCCCCCCGACCCCTTTGCCCCGGCGAGGGGGCCGTTGCACTCAACCATAAGCTTGGTGACGTCTTCCGGCCCAGCGTGCCGCCCGGGGGTAACCTTCTCGAAGACCATGATATTGTTGAAACCCTTCCCGTACAGGTTATCGCCTTCTCTGTATTCGAGGGTCCCGTTTCCTCTGCCGTCCGTCTTGAGATCCCCGAGACTGTGCCACTGCTTGATCAACCCGGCTACTTCGTTGAATGGCGGCACGTTTGGAACGAGCCCCTTCTGCTTGTCGCCATCCACGAACATCTTGGCGAAGAAGGCCGCCGCGTCCATCTCGAAGAGAAACACTTCGTAGCCAGCCTTGGACGGCGGGAAGTTCTTGACCTCCACCCTCACCTGGCCCCTTTGCCAGTCCCCGACCACGTACCCCTTCGCGCCGATCAGGGGCTTCTTGATGTAGACCTTCCGCACCGTGCCTTCACCGATCTCAGTCACGCCGCGCTGAGCAGCCCAGGATGTCGCGAACAGCAGTAGCGTGAGTGCTGCGCCCACCACAAGCTGGATCCTTTTCATTCACTCCTCCTCCTTTCGTTGTTGCGCCACTTGACTCCCCAACCCAAGACGCTGTCTAGGAACTCGATTCGGGGCATCACGACCTGCCCCGCGGGCCCAAGCCCAGATGCTTGAGCGATTCCAAGGGAGTCTAGATGGGCCGGGCGGACGCCGTCAGTGAAGTGGCTCACATTATGATGGAAAAAATTCACTGGGTGACGCGGCGAACGGGGCGCCCCATGGCGCGGAGCGCACCCCCCCAAGCCGCCGCGGCAGGACCCGCGGACCGGCAAAAACGGCGAGGGGCCGTCAGCCGCGCGATGCCCCGTCTTCCCCGCGGACGACTGCGAACCCGCCGAAGGGCCGGCGGCGACGTTCTGCCCGCCGCCGGTCCTGGCCGGACGCTGGGACGGACTTCCGCCGCTCTGCCTGCCGCCGATCCAAGAGCACCTTGACTCTTTGGATCCTGGAGTACTCCACCAGCAGAGCCTCGTAGAGGCCGGCCCGCTCTCGGCCCACGATGAACAAGTATCGAGACGCCTTCTTCTTTCGAGACATCTCCTCCTTATTTCGGCATCCGTGGGGGACAACTTTAGCCTGTTCGTGCGCCACCAGCCCCGGGCGGCGGGTGGTGCGGCCGAGGACTCTTGTCTGCCGGGCCCGGAGGGCTACAGAGGCTGGAGAAACGCAGGGGCGGCGGGACTCGAACCCGCAAAGTCTGCGCAGCAATCGGCGTGGACCGAGAATGGGGACGTCTGCAAACCCTGGGTTACGGTTTCCGTTCGACCCCGGCCTTGTCCGCCGACTCACGCGCCGCTGCGGAGAAGATGCCGCGGGTCATGAGGGCGGTGGACGCCCTCGCCCGGGCGCTGTAAATCTCGGCCCGCGCAGCGTGGACCTCGCGGCTCTCAGGCTCTGCCGCCGCCGCCCAGTCGATGAGGTGGCTCGCCAGCCGGAGGTCGCCAGCTGAGGCGAGCCGGCGCGCTCGGTGAACGAGAGCGCCCGCGCCGCCAGCGAGGGATGCCACTTCCCGACCGATCTCAGCTTCGCGCGCCGGCTTGAGATGCGCGGGCACGCCGTCGTACCACCCCCCGTAGAGACGCCAGATGTTCCGGACGACATACTCCGGCTCGTCGTAAACGGGCTGGAGGTACGGCCGGTCGGCCAGATGTTCTGGCGGGCTCACCTCATGGATGATCGTGTCGAGGCTTACTCCCGCGTTCATGCGTACGAGCGTCTCGTTGACCAGGAAATCGAGCCACTCGATCGTATCGGTGAGCGCCTGTCGTACCCGGTCGGCGCCCACGATGGGGACACCGTGCCCCGGAATCAACAGGTCGGCGCCACACGCAGCCATATGGCGCAACGACGCCGCCCAATCGGCAGCGTAGCGCTGCACCTTCTGCGGGTTTCCAGCATTCGGTGCCGTCCAGAAGAACTGGTCACCGGTGAAGAGAATCCGTCGCTCCGGCCACCAGATCCATGTGTGGTCGTCGGTCTCGCCACGGGCGTGGTGAAGCTCGAGGCGCACGCTGCCCGCCACGAACCGAAACGTGTCGTCATATACCGTATCCGGATAGTTGTAATCGATCGGCCAGGAGGGTGGGATCGAGAACTGCCGCGCGTTGATCAATGCATTGTGCTGGGCCGTGGCTCGGTACCGGTCGAAGCGAGCGGACACGTTTCGATGCGCCACGATCTTCAGAGCCGGCCAGCCCTTCGCCTTGGCTTCGGCGAGGAACGGTGGCAGCCCGCACGCATGGTCCACGTGCCCGTGAGTGTAGATTGCCGCAAAGACGGGTGCGGCATCCATCCCCCGCACGGTGGCGAAGGTCTTCTCCCGAGCGGCGTAGTTCCCCGTGTCGACGAGTACGAGACCGGTCTCGGTGCGAAGCACCGTCACGTTGGCCCAGGCATGGAGGAAGAAAACGCCAGGGACCAGCTCTTCGGTCTTTCCGGTGGGACGCAGCAGCTCGCGAGGGTCGAATCGTCCCTTCCAGAAGCGCTCGGCCAAGTCAAGAATCTCTCCCATAGCGTCTCGTCAAATGCGCTCACGCATAGCCGGGCGCCGGGACGAAGCTCTGGAACTGGTTCCGCGCCCCGCCGCCGAAGCACCGGACGCGGCTGCATGCGAAGCCGAAAGCCATCGCCCGCATCATACCACCGCGGACGCACAGCGGCACGGGGCGCGTGCGTGACCGAAAAGAGGGAGAAAGGATGCCCATCACCCTCGGCGAGATCATGAAGGAGGTCCAGCGCGGTAGGGTGCGCGTGCTGGTGGAGAAGTCGGGCGTCCCGATGGTGGGGATCATCAGCGCGGACGATTTTCAGCGGGTCATTGTCGAGCGTGAGGCCCGGTTCGAAGCCGTAGACCGTAGCACCCACGGGCTTCACCGAGCTACGGGATTGTTCCAGCATCTAGGGCTCGCCTCCCGTCCTCCCCTGACGTTCCGAATCGGGGTCCCAATTCTCGGGAACTCACAGGGCCGCATAGGTTTTCTCCGCAACGCGGCCTGAGTGATTACATTGGACACAAACGTGCAGATGTTGGGCGAACAAGCAAGGCTGGCGGCGGCGGCCGGACCCGAGCCGTGGCCTCCAGCGTGGACTGCCGACCCGCGGCGCCAGCATCGTCGTCCCCACTACCTGCGCAGCCCTGGGTGGCAACGGCACATTTTGAGGTTGACAAGCGTCTGCTCGTGACTACAATGTAGTTAATGATCAGTGACGAGACCAACGGAGGACACCCATGGCGCAGCCACAGAAGAAAACGATGGAGACCCCAATCTCGGTGCGGTTCGGCAAGGACGAGGAACCCATGATCCGCATCCTGCGTGCCAGGGCCAAGGCTCACAAGCGCTCCTTGTCCGAACAGATCAAGTATTACGCTCATCTCGGGATCGTAGCCAAGGACAACCCGGATCTGCCCATGGCCCTCATCGAGGGCATTCTTGAGGGTCTGGAGGAGAGCCGAGCGCGACTATCCGTCCCGTATCAGTGGGGGGTGCAGAGATAATGCCCGACCGTCCCACCAGAACCGTCCGAGCCGTTCCCCGTTTCCTCAAGTCGAAGCGACGGCTCCCGCCGGCCTCACAGGAGGAGATTGATTCGCAGGTGAGGGAACTGATCGAGAACCCCCTCTTGGGTGAGGCGAAAACTGGGGTCCTCAAGGGAGTCCGGGTCGTGAAGTTCAAAGTAGGACGGCAGCAATACCTCCTGGCCTGTCTATTCTTCCCGAAACCCAACGTGATCGAGGTCCTTGATGTGGGCCTGCACGAGAATTTCTACCGCGATCTTCAGAGCTACCTCGAGGCGAGGTGACGCACTACCCTACGAGAAGACCACGAAACATCCCCCGGCATGAGAGCTCCGAAGTTGCTGACCCTGATCGGTGGATTTCTCCTGCTGGTCGGACTCTGCATGGTGTTTGCTTCCGCCCGCTACGAAGCCACAGTAACGGCAGTGCCCCGAAGTCTGTGTCGGTCTTAGGGATCGGGCTGCAATCGATGCCATGCTCTCGCAGGTGAGCCCTAGGGCTCAATCTTGGGATCCCGCCCCCCGCTCTGGGAAAGGAGCTCTGCCAGCACTGCGGCGTCCTCCATGCCCTGTGCGTGGACAACAACGAGGACTGCCGATGGCTCAAGCCCAGCGCGGGCATGTTTGTGGCTCGGATGCCGGCGCACAAAGATCCCGATGGCGCCGCCGAGGGCAGCGCCGG
Organism: Methylomirabilia bacterium; assembly: GCA_046758385.1. Lineage (GTDB taxonomy): Bacteria > Methylomirabilota > Methylomirabilia > Rokubacteriales > CSP1-6 > JBHIAB01. Next base: position 11,653 of record JBHIAB010000006.1, on the reverse strand, counting down.
CGAGCGTCGCAAGGTTCGGTCCAATGAGCTGGATGATAGCTATCCCGAACGGGGCGGCGAGTCCGGGCAGGGCAATCAAGGCGAGCGAGAGCGTGGCGCCAGCGATGAGCCCGACGAACCCACCGATGACGGCGTATCTGAGCGTCTGCCGACCTGGCGTGCGCACCGCACGAGCGTAGAAACGGGCGGCTGCCTGGGGCGAGACCGCTACCTCGATCAGGTCACGGGGCAGGCCAGCTCGCAACAGGTGGACTAGCGCCCGGTCAACGGCTTCCTTGGTGTCGAAGAGCGCGGTAACCCAAATGGGCATCAATTGGCTGCCCTCCGACGCTAGTGCCTCAAAGACACCCCTCCAAGCCTCCTGCTACCCGCCTTCTGCGGCACGCAGTTCATCGGCCGTCCAGGGAGCCGTGCGCGCTGTCGCCGACGCGCGCAGGGCCTTCACCACCTCAGGATCGACTGCACCCGCGGTGTTCACTCCCCACTGCCGGATATACGTCGCTACACCGGCAACGTCTTCGTCTGAGAACTGGTGGCGCCAGCCGGGCATAACCCCGTCGTAGGTTTGCCCGGCTACCTGGATCGGACGGTGGAGCCCGTGCAGGACGATCCGGACCACTGTCTCCGGGGGCCCCGTCACCCACTCCGAGCCAGCAATCGGCGGGAATACGCCCGGCACCCCCGCGCCGCTCTCTTGATGGCACGCCTGGCAGTGGGCTGTGTAGATCTGTTGACCCGCTGTGATGGGATCACGGTCCAGTGCGGCGCGTCCGGCGCTCTCCCTCGCAACAGCGCCGGCGCGCGGGGCATATGCGAGATGCGTGGCCTGCCCAAATGTCCCGCCGTAGCGACCGAGGTACCAACCGCCCCAAAAGAGGACGAGCACGGCTGCTGCCCACACCCACCACGGTGCCGGCTCGCGCCCCTCCACCGGATCTCGGGGTTCCCGGTATATGGGGCGGTGAATCCGCTCCACATCCGGCTCCAGATCGTACCCTGCGTCGCCCTGACGCCGGGCTCCCGGCCGCGCCTTCCTGACCCCCTTATTCCACCTGCCCGCGCTCGGTTGGCCTGTCTCGTCGCCGCGTGCGCTCATCGAGTCGTCTCCGGCCCGCGCCTGCTGGCCGAGGTTTCATCATCCTCCTGAGCGGCCGCGCCTCCCGGCGTCCCCGCCGCCTCCGGCACCGGATAGGCCCGGTTGAGCGACAGCAAGTACTCGACAAGGGCCAGCGCATCAGGCCTTGCCACAACCACCTTGCCCTCCGGCGCGCGCGAGCCTCTAATGGGCACGACCCGGTCGCTTGAGTTGACCTCGGCGACGTCTTTCTCTTCGAATAGGTAGGAAAAGGCAGGCATGATTGACCACTGCACAACCGCGCGCGGATTGTAGAGGTGGATGAGATGCCAGTCAGGATCAGGGAGGCGCTGCCCGACGTTCAGGAGGTCCGGGCCCGTGCGCATCGTCCCCAGCAGGTGCGGACGGTCGTAGACGTAGTCAGCCGGTACCGAGGCACGCGCCGCCCACCCGCGCGCCGCGTCGGCGGTGAAGGCGGTGTCGCGGATCTGCTGAGTGTGGCAGTAGACGCACCCGTTCTCGACGTAGACCCAACGTCCGCGGAGCTGCGTTGCCGTGTAGGGCTTCAGCTGGGCCGGCGCGCGCCGCTCGACCAGAATCACCTGCGGTAGCAGGACAAGCACCATGACCGCAAACCCGAGCGTCGCCACGACGCCGACAAGCATGAGCCCCGTCCGCGTCACCGTTCGCCCTCCGCCACCCCGGCGCCGACCGGCTCGCTCGTGTACACGACCGGCTGCGCTTCATGAAACGCGGGCACCTCCCGCCGTGGTCCACGCCCTCGCAGCATGAGCCAGTAGTGGCCAGCGAAGGCGACGTGGCCGGCCGTGAGAATCACACCTGCGACCGAGCGGGCAATCAGGCCGGGGTACGTCACCTCAACGGAGCGCCGGAACGGGGTGGCGGGGTCCAGGAGCGCGAGCCCCTGAAACACCCCGACCACGCTGAGCGCGATCACGTAGAGCGTGATGCCGCTCAAAACCAGCCAGAAGTGCCACTGGATCAGCTGGGGGCTCGGCCACTCCCGTCGCGCCAGGCGCGGCATGATGTAATACATCGAGCCGAAGAGCACGAACGTGACGAAGGCGTACACGCCCACATGCGCGTGGGCGATCGTCCAGTGGGTGAAGTGCGTTACGCGGTTCACCTCGCGAAGCGCGGTGAACATCCCCTGAAACGACACCGCGGTGTAGGCCATGGCGCCCAGGACGACGAACCGGAGAGTCGGGCTGTACCGGAGCGCGCCGAAACGCCCCACCATGGTCATGTGATGGTTCACGGCAACCGCGAGGACGGGGATCGCCATCATGACGCTCGCGACGATGGACGTGGTGATCATCCATGTCGGAAGCGGTCCGCCGATCAAGTGGTGCAGCCCATTCAGGGCATAGAAGAACGCGAGCGCCCAGAAACCCAATACCGAGAGCTGGTAGCTATGGATTGGGCGACCGAGCACCTTGGGGATAAAGTAGTATGCGGCCGCTAGGCCGACCGGCGTTAACCACAAGCCGAGTGCGTTGTGGGCGTAGAACCAGTTCACGGCAGCCGACTGGACCCCGGAAAACGTAGGCCAGTTGCCGATCAGGAAGAGAATCGGGAACCATACGAGAGCCCCCATGATGTACCAGACGGAGACATAGAGGTGGTCCACCTGGCGGGCCGCGAGTGTGCCGAGAAGGCACACCCCCATCATTCCTCCGCCAACCACGAGCCACGGATCCGCCACATAGCGGTGCATTTCCAACCACTCCAGCCCGTCGGTGTAGCCGGCGAGCACCCCTACGACGCCGATGAGCACGCCCGCGTTCCATAGCCACGCCCCCCCCAGGGCCACTCCCGGCCAGCGGAGCTCGGCGTGCACGAGGCGAGGGATCATCCACAGGGAGACGCCGAGCATCGCCAGCGACGCCCACCCGTAAATCATGGCGCTCAGATGGGCGGCCCGCAGGCGCCCGAAGGTCAGCCACGGCTCTCTCACGAGCCAGTCGGGCAGATGGAGCTTGATGCTGGCGATGTCTCCCAAGAAGGATCCGGCGAGGAGCCAGACGAGGGCGGTGCCGAAGCATATCAGCACGGCCTGCCGGCTCGAGGCGTCCGTCCGCAGCCGGATATCGAGCTCCTCGCGAGCCGGGATCGCCTTCACGTCGCTCCTCCCCACTCGCCCGGCCGAGGATCTTCGGAAGGGCCGTATCGCCCCCGCCGCTCTGCCCGCTGGATGGCAGATTCCCAGGGACGCTCCAGGCGGTAGTCCCGAGGCTCAAAGATCACGCGCGCCTGGGTATCGAGCCGACGGAACTGTCCAGACCACCACGCCCACGCGAACGCCGCAAGGGCCAGGCTAAACGCCAACCCACCAGCGGCGAGGCCAAATAGAGTCACGGTGAAAGACACTGGAACCATTTCAGTTTCCCTCAACGTAAAGGCCGCTCACTAATCTCTCCCTCGTAGCGGCGGATGATCCCGTAGCAGACGCTCAGCCCCAGCCCGGTCGCCTGCGGGCCCTTGGTGGTGAAAAATGGCTCGAAGATCCGGGAGCGGGTCTCCTCCGGAATGCCGATCCCGGTGTCCTTCACCCCCAGACAGACCCTGCCCTCCTCCGCCACCGCGATCGCCGTAGCTATCTGGGCCGGCGCCTGGGGGTCCACTCCAGAGGAGCTTTAGCATCTCCCCTGCCAATTCGCCAAGCCGCCGACCCCTCCGGCGTTCGTCCCGCCAACCCTCACTTCTTCAACTCTTTGTATTTATCCATGTGATCCAACTTATCAAGTTTCGGCCTGATTGCAACGACACAGTACGGAGCGCTGGGATTGTTCCAGAAGTAATCCTGATGGTAGTCCTCCGCTTCGTAGAACTGAGTCAATGGCTGGATCTCAGTAACGATAGGATCGCGGAATTTCTTTGCTGCTTCCACTTTCGATGTCTCTGCAGCCTTCTTCTGCTTCTCGTCGTGATAGAAAATCACCGACCGATACTGCGTGCCGACATCCGCTCCCTGCTGATTCAAGGTGGTGGGGTCGTGGGCTTCCCAGAACACACCAAGAAGCCGTTCAAAGCTGATCTTTGACCGGTCAAACGTAATCTGAGCAACCTCTGCGTGGCCGGTTGTACCGCTGCAAACTTCTTGATAGGTAGGGTTGGGCTTGGTACCGCCAGCATAGCCAGCCACAACCGATTGGATGCCTCCCAGCCGCTCGAACACTGCTTCCACACACCAGAAACAACCGGCCCCGAATGTGGTCTCTTCTAGTTGATTCACCTTGTTTCCTCCCTTTCCGCCCCGCCTTCTGCTTCATTCTTACGTAGGATACGGCTGGCGGCGGCGCGGCGCGCAGGTCGAGAGCGCGGGTGACGGTGAGGGCAGGTGTTCTGACCTTCACGTTCGCCTCCTCGTGCCCGTGCTCGTGTTCACTCCTTCAGCTCTGCCGCCTGACCGGTTCAAGAAGCGGCGCTCTAAAGGCTGTTCGTGCGTTGCCCTGCGCTGGGCCACCAAGGGTTTCGCGCATCATGTCAGCCATGTGGCGGATCGCCTTTCCGCCGTCGCCGACGAAAGCGGAGCCGTGCATGGGCAGGAGGGTCTTCGGCTTCTCAGACTCCCGGGCAGGAACGGCAGCAGAAGGGCATTTGTGTTGCCTGCGCTCCCCTGAGGGACGGGCATGAGCTCCCAGACCGAGATCCTCGCCGGGGTTTCCCTGTCTCTCAGCGGGGAGCTTCGGTTGCAGGGCGGACGGAGAAGAGGAGGTCGGCGGGTTGAGTAGGCGGGGGCCAAGGTGCGCGAGCATCTGGTGTATGACCTCGGGGATCCCCGACGGAGTTGACCTCCCTCGGACTGCGTTAGTTCAAGTATGCGCGCAGGCCATGAAGCGCCTTGCGGGCCTCGATGTCTACCGGAGCCGCCAGCACTGCCGCTTCGAACTCTCGAAGAGCCTCCCACCAATGCCCCTGCTTGAGGTAAATCCGACCGAGGTTCATAAAGGGAAACTGCCGCGGCTCGTATCGCCTGGCCTCCTTAGCCTTCTCCAGCCAGGGAATGGCTTCATCGAGTTTTCCCTGCTGCATCAGATACACCCCGATGTCGTTATAGGGGTTCCCGAACTGGGGGTCGATCTCGATCGCCCGGAGGCACTCGGCGGCGGCCTCCTCGAGGTGTCCTTGGAAACTCAGGGTCCACCCCAAGAAAGTGTGGGCCTCCGCCGTGGGATACACCTCAATCGAGCGCTGGTAGTGCTCGATCGCACGGTCCAGCTCCCCGGCCATCTGGTAGCGGTAGGCCTCCTGCCAGAGCTCTGTGGCCCACCTCAGGTTTTCCGGCTCTTCCATTTCGCGGTCTCCTCTACGCGCCCCACGACACTACCTTGCTCTTCGGATTCTGAGGCGCTCGATCGCCATAGGGCCGTGGCAGCTCCAGGCCCCGGATAGCCTGGTAGATCGGAAGCACGCTCGCGAGCGGGGGCCAGCGCAGGATCCCCAGGGCGTCATCAACGTAGGCCGGCGTCCGCATGCCGTTGAGGACCGCGCTGACCCCCGGGGTGCTCGCCAACACCCAGAGGGCCTTGCGGGACAGCGTCTCCCCCCGGCGCTCCGAGGGCAAGAGCGGATCAATGGCCGCAGCTACCGCACGGCTCCGCGCTTGGCTCTTCTGTGCTGCCTGGCGGCGGAACTCGACTAGCTGGACGTCGAGTGGAACCTCGGCTGTGCCCACTTGAACGTCGGCCAGGCGGAGCAAGCCGTCCCCGACGCTGGCGTTCAGCGGCCGATTGACCAGAACGCCGATTCCCTCCCGGGACGCCAGCTCCAGGACGGTTTGGTCGCCCTTCGGCCCGTTGTTGGGCTCCAGGACGCCGCCCGCCTCGAAGAGGTTGATCGGCAGTTGCAGGACGCGGAAGTGGTGGTCCGCGCCCCCGGCCTCGCGCGCCGCCCCGAGCATGCGCGTCAGCGATGTCGCTTCCGGATCCGCCGTGGCCACCGGCGCCGTGTTCGATGAGACCCCGTACCAGCGGATCGTCCCCAAAGCCACCTGCGCCTCGAAGAAGCGGAAGGCCTCCGTCATACGGCGGTAGAACTCGTCGCGGAGCGCGGCCAGCGGCCCCGCGCCCCGCCGCTTGGCGTCGGAGAGGAAATACTCCGGGTTGTGCAGGAGACACACGTCAAGCGTCTCGAGCCCGAGCCGCGCCAGCGAGCGATCGAGCTGATCACGGAGGAACTCGGGGTGGAGGCAATGCCAGCACCCCTCCATGTACTTCACCATCTCCGGGAAGGGCCGCCCTGCCGCCTCCCGTTCCTGCGCCAGGATTAGGTTGCTCCCCTGGACATAGCCGATCTTGGAGACGACGATGAGCTCCTCCCGGTGGAGCCGACCGCGGCGCACGAGCTCGTTCAGGACCGCGCCGACCAAACGCTCGCTGCCACCATCGGTATAGTTGGTGGAAGTGTCGATGAGGTTCGAACCGCTCACGAGGGCCTTCTCCAGCGCGTCACGGTGCTCGGGAGTCTCATCGTCAACCCGGTAGCCACCGAAGCCGACGCGGCCGACGATGAGGCCGGTCGAACCGAGAGGCGCATAGGCCCCGGCAGCGGCCGCCCCAACGAAGCGAGACGCGTAGGAAGCGGTGCCGGCCGGAGTGGCGCTGCCAGAGCGAAGCGGCCCGATGAGGGTTCGCTTGTCCGCCACCAAATCCTGAGAATCAGCCGCGAGGGCGCCGGCAACTTCCCTCGGATCGGTGATGGGGGCCTGGCAGGCGAAGTTCCGACAGACATACACCGCAGCCTTGCCACTGACCAGACCTTTCCCGGCCAGCAACGGGAAGGAAGGGTCGCCGGCCGTCGGATCGTGGTGCGCGATGATCCGGTTGGGCAGGTAGTGGCCGGCGATCGCTCGCCGCAATGCTTCGAAGCCTGCCTCCCCCGGTCGGCCCACCACCGCCAGTTCCACCGGGCCCTCGAGGAGGAAGTCCACGACGGCGAGGCTCTTGGCAAAGGCACGGGGATACCGCGCGATCGCCCTCCCGTAGGCCATGGTCGCCTTCCCGGCCGCCTCCCGCAGGTCCGCGCGATCCAAGTGGAAGGACAGGCGGGCCAGCGCGGACGCCGCGACGGCGTTGCCGCTGGGGGTCGCGCCATCCGCCCCGTCCCGATGGCGAACCAGGAGGGCCTCATGGCCGCGCGCAGTGTTGTGGAACCCTCCCCCCTCGTCGTTGGCAAAATCTGCCAGCAGACGGTCCGCGAGGCGCTCTGCCTCGCAGAGATAGCGCGCCGCCCCACCGGACTCATAGAGGTCGATCAAGGCCTCACACAGGAACGCATAGTCTTCCAGGTAGGCGTCCAGATGCGCCCTGCCGGCCCGGTAGGTGCGCAGCAGACCGCCATCTGGCCGCACCATGGTGGTCAGCAGAAAGTTCGCGGCCCGCTCCGCCGCCTCCAGGTAGCGCCCCTCACCAAGCACCCGGTATCCCTCGGCCATGGCGCCGATCATCATCCCGTTCCAGGCGGTCAGGATCTTATCATCCAGGTTTGGGTGAACCCGCCGTTGGCGCGCCTCATAAACCCTGGGCCGCGCCCCGTCCAGGGAGCGCTGGAGGGCCTCGGGACTGGTCCCCAGTGTGGCCGCCACACGCTGGAGCGTCCGCGGCGTATTGGGGATGCTCTTCCCCTCCCAGTTCCCCTCGTCGGTGATGTCGTAGTAGGCGCAGAAGCGGGGTCCCTCCTCCTCTCCGAGGATGGCCTCAATCTCGCCCGGGGACCAGACGAAGAACTTCCCCTCCTCCCCTTCGGAGTCGGCGTCGGTGGCGGAATAGAAGCCCCCCTCAGGAGCGGTCATTTCCCGAAGGACGTAATCGAGGATCTCGGTCGCCACCCGGCGGTACAAGGCCTCGCTCGTGACCTGGGAGGCCTCCAGGTAGACCTTCGCCAGCAGGGCGTTGTCGTACAGCATCTTCTCGAAGTGGGGAACCAGCCAGCGCTCGTCTGTGGAATACCGGGCAAAGCCACCGCCGATCTGGTCGTAGATCCCCCCTTGGGCCATGGCGTCCAAGGTCTTCTGCACCATGCGCCGGGCGTTCACGTCCCGCGACCGGCGGTAGTGGCGAAGGAGGAGCGAAAGGCCTGTCGCCGGCGGGAACTTGGGGGCCGGCCCGAAGCCGCCATGAGCCAGGTCGAAGTCCCTGGCGAACTGCGTGGCCGCCGCATCCAGCTCCGCTGCCCCTACCGCCAGGGGCACCACCCGGTGGAGCTGTTCACGCAGATGCTCTCTCACCTGGCCCGCCTGAGCCTCGAGGCCCGCGCGATTCTTCTGCCAGCACTCGGCGATCCGCATGAGGAGGGTCGCGAAGCCGGGACGGCCGTATCGGTCCGTGGGGGGAAAGTAGGTCCCGGCGAAGAACGGCGTCTGGTCTGGGGTCAGGAAGACGGTCATCGGCCAGCCCCCCTGTCCCGCATTGAGCGCGAGGGTGGCCGCCATATAGATCTCGTCGAGGTCCGGCCGCTCTTCACGGTCCACCTTGATGGACACGAAGTGCTGGTTCATGAGGGCGGCGATCCCCTCGTCCTCGAAGGATTCGCGCTCCATGACGTGGCACCAGTGGCAGGCTGAGTAGCCAATGCTCAGCAGGATCGGGCGATCCTCCTCCTTGGCTCGGCGCAGTGCTGCTTCCCCCCAGGGGTACCAGTCCACGGGGTTATGGGCATGCTGCAACAGATACGGACTGGTCTCGTTGATGAGACGGTTGGTGTGCCGTGGCGCGGTCTCGGGGCTCGTCATCATTGGCCTCTCTCAGCGTTTCGCTTCACGGATCGGCCGAGGGCTATCAGGAACATGACGCTCTTGCCCGCGGCGTGCGGAGAGAAGAACGCCGTCACCTCATCCTCTTCGTTCAGCGACGAGCCCGCATGCATGGCCCGGATGGCTGGATAGTCAACCTCGCTCTTCGAGAGCCGCTCGAGTGTGGAATACACCTTGAAGGGCAACGGCTGGTTCGGCCAGTCCAGAAAATGGGCGTTCGTGCGTACGCTTTCGTAGGAGTGTTTGGTGCCGTCGTGATACGTCCAGGTGGCGTCAAGCAGGCGGTTGTCCATCACACGCTCCGCTTGGTCCCGCGGTCAGAATAGAGGGGTCCTCCCTGGGGGCGCTCAAAGGAGGGGGGTGACGGGCCGTGGGAACCCCCACTCGGCGGCCAACGAGTCCGCGGCGATTTCGGGATCTTCCCCGGGGTGGCGCCCGCGGTTCCACAATAGCGCGTGAGCAAACTCATCGGCAATCACGTACTGCACATGTTCCGGCAGGGCGCAGAACACACGAAGGACACGTTCCTGCAGCGCCTCATCAGGAATAAAGCTGGCAACGAAGTCATAGAGCGCTTTCACATGATCCCTCCCGCTGCGCTGCCCCCCGATCAGCAGCAACCGAGACCGGATACCCTCCATCCGTTTCAAATAGTCCCTCGGACTATCGGGCCACCGGGGGCGCAGCCCTCAGCTATCCCCCCCTGGTATGCATTTCAAGGTGTGGGTCCTGTCGGAGGGCGTCGATCTGGACCAAGGCCCCTCGGATGCCCAGTGGCTCCAAGTCTGTCCGCTCCTCCGCTCCGCGATCCCGCCGCCCCATCCAGCCAGCCGCAATGACAGACTTCATCTCCTCTCTCGAGGCGCCGCCCCGTAGACGGGTTCTCAGGTCCACGCCCTTCTGTGCATACAGGCACAGGTACCACGTACCGTCCGCCGTCAGCCGACTCCGGTCGCAGGTGCTGCAGAATGGAGTCGTCGTGGAGGCGATGATGCCAAAGATGGTGCCGTCTGGCAGGACGAACCGGTCCGCCGGCGCCGAGCTGACCTCGACGACCGGCTCGATTCGCCCATACCGGCGGCCAAGAATCTCAAGCATCTCCGCACGGCGAAAGACCTTGTCCATCGACCACCGGGTGGCCCCCCCTACGTCCATGTACTCGATGAATCGCACCTCAGCGCCAACCCGCGTGCTGTACTCCACGAGCTCGCCGAGTTCGTCGTCATTGACCCCACGCATGACCACGGTATCGATCTTTAAACCCTTGAAGCCCACGTGCCTTACGGACTGGATCCCTCTGAGCACTTTTTCGTGGGCGTCCCGCCGCGTCAACGCCCTGAAGCGCTCTGGTCTGAGCGTGTCCAGGCTCACGGTCACTCGGTCCAGGCCCGCATCATGGAGTGCCTGCGCATGCTCGGCCAACAGGACGCCGTTCGTGGTCATCGCCAGGTCGTTGACCCTGGGATTTTGCGCAAGCATCCTCACCAAAGCCGGCAGGTTCCGACGTAAGAGCGGCTCACCGCCGGTGAGCCGCACCTTGTCTACGCCAAGCTCCGTGAAGACACTCACCAGCTCCCGGATCTCTTCGAAGGTAAGCACGTCCTCACGGGGAAGCCATACGTACTTCTCCTGCGGCATGCAGTACTGACAGCGCAGGTTGCACTTATCCGTAACTGACACGCGCAGGCTGCGAAGAGGCCTGCCAAAGGTGTCAGCTACGGGATGCCGCCCGGCCTTGGAGTTCATTTGCAATGGGCAGGTGCGGCCATGTACCTGGGAACAGTGGGATCGACCTGAGTAGACCAAGCATCAATCCCGCCCGTCAGGCTCCTGACGTTGGTGAACCCCTGATCGATCAAGAAAGAGACGGCCGCCAGGCTCCGCTCTCCGATATGACAGTGGAGGACGATTGGCGTTTCCCTCGGCCACTGCTCAACGATCTCCCCGGCTAAGGCGGCCGTAACGAGCTGCGCTCCGTCGATGCGGGCCGTCTCGTGTTCTTCGGGGGTGCGCACGTCGAGCAGCTGAAGCTTCTCGCCACCCTTCAACGCCCTCGCCAGTTCCTCTGGAGAGATCTGGACTTTCTGGTCCCGTTCATGGCTCTGCCGGAGGTAGGTGAGGACCTCTTCGATATCCCAGATGTTGTGGCTGAGACAGACTCGCTCCAGCGTATCCGTCGGTTGAAACCCGCAACTGCTGCACCCGCCGATGTGATAACGGCTGAAAAGCGCGGGCTGGGCGCCGGGGAAGACTTCCAAGATTTCCTGCATCGTACTATCCTTGGTGATTCGATCGGCGGCCATTGTGAGCCTCCTGTGGTGTCGGTTGGAGAGAGGCAAGATTCCGCCCCTAGAGGGCCTCCGTACGCTTTCGGGGCCGCATGACGACGAACTCGAGCCGACGAGCCTCCGGGCTGCGCTGAGGAATGCCGCGGTCCGGTATCCCCTGCTTCAGGGTGACGTCCACCATTCCGCACCCCTGGCAGCCCCCACCCATCTGGAGATAGACCACGTTGTCCCTGACGTCGAGGAGCGAGGCCCCGTCGACTCGAAAGAGGGCAATCTTCTGGCCTTCCAGCTCGACGAGCTTGGCCTGCTGATCGGCCACCTCGTCGGTCGTAGCTGCCTTGATGAATCGGGCCATCGGTTTCTCCTCCGCGGGGTTCTGGTCGATCTCAGACCGCTCCTCCCCTCGACCGGTTTCTCGTAGCTCGGAGTGGTCAGTCCTTTGTGGTGGTGGGCTGGACCATAGGGTTCTCCACGAAGAACTGCCGGTTCAACTCGATGAAGTGCTTCCACTGCTCC
>JBHIAB010000005.1:0-43286 GCA_046758385.1 Methylomirabilia bacterium | reverse complement strand
GCGCATGCCTGGTATGGCCTGCTTGATCACTCCAAATCATGGGGCTCCATTTAGGTCGTATATTTTGCGTTGATGCGAACATACTCTTCTGAGAGGTCACAGGTCCAGACCCTCTCCTGCCCCGTGCCCAACCCCAGGTCGATCTGGATGGCGTACTCGGCGCCGGCCATGATCTCCTGAACCCGATCCAGCCTGGCCTCGGGCTTGAGCTGGCCCGCTGCCGCCACCGGCTCGTCGCCGATCCGGATCCCGACTTTGTCCGGCTCAACGACGGCCCGGGATTTCCCCAGGGCCATCATAATACGTCCCCAGTTGGGGTCGTGGCCATTGATGGCAGTCTTGACGAGGAGGGAGTTGGCGACGGACCGGGCAGCCTCGAGCGCGTCGCGGTTGCTCCTGGCCCCCCGAACCAGCACCTCCACGAGCCTGGACGACCCCTCACCGTCTCGCGCCAGCATCTGGGCCAACCGGAAGGCGATCGCTTCCATTGCCCTGGCGAAGGGCCGGAGGCCGCGGCTCCCTTTCTCGAGCAGCCTGTTCTCGGCCAGCCCGTTGGCCAGGATCGCCACCGTGTCGCTCGTGGACTGGTCGCCATCCACCGTGATCCGGTTGAAGGAGCGGTCCACGACCCGCTTCAGCAGTGCCCGAAGCGCGTCGCCCGAGATCGCCGCGTCCGTCGCCAGGAAGCAGAACATCGTCGCCAGGTGGGGCTCGATCATCCCGACACCCTTGGCGATGGCGCCGATCGTGACCGGCCGGGCGTTCACCTCCACGCGGAGGGCAGCTTCCTTGGGAACCGTGTCGGTGGTCAGGATCCCCTCAGCGGCACTCCGGCCCCCCTGGGGGGAGAGCGCCTTGACCAGCTTCGGAATGGCCGCTCGCACCCGGTCCATGGGGAGCGGCCGGCCGATCACGCCTGTGGAAGCCACAAGAACGTGACGCTGGGGGACGCGGAGCAGATCGGCCACGATCTTGGTCATCTCCCGGGCGTCCCTGAGCCCCTGCTCGCCGGTACAGACGTTGGAGCAGCCGCTGGAGGCGACGATAGCCTGGGCCATCCCGCCCCTGACGTGCTCCATGGAAACGAGGACGGGGGCCCCCTTCACCTGGTTGGAGGTGAACACCGCCGCCGCACGAGCGGGAACCGACGAGTAGATCAGGGAGAGGTCTTTCTTCCCGCTCGTCTTGATCCCGCCGTGGATTCCAGCAGCCAAAATGCCGGGGACTGCGGTGATGCCTCCCTTGAGCCACTCCACCTCGCCCATAGGCTAGTGCCGTTTCAACTCAACGGTCACAATTGCGTGCAGTGTTTCCCCGTGACACCGTGTCTGGATCATACGCACCAAGTGGCTCGAAGTGGTTGGAACGGCACTACGGGAACACCGGTGGGAGGCCGAGGCCAGTCCGCTCATCCCACCCGGACATCACGTTGAGGTTCTGCACGCCGTTGGCGGCTCCCCCTTTTCCGAGATTGTCGATGGCTGAGAGACAGACAGCCCGGTTGGTCCGAGCATCGGCCACCACGGCGACGTCGCAGAAGTTGGAGCCTGCCACGGCCCGGGTTGTGGGCAGCACCCCTTTCGGGAGGACGCGGACGAAGGGCTCACCGGCGTAGAACTCCCGGTAGACCGCCAGGAGGTCGTCAGTCTCAACCGACATCGCCAGAGGCACGTAGGCGGTGGTGAAGAGACCCCGGTTGAGAGGGATGAGATGCGGAGTGAACGAGACACGCATCGGCCGGCTGCTCAGGGCCGAGAGCTCCTGCTCGATCTCTGGGGTGTGCCGATGCGTACCCACGCCGTAAGCCTGGAGGTTCTCGTTGGCTTCGGTGTAAAGGTACATGGGGTCCACTGTTCGCCCCTGCGCGCCCGCTCCGCTCACCCCCGATTTGGAGTCGATCACGATACCCTCGGCCCGCCCGACACCCCGCTTCAAGAGCGGCGCTATGGCCAGAACCGCCCCGACCGGGTAGCAGCCCGGCGCGGCCACCAGGCTCGCCTCGGCGATCTCTTTACGATGAGCCTCCGGCAGCCCGTACACCGCCTCGGCCAGCCCGTCGGGATCGCGGTGCGCGCTCTTGTACCATACCGCGTAGGCGCTGGCGTCCCTGAGCCGGTAGTCGGCAGAGAGGTCAATGACCTTCCGCCCGCGCCGACGCAGCACTGGCACCGCTCGCTGGGACTCCATGTGCGGAAGCGCCAGGAAGACGAGGTCGGCCTCTCGGGCGAGACGCTCGGGGTCCAGCTCTTGGAAGGTGAGCGTGGTGAGACCCCGCAAGTGTGGGAAGCACCGCTCCACGGGCTCCCCGGCGAGCCGTTCCGAGGTGAGGGCGGTGAGCCGGGTCTCGGGGTGGGCCAGGAGCAGGCGCAGGAGCTCGGCTCCGATGTACCCACTCGCACCTGCCACCGCGACGCGCGTCATTCCTACCGCTTCGAGTACTGGAACTGCTTCCGCGCGCCTGGTTGCCCGTACTTCTTCCGCTCACGCATCCGCGGGTCTCTGGTCAGCACCCCCGCCCGCTTGAGCGCCTGGCGAAGTTTGTCGTCGAAGGCCAGGAGCGCTCGAGCGATGCCGTGTCGGACCGCTCCCGCCTGGCCTGCGCTCCCCCCCCCTCCCACGTTGGCCAGCACGTCAAACTGGCCCGTGGTTTCGGTGAGCTGGAACGGCTGGTAGATCAGCATCCGGAGAGTTTCCCGCGGGAAGTAGTCTTCGAAGGCGCGGCGGTTGATGGTGATCGTGCCCTGTCCCGGCCTGAGCCAGACGCGGGCCACAGAGGTCTTCCGTCGGCCGGTGCCGTAGTATTGCATCAGCTCGGCCATGCCCTCCTCTTAGGATGGTTCGCGGGGTGAAATTGGGAGCGGCTCAGGTCTCTGGGCCGCGTGGGGGTGCTCCGGTCCCCGGTAGACCTTGAGCTTTCTGCCCATCGCCCGACCCAGACGGCCCTTCGGAAGCATCCCTTCTACCGCCCATTCGATCACGCGCTCCGGGTGAGTCTTGAGCATCCTCTCTGCGGTCACCTCCCGGAGGTTACCGATGTACCCGGTATGCCAGCGGTACACCTTGTCGGTCAGTTTCCGGCCCGTGAGGTGGACCTTCTCAGCGTTCACGACCACCACGAAGTCCCCGACGTCCAGGTGGTGGGCATAGATCGCCTTGTGCTTCCCCCTGAGAATGGTGGCCAGCCGGCTGGCCAACCGCCCGAGCACTTTCCCCTGGGCGTCGACTAGATACCACTTCCGGACCACCTCATCCACCTTCGGCTGCGGCGTGGCCATCCGTTCGTCCTCTATCCCCTCAGAATTAAGCGCAAGGTCGCGAAAAATTTACAAAGATCAATATTAGCCGAACCCTTGGGGTGAGTCAACACCTTCCCGGTTACTTCGTGGTCTTGCCAGGCCAGGGGCAGAGGGCCCGAACCGGACAGCCGGGACAGGCCGGTTTCCGGGCGAGGCAGACCTGGCGGCCATGGGTGGTGAGGAGATGAGCAAATTGTGTCCACGTCGCCCGGGGGACCACGTCGCAGAGCTGGTCATGGACCGCGTCAGGGTCCTCTGATTTGGCCAGCCCCAGCCGTTGGGAGACCCGGAAGACGTGGGTGTCCACGGCGATGGCGGGCTGGCCATAGGCATTGCCAAGGACCACGTTGGCGGTCTTCAGACCGACCCCAGGAAGCGCGGTGAGCTCCTCCACCGTTCGGGGAACCTCTCCACCGTGCTCGGCGACAAGCCCTCCGGCCATGCCGACGATGGCCTTGGCCTTGGCCCGATAGAATCCCGTCGAGCGGATCTCCTCTTCCAGACGCCCCACGTTCGCCCGAGCATAATCCCGCGCGGTCCGGTACCTCTTGAAGAGCGACCTGGTGACCTGGTTGACCCGCTCATCGGTACACCGGGCGGCCAGGATCGTAGCGACCAGGAGCTCGAGGGGGGTCGTGAAGTTCAGCGCGATTTGCGCGTCCGGATACCTGCGCTCGAGGAGCCGGACAGTCTTCTTGGCGCGCGCCTGCTTGTTCGCTGGGGACTCGGCCATGGCTCGCTGGGAGCGGTGAGGAGCAGAGGAAGCTCGCTCACTGTGCTCGCCCGGAAAGGAAGCGCCCGATCCGCTCGAGGCCTTCCTGGATCCGGGGTAGGGAGCTGGCGTAGGAGAAGCGAAGATAGCCCTCGGCGTTCTGTCCAAAGTCGATCCCAGGCGTGACCCCCACGTGGGCTTCCCTCAGGATCTCGAACGCGAAGTCGTACGAGTTCTGCGTGAATCGCCGAGCGTTGGCCAGCACGTAGAACGCGCCGGTGGGCTCGGAGCCTACCCCGAGCCCGATCTGCCGGAGCCCTGCGATCATTGCCCGGCGCCGCTCATCGAAGATCCGTCGGAACCGCAGCACCTCGTCCCCCGCCTCCCGAAGCGCTGCCACTCCGGCCCACTGGACGAACTCGTTGGGGGAGATGAAGAAGTTCTGGGAGGCCTTCTTGAGGGTCCGCATGAAGGGGTGCGGCGCGATCAGGTAGCCCAGACGCCACCCGGTCATGGCGAAGGCTTTGGAGAAACCGTTCAGCACAAAGGCCCGGTCGGTGTACTCGAGGATGGTGTGCTCGGTCCCCTCGTAGGTCAAGCCATGGTAGATCTCGTCGGAGACCACCCACGGTCCCAGCTCGGCCACTCTGGCCATCCGCTCAGGAGCGAGAAGCGTCCCCGTCGGGTTAGCGGGCGAGTTAATCAGAATGGCGCGCACGTCCGGAGCCAGCCTCTCCTTAATCGCCTCCGGTCGGTACTGGAACCCGTCGCCTTCGTCCACGTTGACGTACACGGGCTCGCTCTCCGCGTACCGAACGAAGTTGGGATAGCAGGCGTAATGAGGATCCGAGAGGATGATCCGGCTTTTCGGGTCCAGCAGGATTGTGAAGAGGATCAACATGGCCGGCGAGGTCCCTGCGGTGACCATGATCTGGTCGGGAGACACGTCGACCCCATAGCGCGCGTGGTAGTGTTCCGCGATGGCTTCCTGGAGGGCAAGAATCCCCAAGCTCGGAGTGTACTTGGTGCGGCCGTCCTTGATAGCCTTCTGCGCGGCCTCCTGGATGACCGGCGGCGTCTCGAAGTCCGGCTCACCGAACTCCAGATGGACGATGTCAAAGCCCTGCCGCTCCAGCGCCTGGGCCTGCTCAAACACCTCCACCGCGAGAAACGGTTCGATCTGCTGAGCCCTCAGGGCAATGGAGGGCTGGGGAGGCGTGCCTTTCACCGGAGGGAGGATTGCCGGGCGAGGGGGCGGCACTATTTTCCCCCGTCTCGTCGCCCCTTCCACTGGACCGGCCCCTTCCCCGCCACTGCCTCCTGGTCTCGTGCTAGGACGAAGATGAGGTCCGCGAGCCGGTTCAGGTACTTCAGGACTTCGGGGTTGTCGAGCAGATCGGCATCGCGCAGCTCCACCGCG
The DNA here is from genome assembly GCA_046758385.1 of Methylomirabilia bacterium. GTDB lineage: Bacteria > Methylomirabilota > Methylomirabilia > Rokubacteriales > CSP1-6 > JBHIAB01. The sequence goes on along the minus strand of JBHIAB010000005.1, from coordinate 37,858 downwards.
CGCCGCTCGCCGCGGCGAATCACCGCCCGTGCCCAGTCCAAGAGGGAAGGGATGTAAGAGGAGGAGCCAGGAATGATGAATGCGCGGGGGAGCTCGATCTTGGTCAGCCGCTCGTCAATCAGGGATTCCAGCCGAGCGGTGTGTTCCGCGGTGATCTGGCTGACCTGCAAGCGGTCCCGGTCTTCAGGAGCCGTCGCCAACTCAGCCCCGAGAAGGAAGAGATCCTCCTGCACGAGGTGGATGACTGCGCGAAGCTCGTCGTCTTCGGTTTCGACCCGAACTACCCCGAGGACCGCACACGCCTCATCCAGCGTGCCGTAGGCTTCCGGGCGAAGATCACACTTGGCAATGCGCTGCCCGCCAAACAGGCTGGTCTGGCCCTCGTCTCCTTTCTTCGTGTAGATCTTGACCATCCCGCGCGCTTTTCACGATAAATCCCGACCCGCTCGCTGTCAACGAAAAACCCCTTTGGGAGCCTCACGCGGCGACCGTCTGGCCACGCGCGGCAGCGATCCGGATTGAGGTTTACGTTACCGGAGGGAGCGTGCGCCGAAGAAGGTCCAGGGCCAGGGTGGCCGTCCGAATCCGAATCGAAGCCAGGTCCCCGCCGAATCGGTACTCGCGACTCTCCTCTCTTCCGTCGAGGGATACCGAAAGCCCCACCACCGTGACCGGTGGCGTAGACCGCTCGTCGGGTTCGAAGACTGTAGCGGCCCCGACCGGTGCTCCGCTCCATTTCCTCACCGCTCGTGCTAGAAGCCGGGCCCGCGCCGCCACCTCCTCCCTGGCGTCGAGCGTGGCGCCGAGCCTGAGCGCCCCGGCCGCGTCGGCAAGCGTCACACCGACGGCCAGAGCCGTCGCAGCGCCACTCACGAGTCGCGCGGCGACGGCGCCGGCGCTGCCGAGTTCAGCCACTGCCACCACTGCTCCGAGGGCTTGGAGCTGCCTCGCCACCATGCCCTCCAGCGTGTCCGAGTCGGCCCCGAAGACATGATCACCGAGCCGCTCACGGATCTCGGCCTCCACGGGAGCGATCAGGGCTTGGGTCTCCGCTTGGTCGGCCCCTTTGGCCGCGATCCGAACATCCACCTGGCCCAGATGGGCGAGAGTCCCCACGGTAGGGTTCCGGCCTTTCTCCATGAAGCCGACGATGAGCTCTCCGATGCGGCTTTCGCCGAGCCCCACCACCTTGAGGACCTTGAGCCGGATCTCTCCCTCAAACCTGTAACGTTCCTGGAGGTACGGAAGGACCCGACGCTCGAGCAGGTACTCCATCTCTCTCGGCACACCCGGCAGGGCGATCACGGACCGGTTCCCGACCTCGACAATGAAGGCCGGCGCTGTGCCTACCGGATTCTCGACGGGAATTGCCCCCTTCGGAATGTAGGCCTGTCGGCGGTTGGAGGGCGAGAGCCTGAACCCCCGCGAGGCGAAGTACGCCTCGATCTGAGCCATCAGGTGTTCGGAAAACCCCAGGTCCCGGTCCGTGGCTGCTGCCACCGCCTGGCGGGTCACGTCGTCCGCCGTAGGACCGAGCCCGCCGGTGGTGATCACCACGGCCGAGCGGCTGAGGGATTGGCGGATGACGGCGCTCAGGCGCTCCACGTTATCGCCCACCGTGGTCTTGTAGTAGAGATCGAGCCCAATGTCAGCCAGGCGGCGGGCGATGAGCGTGGAATTGGTGTCCACGATCTGACCGAGCAGGAGCTCAGACCCGACGGCGATGATCTCGGCTTGCATGGGTGCCCGGTGGAGCATCTTAGCAGATCAGAATGGGAAGGCCGAAGGGGCCCCCTGCTGAATAGTCGACCTCGGCCTGACGTCCAAGTTACGGAACTTTTGCAGATTGGCCGATTGTTTCTTATAATAATAGGTTCTGGACGTCTCCAGAATCTCTGAGCCCTAAAGGGACCCTCTAAATAAGCGAAGACAGGGGCTTAAATGACTTTCAAAGAGACCGTTAGAGAAGATATCGGCACTATTGGCAGTGTTGCCTTCGAACCCATTGAGGTTCCCGATACCAGTCCGCCCGAACTCCTCAAAGAGGAACCTCTCGTTGAAGAGCCAGAGGTTCCGACCCCGTCTCTGACTGACGACCCCGTTCGCCTCTACCTGAGGGAAATCGGGAAAGTTCCCCTGCTGAAGGCGGCTCAGGAAGTCAAGATTGGACAGCGCATCGAGCAAGGCCAGACCGAGCTACGCCGGGCCCTGGCGGGGATCCCTCTGGCTGTCCATACCCTCCTCCGCCTCGCCGAGCGGGTGAGGAAAGAAGAAACTCCCCTGGATGAGCTGATTCTCCTTCCCGACGGCGCTGACCCCCGGCCGGAGGACGTCAGGCCGCTCCTGGCTCTCTTCGGGCGGATCCGGCGGCTCGAACGCGAGATCATCAAGCTCCAGGATGCCCTCAAGAAGCGGCGGCGAGCCGCGTCGACTCGTGCGGCCTACCACCGCTGGATTGCCCAGAACCGGGCTGCCATCCAGACAATCGTAGCCGAGCTGCCCATCAAGCCCGCCCTGACGGACAGGCTGGTCGCGGAGCTGCGACAGACCGCGGGGTGGATCAAGGCGCTCAAGAGGCGCTCCGCAACGCCGGGAAAGAAGGCGGAGGCCTTCCGTCAGCTCCGCGACGTGGAGGCCCGACTGGGGCTTCCCCGCCGGCAGTTCTCCCCGCTCCTGGCCGAGATCGAGCAGAAGGATCAGGTGGTGAGAGAAGCCAAGCGCCATCTCATGGAGGCCAATCTCCGGCTGGTGGTGTCAGTGGCAAAGCGCTACCTCGGAAGCGAGCTCTCTCTGCTCGATCTGATTCAGGAGGGGAACATCGGCCTGATGAAGGCGGTGGACCGATTCCAGTACCGCCGCGGCTTCAAATTCTCCACGTACGCCACGTGGTGGATCCGGCAGGCGATTACGCGCGCCGTTGCCGACCATTCGCGGACCATCCGCATCCCAGTCCACATGGTCGAAGCGCTGAACCGCCTCTCGCGGCTGAACCGGAACCTGGTCAACCAGATCGGGCGCGAGCCCACCGCGGAGGAGCTGGCTCAGCGCAGCGGGATTTCCGCCAAGAAAGTCCGCCTGATCCTGCAGTCCTCCCGCAAGCCCCTGTCGTTGGAGACACCCATCGGCGAGGACTCCGAACTGGGCGATTTCTTGGAGGACAAGAACACGACTTCGCCCGACAAGGGCTTGATCCGCCGGGATCTGATGTCCCAGGTGAATCGGGTGCTGGGCACGCTCTCGCCGAGGGAGCGAGAGATTCTTCGTCTCCGCTTCGGGATCGGGGAGGAAGGTGAGCGGACGCTCGAAGAGGTGGGGCGGCGCTTTGCGGTGACGAGGGAGCGGATCCGCCAGATCGAGGCTAAAGCGCTGAGAAAGCTCCGCCATCCGCTCCGAGGGCGCACCCTCAGAGCATTCGTCGACAACTGATCTCTCACGCGAACCGGCGAGTAGAACAACAAAACCCTGGCAGGCCAGAGTCCTCGCGGCCTCGGCTGACCGTCAACCTTTCGAGATCGTTCCACGGGGGGCTTAGGGTCCCAAGCCCTCCCTCCCGACCTCGACCGACCGTAGGTCAGCCACCGGAACCTCTGGCCCGTTCCAGGGCACCCTCACCGTAGCTTCGGGTTCACCACGCTGTCAAGCGCAAAGTGTGAACGGGCGCGCCTCCGGAGAATTCGGTTACTCCAGCAGTGCAACAGTGTCGCCCTCCTGCACCGTCTCTCCCTCTTGCACCGTGACCTCGACCAGCGTGCCGTCGCGCGGAGCCTCCACTGGGATCTCCATCTTCATGGACTCCAGCACCACGATCGGATCGCCAGCCCCCATTCGCTCCCCCGACTTGGCCAGCACCTGGAACACCACGCCAGTGATATGGGCTTTGACCTCTTCAGGCATTGAAGGCTCCTTGCTCGACGATCTCGATCCGAGAGGTCAGCGAACGGGAGGAGGCCCTGCTCCAGCCTGATCTCACCCACCCTCCGGGCCCGCACACGAATGAACCGATCCTCCCGGGCCAGCTTGTCATACGCGATCGGACGATCCACAGCTTTCCCCAGGCTGCACTGAATCGCCATTCGGCGAGTCTAGCCGAGGCCTCTTGCGAAGGCAATGCGAGACCACGATCAGACCTCGAGCCATTCCTTCCGCACCTGTTCGTTGGCGCGCAGGTCCTCAGGCGAGCCTTCGAAGACGATGTGACCGTGGCCCATCACAAACAGACGCTGCGAAATTCGAAGCGCAATAGTCAGCTTTTGCTCGACCAACAGGATCGACACGCCGCGGCCAGCAATCTCCTCGAGCAGCTCGCTCACCCGCTTGACCAGCTGCGGTGCCAGCCCCTCGGTCGGTTCGTCGATCATGATGAGGTCGGGGTCGCCCATCAAGGTGCGACAAATCGTCAGCATCTGCTGCTCGCCGCCCGAGAGCACAGCGCCCAGGAGATCGGCGCGCGCGCGCAAGTTCGGGAACAGTTGGAAGGCATCTTCCATCGACCAACGGCCGCCGCCCCTCGCGTTCTTCTCCCCCAGCACCAGATTCTGGCGCACCGTCAGGGTTGGGAAGATATCACGGTTCTCGGGTACATACCCGAGGCCTTTGCGGGCGATCTCGTGGCTCTTCAAGCCGACGATCTCCTCTCCCTTGAACTTGATCGAACCCTGCGGCGGCACCTCCCCCATGACCGCCTTGAGCGTGGTGGAGCGGCCGACCCCGTTGCGGCCCGACAAGCTGACGATTTCGCCCTGGCGGACGTCGAACGAAACGCCCTGGAGGATGTGGCTCTTCCCGTAAAATGCGTGGAGATCTCTGACCTCTAGCATGCTTGTTCGCCCAACATCTGCCGGCACGGCGCTAGCATCTCAGGCTACCTGGGTCCCTAGATAGGCTTCCTGGACCGAGCGGTTGTTCCGGATCTGCTCGGGCTTGTCGCATGCGATGATCTCGCCATACACCAAAACCGAGATGCGGTCCGCCAGTTCGAACACCACGCTCATATCGTGCTCAACGATAATTACGGTCTTGCCTTCCGCTATCTTGCGAATCAGCCCCACCGTCTGCTCGGTCTCGCTGCGGCTCATCCCCGATGTCGGTTCGTCGAGGAGCAGCACGCCGGCGCCGCCGGCAATGGTGATCCCAAGCTCGAGCGCCCGCTGATCCGCATAGGACAAGAGCCCCGCCGGCACGTCCCGCTTCCTGGTCATCCCAATCTGCTCGAGGATCATCTCGGTGCGCTCGCGAAGATCGCGGCGGCCATCGACGAAATGCCAGAACGAGTACTTGTAATCCAATGCCCACAAGATGCCACAGCGCACGTTTTCGAACACGGACATCCGTGGGAAAATATTGATCACCTGAAAGCTACGGCTCAACCCTTTCCGGTTGACTTCATAGGGAGTGCGGTTGGTGATGTCCTCACCGCGCAAGGCAATGCGCCCGGCCGTCACCTCGTATTTCCCCGTGATCAGGTTGAACAACGTCGACTTGCCGCCGCCGTTTGGACCAATCATCGCGTGAAGCTCACCTTCCTGGACCGCCCAATCGACGCCACGGATGATCTCCGTCGCACCGAAGTTCTTGCGCACGCCGACGAGCTCGATGGCTGGTTTCATTGCGCCACTCTCGCCTTCACCTCGTCCATTGCCGCGTTCCAGCTCGCTGCCATCCGCGGATAGGTCCTCCGGCAAGCCAGGATGCCAACGGCCCCGATCACCCCGCACACAAGCCAGGGCAATGTGTTCGACGTATCGATATGGACGCCGTACAGGCTGAGCGTGGTCTCGCCGGTGATATGGGTACTGAGGAAGTACACCATTTCGACCAGGCCGATCACGCCTATCAACGTGATGACGCTCGTGACAATGGCGGCCGCGTACGGCACAAGGAGGCGGCCGAACAGGCGGTAGTCGGCCTTCCACATCGGCTCGTGCAACATGATCAACCCGGCGAGACCGCCCGGCGCGAAAATCACGATGGTGACAAACATCACCCCGAGATAGAGGAACCACGCCTCGGTGAGGTCACTCAAAATCCCATTCAGGAAGGTGATCAGAACCGCGCCCAGGATGGGCCCGATGAAATGGCGGACACCGCCGATATAGACCATGAACAGGACGAGCCCGGATTGCTGGAGGCTAACCGTTTCGAAGCCGACGTGCTCCAGATTGAGGGCGTGCAGGGCCCCCGCCAGGCCGGCGAAAAACGAGGACAGCGAGAAGGCCAACCAGCGTATCCGGTGCGTGTTGTAGCCGACGAACTGGACCCGCTCCGGATTGTCGCGCACCGCATTGGACATGCGTCCGAATGGCGTCCGGGTCAACGCATACATCGCGATGATCGAGATCAGACACCAGACGGCGATCAGATAGTACACCTGGATATCCGGACCATACGTGATGCCGAGCGGCTCCGGGCCGACCACGCGATCTGTTTGAATCCCCTCTTCGCCGTTGAAGACGACAATCAGGATCAGGGTCAGCGCCGTGACCATTTCCCCGAAGCCGAGCGAAATCATGGCAAAGGTCGTGCCCGCGCGTCGCGTCGACACGAAGCCGACGAGCACGCCGAAGAGCAGACCGACCACGCCGCCCACGAGTGGAACGAGACTGACGGGAAAATAAGGCAGCTGATCGGTGCCTATCCCGTTCACAAAGTGGATCGTGAAGTAACCGGCGAGGCCGAAGTAAATGGCATGGCCAAACGACAGCATGCCACCCTGACCGAGCAGCATGTTGTAGGCTAGCGCGAAGATGATGAGAACGCCCATCTGGCTCATGATCGTCAGCGCGAAGCCAGACGAGAACACCCACGGCAGCACCACCAAGATCGCCGCGGGGACAATCCATGGCCAGATCTTTCTGAGCGAACCGGCCGTCATACGTCGCGCGTTCCGAACAGTCCCCGTGGCCGTACAATCAACACCAGCACCAACAGCAGATAGGGGAGGACAGGGGCAATCCCGCCGGTAGTCAGATTGACGATGTCCTGCATGACCCCCTGAACCTCGCGCTCATATCCCAGGACGGCGAACATCGGAAAGAACGAAATGTCATACGAGATGGCGAGGTTGTCCACGATGCCGATGAACAGCGACGCGATCAGCGCGCCGGCAAGCGAACCCAGCCCGCCGATGACGATGACCACGAACACGATCGGACCCAGTTGAATCGCCATGGCCGGTTCAGTCCCCAGCACGTTACCACCGATGACCCCGGCGACGCCGGCCAGCGCGCACCCGAAGCCGAAGGTCCACATGAAGATCTTCGGCACGTCATGGCCCAACGAGGCGACCATACTCGGGAACGACAGGGACGCCTGAATGATCAAGCCAATACGGGTGCGTGTTATGAACATGAACAGCGCGACGAAGATGGCCACTGAGATCACCAGCATAAAGATGCGGTACGTGGAGTAATCGAGGCCACGCCAGGTAAAGGCCGTCACATCGAGCGAGCGGGGCACGTCGTAGGGGACCGGGGCCTTACCCCAGATCATCTGGACCACTTCCTCGATGACAAAGGCAATGCCGAAGGTGAACAGGAGCTCAGCGACGTGGCCGAACTTATGCACTGGGCGCAAGCCGTAGCGTTCGACGAACGCGCCGACCATACCGACGATGATCGGCGCGAACACCAGACCGGGCCAGAACCCGACATGCTGGCTGATTTGATACGCGAAATACGCGCCGAGCATGAAAAAGCTCGCATGCGCGAAGCTCAGCACCCCCATCATGCTGAAGATCAGGGTCAGCCCACTGGCAAGCATGAACAGCAGCATGCCGTAGAGAACCCCGTTGAAAATGGAAAAGACTAAGACCTCCAAGTTTACCCCTCGGGCGGCTGACGCCGCTTATCGAAGATTTCGACCTTGCGACGTCAACACATTCTTTCTCAGTCGGGCAGTCAAATGGGAAGGGCTGTCGAAACACGTTGGCGGCCCGCCGTCGTTTCGACGGTGGGCCGCCGTCAGTTTGTTCGCCCACCTACCTCGGGCGCTTCATCTCGCACGTCGTCGGCAAGGTCAGCTCCTCTCGCGAAACGATGCCGTCGGTACGGAAGGCCACCCCAAAGTCACGGCCGGCGTAGATGACCGGCCTCTTATACTTGGTGGTCAAGGTGCTGATCACCATCGGGAACTGAATCTGATGGTCGTCGCCCCGCATCTGAACCTCCTCAATGGGGCCCTGAAAGGTCATTCCCTCGAGCGCCTTCCCGACCGCGACCGGATCGTCGGTCCCGGCCTTGTCCAGGGCGGCAGCCCACATCTCGAACTGCCAGCGGAAGCGGTCCGCATACCACTCGTCCTTATATTTCGCGAGAAAGGCATCCATCTGTTCGACCAAGTCTTTGGGCAACTCCATGTTGGCGTGCATTTCGGTCACCTGCTTGAGATTGACCGTCTTCGCCACGTCGCCATATCCCGCGATCGAACTGGTAAGCCCACCGTAAATCGTATAGAATGGCACCCCAAGCCCCGCGCTCTCGGCGGCCTTGACGAAGCGGACGACATCTGCACCCCAGTTGCCGGTTAGAATCGTGTCGGCGCCGGACGCCTTGATCTTGGCGATGTAGGGCGTGAAGTCCAGCACCTTGCCGAACGGCACGATCAACTCGTCGCCGACCAGTTCCACTTGCTTTGCACGCTCTTTCAACAACCTCCGGGCCGCAGCTTGAAACGACTTCCCGTAGGCGTAGTTCTGGTTGAGCATGTAGACTTTCTTGATCTTCGGGTCGCGGTTGATCTGGGTGACCAGCGCGGCCACCTTCATGTCCACGTTGGCGTCGAAACGGAAATGCCAGAACGAGCACAGCTCGTTGGTGAACGCCGTGGTCACCGCCGAGTGGTTGAAGTACAGGATCGCCTTATCCGGGTTGCGCTTGTTGTGCTTGCCCAGGAACTTGATGATGTTGAGCGCATGGTTGGACCCAACGCCCTGGCTGATAAACCTGAGCCCTAGATCGACCGCCTTCTTCAGCTGCTGGGTGGTCTTCTCCGCGGACATGGCGTTGTCGAGGGGCACGATCTCGATCATGCGTCCACCCAGCACCCCACCGCGTTTGTTGATTCGATCGGCCTGAAACTCAAACCCTTCAAGCGTGTCGCGGCCGACCGCCGCGACCGGACCAGAGTACGGCTCGATCAGGCCGAGTTTGATTGTCTCGGCTGCCCCAGCGGGCTGTGAAACCACGGCACCATGGAAACTCAGTATTCCCAACGCCGCGATAAAGAGGATGGTGAACCTGATAGCGCTCATTTCCCCCTCCTTGACTCACCCTGTGATGGGATCTCCCAGCCGTGAGCCGTCCTGGTGGTCAGTTCGTGTCCCGCGCGAGCAAGCACTACGCACGCGCGGAACCCTGCGGAAAGTCAAGGAATTGTAGGGAAGGGCTGAGGTGGGTGTCAACGCCTTTTTTCTGGGCGGTTAAGGAGGCTGGCGGGAATCACGGCGCGATCACCGAAGCGCTGAGCCAGCCGGTCGACGGCCTGGCCCAAGCGCGTGCGCCGGGCAGCAGGTTCTGGAAAGAGACCGAGCTGCTGGCCAGCCGACAGGGAAAGCCCCGACACCGAGATGCCGATGAGGCGAACCGGCCCAGCCAGCGTGGTCTGGCCGAGGAGGTCTCGCGCCCGACGGAAGATCTCCAGCCCATCCTGGGTGGGTTCGCCCGTGCGGCTCCGCCTGATAGTCCGGAAATCGGCGAAGCGGAGTTTGAGGGTGACCGTACGCCCGACGAATCCCTCATGCCTGAGCTCATGAGCGACACGCTCAGCTTGAGCTCTGAGGGTCTGGTGCAGCCGCTCCAGGTCCCGATGATCCTCCGGAAACGTCTCCTCCGCTCCCATCGACTTCGGAGGCACGGAGGGTTCGACCGGCCGATCATCCTTGCCCAGGGCCAGCTCGCGGAGGAGGGCCCCAGCCTTCCCGAATCGCTTCCGGAGCACGCTTGCGGAGGTCAGAGCCAGCCGGCCAATGGTCTCGATCCCCATGCGCCGAAGTTCCTCGGCTGTGGCCGCCCCGACGCCCCACAATCGCTCGATCGGCAGGTCACGGAGGAACGCGGCTTCCTCACCGGGCCGCACCTCCACCAGCCCGTCCGGCTTTCTGAGATCCGAAGCGAGCTTGGCCAGGAACTTGTTGGGGGCCACGCCTGCTGAGGCCGTGAGGCTCAGCTCCTCCCGGATGCGGCGCTTGATCGCCCGGCCGACTTCCACGCCTGGACCGAAGAGCCGCTCGGTCCCCGTGACGTCGACAAAGGCTTCGTCCACCGAGATCGGCTCCACCAGCGGGGAGTAATCGTGCAAGATCGCCATGACCTCACCCGACACCCGAAGGTACTTCTCCATGTCCACGGGGAGGAAGACGGCATCAGGGCAGAGGCGGACCGCCCGGGAGATGGGCATGGCCGAGTGGACGCCGAACCGGCGAGCTTCATAGGAGGCTGCCGACACCACCCCACGCCCCCGAGGATCGGCGCCCACGATGACGGGGCGACCACGAGACTCAGGGCGGTCACGTTGCTCCACGGACGCGTAGAAAGCGTCCATGTCCACGTGAATGATGGTGCGGACGGGGGGCGGGGCCTCCACCGCGGAGATGGCTACGTGGACGAGCCTGCCAGTCCGAGCTGGGGGGCAACGCCCTCCAACGCCTCGATCACGAAGCCAATGTGCTCGTCGAGGTCGACTCCCAGCTCCTCGGCGCCGCGGTAGACGTCGTCCCGGTTCACCGTGCGGGCGAACCCCTTATCCTTGAGCTTCTTCCGGACGGAGGGAGCCTCGAGCCCCGCGATGGCCTTGCCGGGGCGGACCAGGGCGCAGGCGATGGCGAAGCCGGAGAGCTCGTCGCAGGCGTAGATCGCCCGGTCCATCAGGGACATCCGGGGACAGCCCGAGTAGTCGGCGTGAGAGAGGATGGCGCAGACGATTGGCTCAGGGACTCCGCGGGCACGGAGGATCTGAGCGCCTTTCATCGGGTGTTGCGGCGCCACCGGATGGACCTCGTAGTCGAAGTCGTGGAGCATCCCTACAATGCCCCACGTCTCGGCATCGCCCCCATACTTGGCCGCGTAGGCGCGCATGGAGGCCTCCACGGCCAAGGCGTGCTTCAGGAGGCTGTCTGACTTGGTGAACTCGGTGAGGATGGACCAAGCGCTAGCGCGGTCCATCATGGCTTCCTGGACTGCTTGAGGCGGCGCCACTTGTCGATGGATTTCTTGGAGAAGATCCATTGCCCATCCACCTGCATGGACGGGACGGCCCGCTCTGCCGCCAGCCGCGAGAGGGTGTCGGGGTCTATTGCCAGATACCGGGAGGCCTCCGACAGCGTCAGCTTGTCCTTGAGCTCCACTCCTGCTCTCCCTTCTTCAGCGCCGTCCTCAGCGCTTCCACCTCGCCCTCAAGGCGATGCAGGCGGTCTACCAACTGCTCGATTGCCTTGGCCACCGGATCGGGCAGGTCGGTGTGCTCCAGATCGATGTCGGGGCTCACGCGCCTGCCATCCCGGTAGATCACTTTCCCGGGAACCCCGACGGCCACCGAGTTCGGCGGAACATCGTTGACGACGACGGAGCCGCTCCCGACCCGGCTGCCACTGCCGATGGTGATGGCGCCGAGAATGGCGGCACCGGTGCCCACCACCACCTTGTCACCGAGCGTAGGGTGCCGCTTCTCCCGTTTCAGGCTCGTCCCACCGAGGGTCACGCCTTGGTAGAGGGTGACGTCCTCGCCAATCTCCGTCGTCTCCCCGATGACTACGCCCATGCCGTGGTCGATAAACAACCCCGGGCCGATGGTAGCCCCAGGATGAATCTCGATCCCGGTGAAGAAGCGACCTAGGTGGGAGAGGAACCGCGCCGTCACCCCCCAGCGGCGCTGCCAGAACCAATGGGCAACGCGGTAAAACCAGAGAGCGTGGACTCCAGGATAGCAGAGGGTGATCTCCCAGCGGCTCCGCGCCGCCGGATCGCGCTCCAGGGCCGCCTGGATGTCTCGCCGGACCGCGTCAAACATGCCCCACTTCTCCCCCGGTCTCAACGGGCGCCCCGTGCCGCCTCAGACAATCCCGGGCCGCAGCCCGGAGCCCCGCCGCGACGAGGTCCGCCGCGTGGCGCCGCTCTCCCGGAAGGCCGTCCACCGCCGCCTCCACTTGGTCCGCAGTAACCTCTAGCAGTCGCCGGATGTCAAGCCCCGTAGCCAGCTCGCTCCCCGCGCTCGCTGCGGCGATGGTCGGCCCGCAGCCGTAGGTCTGAAACCGCACCTCGGCGACCCGATGGGCCGCCACACGGAGGTAGAAGCGGGCCACGTCGCCGCACTCTTCGAACTCTTCCTCCCCGACCCCGTCAGGATTTCGCATCATCCCGACGTTGCGGGGATTCCGAAAATGGTCAATGAGCGCCGCGCTGTAGTTCACGCCACCGTGGCCGGCGAGAGGCTCCGCAGTCGTTCGACGATGGGCGCCAGCACCTCCAGCACGTACTCGATTTCCTCGGCGGTGGTGCCCCGACCAAGGCTCATGCGCACGGCCCCCATGGCCCAGTCGAGAGGCACGCCCATGGCGACCAGGACGTGGGAGGGCTCCACGTTACCCGAGGTGCAGGCCGACCCCGCCGACACAGCGACGCCCTTGAGGTCGAGCCCGAGCACAATGGACTCGGATTCCACGTGCCTGAAGGAGACGTTCACCGTGCCCGGGAGCCGATCGGTCGGGTGGCCGTTGAGACGGACCTGGGGGATCCGGTCGCGGATTCCCTCCCAGAGCCTGTCCCGCAAGGCACGCAGGCGCTCCACTTCGCTCTCCATGGTCCGGGCGCGAATTTCCACCGCCTTGCCGAGCCCCACGATGCTCGCCACGTTCTCAGTGCCAGCTCGGCGCCGCCGCTCGTGCTCGCCGCCGTGCTGAATGGAGACCATCTTGGTCCCCTTGCGGATGTAGAGGGCGGCGACGCCTTTGGGCCCGTAGATCTTGTGGCCGGAGAACGACAAGAGATCGATGCCGAAGGCGTGCACATCGAGGGGAAGTTTGCCGAACGTCTGGACAGCATCGCTGTGGAAGACAATGGCGTGCTCCCTGGCGAGCTGGCCAATGACCTCCACCGGCTGGAGGGTTCCCACCTCGCTGTTAGCGTGCATCACCGAGATCAGGATCGTGTCGGGTCTGATGCTCCGGCGAACATCGTCAGGGTCCACCAGCCCGTACTGGTCCACAGGCAGGTAGGTGACGGAGAAGCCCTGCGCTTCGAGCGCCTGGCAGGTGCGGATCACGGCATGGTGCTCGATCGAAGAGGTGATGATGTGGCCCGACCCACGGGCATCCGCCACACCCTTGATGGCCAGGTTGTCCGATTCCGTCCCGCCAGAGGTGAAGACGATTTCCTCCTTCCCAACCCGGAGGAACGAGACGATGGTCTCCCGGGCAACCTCGATCCCTTCGCGGGCCGCGCGCCCGAAGGCGTGGATACTGGAGGGGTTTCCGAACCGCTCCCTGAGATAGGGTAGCATGGCCTCGACCACCTCGGGGTGAAGCGCAGTCGAGGCGTTGTGGTCCAGGTAGACTTGCCGCGTCATGATCTTCCCCTTCCTCCTAGAGTCGCCCTCATCAGGTTAGAACGCAACAGAAACGCGACTCGCCGCACGATCTCGCGGGACCGCCCCGGCGCTCGTCACCGCAATTGACATCCTCGAATGCCGATGCTAGCCTCACCGTGCGATGGATTTGAGCAAGCGAAAGCTCGGTCTCATGCTCTCTACCAAACCTGATGCCCCCAACCTCCAGACGGCCGTGGGGCTCACGCGGACGGCCCTGGAGCGGGGCGCGGACGTTTATCGCTACCTGATCGACGACGGCGTGTATGCCAAGGACCGGCCCGAGATCCGAGAGTTGGCCCGGCGCGGAGCCAAGCTCTTCGTCTGCGCGTACGGCTGCCAGAGGCGTGGCGTTCCCCTCTCCGAGCCCGAGACCTTCACGTACTCCGGGCTGGTCGTCCTGACCGACCTGATCAACGGATGCGAGCGCTTCCTCGCGCTCAACTGAGGTCGTGTCCGAGTCCTTTCCGGTCCTGGTCCTCATCTCCGAGGATCCGCGCACATCCGGTCGAGCCTTCGAGGCCATGCGCATCGCCCTCGGCATCGCGGCGGGGGAGAACCCGGTGACGATCGTACTGACCGGCCCCGCAGTGCACCTCCTCGACGCGGACACCGATGACCTCGTCGACGGAGACGACATCACCAAGTTTCGCGAGACCTTGAAGAAGCTGGGGATCCCTTTCCACGTCGAGCGATCTGCCATCCCCACCGCCGAGGACTGGAACGAGGACCACCACCCGGTGATCCCCAGCTCCCGGGATGACATCGTGACGCTCGTAGGCAACGCCCAGCGCTTCATCGTGTTTTGATGCCCCACGTTCTCCACCTGCTCAAGGGGCAGGTCACGGATACAGCGCTCTCGGCGATCGGGCAACAGTGCCGAGAGTCCGAGACCGCCGTGACACTGATCCTGCTCCACGGCGTGCCTGCTCCTGCCCTCCCCGATACCGTCATTGTCCGGCGCCTGCTCGAGGAGGGGCATCAGGGCGACCTCACCTACTCGGAACTCCTCGACCTGATCTTCAGCGCCGACTCGGTCATTTCCTGGTAGTTTTGCCGGAGGGGGTCCTTGCCCCCTCCAGTTCTCCCCCCCCGGTGGAACAAGACCTTCACCGGTTCTCATACTCGTCGTGCCAGGCCATCTGGATGGCCTCCAGGAGGCCCTCGTTGGAGGCCTTGGGATCATCGGTGAAGTCGGGCAGCTCCGTTATCCACCGGTGGAGGTCGGTAAACCGAACCGTGAGCGGGTCCGTGTCAGGAAACTTCTCCATCAGGGCAATGGCGATGTCCTCGGCATCGTTCCAGGTCAGCCCCATGGTCTCCCTCTATCACGGAATCTCGACGACCACGTTGCCCCTGACCACCGCCTGGCAGCCGAGCCGGGAGTGCAGCGTGAGCCCCTCCGCCATGTCGAGACGGTCCTCCTCGTCCGGCTCCATCTCGGACAGGCTCTTGGCGCCTTCCTTCACGATCACGTGGCAGGTGGTGCAGGCACAATTGCCCCCACAGTTGTGCTCCAGGTGGACGTTGTGCGCCAGGGCGATGTCGAGGATGGATCCGGGGAGCCCGTGGTCCCCGTAAGGGAACTGGGAGTCATCCGCCTCAACCGTCGCGCTTTGGGGAAGAAACGTCACCTTGTAGGTCGCCATCACGAATTCTTCAAGGCCTCCGTCACCTTCCGCGAGGTCAGGGCCTCCTTGAGCGCGGAGTCCATCAAGACCTCGGCAAGATGGAGCGTGACCTGGTTGAGCTGATCCGCCCTCTCGCGAATCAGATTTCGATCATGGCCCTGGCGAACCACGCGAAGCACCTCCAGGGCCTCTCGGATCCGGGTCGCCTCTTCCTGGTCGATCAGCTGGATCCCCTGACCCAGCGCTCGTTCAGTCCCCCGGATCACCGTGTCCGCCTCGTTGCGGGCATCGATCAAGAGACGGGCCGCCACGTCTTCCTCGGCGTGGGTGAAGGACGCCTCGATCATCCGCTCCACCTCCGAATCAGACAGGCCGTACGACGGTTTCACTTCGACCGAAGCCGTTTTTCCGGTCCTCTGCTCCCTGGCCTGCACCTGGAGGATGCCGTTGGCATCGATCAGAAATGTCACCTCGATCCGGGGCATCCCGGCTGGCATGGGGTCGATCCCTCGGAGCTCGAAGCGCGCCAGCGAGCGGTTGTCCTGGACCAGCTCCCGCTCTCCTTGGAGCACATGGAGGTCCACCACCGTTTGCCCATCCACCGACGTGGTGAACATCTCCCTGGCGCTGGTGGGGATGGTGGTGTTCCGGGGAATGAGGACACTCACCACGCCGCCCAGCGTCTCGATCCCGAGGGAGAGCGGCGCGACGTCCAGGAGCAGCATGTGGGTGATCCCGCCAGCCAGGATATGGGCCTGCACCGCCGCGCCCAGCGCGACCACTTCATCAGGGTTCAGGTTACTGTGAGGAGGCTTCCCGAAGAGTTCCTGGACCCGCCGGCGGAGCAGCGGCACCCGGGTCGCGCCCCCGACGAGCACCACCTCATCCATCTCCTCGCCCTTGAGCCCCGCGTCGGCCAGCGCCATCCGGCAGGGCCCCAGCGTGGCTTCGACCAGCGGGGCGATGAGCGGCTCCAGCTCTTTCCGGGTGATCTCGCGACGGTAGGTGAAGCCCGCGTCTCCGAACGGAATCGTCAGGACGGTCCGATCCTCGAACGAGAGCCGACACTTGGCGGCCTCGGCCGCCAGCCGAAGGTCCTGCATGGCTTCGAGATTGTCGCTGAGATCGGCGCCGTGCCTGTCCCGGATGTCATCGAGCAACCAATCCATCAGGGCCCGGTCGAAGTCATCGCCCCCCAGGTGGGTGTTGCCGTTGGTGGCCAGCACCTCGAAGATCCCCTCCTTGACGCGGAGGATGGAGATGTCGAAGGTGCCACCACCCAGGTCGTAGATCGCCACACGCCCTTCCTTGAGCTGGTGAAGCCCGTAGGCCAGCGAGGCTGCGGTCGGCTCGTTGATGATCCGAAGGACTTCCAGCCCGGCGATCCGCCCGGCGTCCTTGGTGGCCTGGCGCTGGCTGTCGTTGAAATAGGCAGGGACCGTAATGACCGCCTTCTCCACGGGCTCCCCGAAGCGCGCCTCGGCCCGCTCCTTGAGGGCTTTGAGGATCAGAGCTGACACCTCGGGAGGGGTCACCTCACGCCCGCCCACCTTGATCCGCACAACCTCCCGGCTGGGGAGGATCCGGAAGGGGAAATAGCGGAGCTCCGCCTCGACGTCGTCGTACCCCTTGCCCATGAAGCGCTTCACCGAGTAGATGGTCGCGGCCGGGTTCCTCACCATCTGGCGCTTGGCCGGAACGCCCACCCGGATCCCGTCCGTGGTGTAGGCCACCACCGAAGGAAGGAGCACCTCCCCGTCCCCGTCAGGAATGACCTTCGGGAAGCGCTCCTCCATGAAGGCCACCAGGCTATTGGTCGTGCCCAGGTCAATGCCGACGATGCGAGACATGTCCCTCCGTTTGCCCTTGGAGCGCGTCGCTCAGATCGATGATCACCGTGTTGAGATAGGCCCGAACGGCCAACGCCTCCTTCATCCGGTCCAGGAACCCGTGTCGGTCACCGTTTGTCTCCAGGGCCTCGTCCCACTCGCGGGCAAGCGCCAGGAGCGTGGTCTCCATATCGGCCCGCCGCCGCTCCAACCGGACGCGCTCTTCCTGGAGACGTTGACGAGTCGCCTCGTCGAGCCCTCCGGCTTTGGCTTCCTGGAGTGCCTCCTGGATCTCCAGCATCTCCTCCAGCAGATCCTGCGGCGCCTTGGGCTTGATCCCGCTGTCACCCTCCCTGGTCTCCCACCCTTCTTCGAGCAGGATCAGGTATTCCGCCCGGGAAACGGGGTCGCGAAGGGTCCGGTACGCCCGGTTGATCAGGGCCGAGCGCTCCAGGCTCCACGCCTGCTCTGCGGGTGTCGCCGTCTGGAACAAGTCTGGGTGTACCCGGCGGGAGAGCTCGTAAAACCGTCTCTGGAGCTCACCCTGATCGATGCCCAGCTTTCTGGCAAACCCGAAGACCTCAAAATAATCCGGTTGAGCCGACATCGGTTCTCCAACAGAGAAACAGGCCCGCCAGGGGCCTGTTTCTCATCTCTTAGCGCCTGACAGTTCGGTCCGCTACCGTCCTCTCATCTCGGAGGAGTAGCCCGTCGGAGCCCTCCTGCTAGGCCGAGAACGAGGTCCCGCAGCCGCAGGTCGCCTTGGCATTGGGATTGACGAAGGTGAACCCGCCGGTCAACCCCTCAGTGACATAGTCCAGGGTGACCCCGTTCAGGTAGAGGTAGCTCTTAGCGTCCACCACCACCTTGATCCCATCGATCTCCAAGCTCTTGTCGTGGGAACCCATCTCGGTGTCGAACTCCAGGGAGTAGGAGAGGCCAGAGCAGCCGCCTCCCTTCACCCCCATTCGGAGGAAAACGCCATGAAGATTCTGGTTCTCCACGAGCTTCTTGACCTGCTTGACCGCGGCCTCGCTGAGTTGCACTGCCATAGTCGGGAGTCCCTCCTTACGATCGAGATCGCGTGCAGCCCTTACGACATCGTGGCCGCAGCGGACCCCTTCTTCGCCCACTTCTCGTCATAGTCCGTGAGGGCTGCCATGATGGCGTCCTCGGCCAGGACCGAACAGTGAATCTTCACGGGGGGGAGCTTCAGCTCGTTGACGATGTCCGTGTTCTTGATGATCCGGGCTTCCTCGACGGTCCTGCCCTTGAGCCACTCGGTGGCCAGGCTGGAGGAAGCGATGGCGCTGCCGCACCCGAACGTCTTGAACTTGGCGTCCTCGATGAGCCCCGTGTCCAGGTTCACCCTGATCTGGAGCTTCATGACGTCGCCACACTCCGGCGCTCCCACCAGCCCCGTGCCCACGCCAGGGGCGTCTTTCGCAAACGAGCCCACATTGCGCGGGTTGTTGTAGTGATCGATGACCTTCTCACTGTATGCCATACGCGTCATCCTCCCCGGGGACGGCTACTCCGCCTTCCACCTGATAGACTTGAGATCCACGCCCTCCTTGGCCAACTCATACAGGGGAGACATCTCCCTGAGACGGTGTACGACCTCGACGATCCGATCCCCGACATAGTCGATCTCCTCCTCCGTGTTGAACCGGTGGAGCCCAAAGCGGATGGAGGAGTGCGCCAGCTCCGCATCCACCCCCAGCGCCGCGATGACATAGGACGGCTCCAGGGTGGCTGAGGTGCAGGCCGAGCCCGAGGCAATGGCGAGCTCCTTGTTGACGCCCAGCAGCACCGACTCGCCCTCGACGTACGCGAAGGAGACGTTCAAGTTGTGGGGGAGACGCCGCTCGGGATGGCCGTTGAGATAGACGTACTCCAGGGATGTGAGGATCTTATCTTGCAGCCTGTCCCTCAGAGCCTTGAGTCGCGCTGATTCCTCGGACATGACCTCGCGGCAGATCTCCGCCGCTTTCCCGAACCCGACGGCCAACGGCACCGGCACCGTGCCAGAGCGCATGCCTCGCTCGTGGCCACCTCCGTCGATCATGGGAGCGATCCGCACCCGCGGGTTCTTGCGACGCACATACAGCCCCCCGACACCCTTGGGCCCGTAGATCATGTGAGCCGTCGAGGACAGGAGGTCAATCCCCATGGCCTCCACATTCACCGGAATCTTTCCCAGCGCCTGGGTGGCGTCGGTGTGGAAAACAATTCCCTTCTCCTTCGCCAGCTTTCCAATCTCCGGGATCGGCTGGATCGTGCCGATCTCGTTGTTGGCGAACATCACCGAGATGAGGATGGTCTTGTCGGTGACCGCCTTGCGCACTTCCTCCACGTCCACGAGCCCGTCCTGGCCCACCCGGACGTAGGTGGCCGTGTAGCCCTGCCGCTCGAGCCGCTTGACGACATCGATGCCGGCACGCTGCTCGATGGCCGTGGTGACGATGTGGTTCCCCTTTTCCCGATACATCTCGGCGATGCCCTTGATCGCCAGATTGATCGACTCGGTTCCGCCGGAGTCGAAGACAACCTCCTTGGGATCTCGGGCGCCAATCAGCTTGGCGACGTGCTCCCGAGCGCCATCCACTGCCTTCTCAGCCTCCCAGCCGAAGGAGTGATTGCGGCTCCCCGGATGCCCGTACTTCTCGGTGAAGTACGGAATCATCACCTCCAACACCCGGGGGTCCACGGGCGTGGTGGAGTGGCTGTCCATGAAGATCGGGAATTTCAATGCCATGTATGCGTCTCCCTCCGCGCCGGACGCGGACTCAATAACGGCCCTGCAATTCAGCCAAGGGTGAAACCCTGTCGTTGGCCAGCTCCGCCATGGTCATGGTGTCCAGAAGCTGGCTGATGCTGGCCTGAATCGTCTGTACGGGGCCCCGCCAATTGCACCGTGAGTACTGGGGACAATCGAGGGACTCCACGCAGCTGACGATCTTGACGGGGCCCTCCAGGACTCGGATCACCTGTCCCACCGTGATCTCCTCGGGACTCCTCGTGAGGACGTAGCCACCTTTCGGGCCGTTCTGGCCCGTGATGAGCCCCTTTCTGGCCAGTTGCTGCAACACTTTGGCGAGGAGTTCGTGGGGAATACTGAACGTGCCGGCAATCCGCTTGCTGCTGACTGCTCCGTCCTCCTGATGGGAAGCGATATAATAAACTGCCATCAGGCCGTAATCGGCTCGCTTGGTGAAGCGCAGCATAAATGCGTCCCTTTTCTATCCGACCGAAAGAGTCGGCGACCGCTCCAGTCCGAGTTTGCCACCCAGCCCTCCACTCTGTCAAGAGGGCAAACAGCCAAGAGGACAAGTAGTTATGCTAGGAAGAACAGAATTTGAATGTGAGTTACTTCGGACTGCCCTGCACGAGCTGGATACCGTTGCGGCGCGGCTCAACCTGGACAGGAACATCCACGAGCGCCTCCGATACCCCCGTCGGGCCATGGTCGTCTCCGTCCCAATCGAGATGGACGATGGCAGAACGGAGGTCTTCATCGGATATCGCGTCCACCACAACACTGTTCTGGGGCCGACAAAGGGCGGACTTCGCTACCACCAAGACGTGAGCCTGGGTGAAACGACGGCCCTGGCCATGCTGATGAGCTGGAAGTGTGCACTCATGGGTCTCCCTTATGGAGGGGCCAAAGGGGGCATTCAATGTGACCCCCACTCCCTGTCACTCAAGGAACTGGAACACCTAACCCGGCGCTACACGGCGGAGATCATGTTCCTGATCGGCCCGGACCTGGACATTCCGGCCCCGGACCTTGGGACCAACGAGCAGGTCATGGCCTGGATGATGGACACCTACTCCATGACCCAGGGGAAGACCGTCCCCGGGGTAGTCACCGGCAAACCCCTACTCATAGGAGGCTCGGCCGGCAGACGGGAGGCCACCGGTCGCGGCCTGGTTTACAGCTTCTACCAAGCCGGCCGCCACCTGGGGCAGGACTTGAGGTCCAAGCGGGTGGTGGTCCAGGGGTTCGGTAACGTGGGCGCAGTAACAGCCCGGCTGCTGTGGCGGGAAGGATGCGTGATTGCCGGCGTGAGCGACGTGAAGGGCGGGGTTTACAACCCCAAGGGGCTCGACATCCGCCAGCTAGAAGCCCATGCCCGCGAGGCCGGGACGGTCATGAGCTTCCCTGACGGGGACGCCGTGACGAACGCCGAGCTCATCGAGCTCCCGACCGATGTCCTGATTCCAGCCGCGCTGGGCTCCCAGATCAGGGCTGACAATGCGGACCGGATCAAAGCCAACCTGATCATCGAAGCGGCCAACGGTCCCACAACCCCGGAGGCCGATCGGATCCTGAGGGAGCGGGGCGTCACGGTGATCCCGGACATCCTGGCCAACGCCGGCGGCGTCG
Source organism: Methylomirabilia bacterium (assembly GCA_046758385.1). Classification (GTDB taxonomy): domain Bacteria; phylum Methylomirabilota; class Methylomirabilia; order Rokubacteriales; family CSP1-6; genus JBHIAB01. The sequence goes on along the minus strand of JBHIAB010000005.1, from coordinate 16,436 downwards.
TGGTCTCGTACTTCGAGTGGGTGCAGGGGCTCCAGTATTACTTCTGGCGGGAGAGCGAGATCACCTCCCGGCTTCAGGAAGTGATGGTGCGCGCGTTCAATCGCACCTGGGCGATCACGCAAAAGGAGGGCGTGGACCTCAGGACCGCCGCACTGATGGAAGGTATCCGCCGCGTCGCCGACGGCTACCGCCTCCGGGGCCACTACCCGTGATGGCTACCGCCAGCTCTCTCGGAGCCGGCGGGCCGCATCCTCCGGCGGCATCTCGTTGACGAAGATCCCCCCTACGCGGTGCAGCCGCTCAGGCTGGACCAGGATATCCAGGTGCCAGTGGTAGTCCGCGGCGATCGTTGCCCACTCCCCTTTGAGGATCTTGGAGGTGAGGTTGGGGGCGGTGTGGAGGGTCATTTCGATGGACGGGTCCTGGAACTCGCTCGCGAGGACCCGGAAATAGCCTGAGAGAACGCGGGCCAAGTCGCTGGCTGCCTCGTGCGAGATCTCCTCGAAGGCGCAATGGTGCTGCCGGGGAAGGATCCGTGTCTCCAGCGGGACACGGGCTGCGTAAGGGATCACGACGACAAAGTGCTGCGTCAGACGCACCACCCGTTCCCCGTCCGTCAGCTCCTGCCGGATGATGTCACAAAACAGGCAGCGACGCTTGTACTGGTAGTAGCCTCGGGCCTCGCCCAGCTCGCGCCGGATATCATCGAAGATGATGGGGATGGCGGTCACGCGTGAGTACGGGTGCTGAAGCCTCGAGCCAGGTTTCTGGTGGCGGCGGGTGATCAGGATGTCGCGGATCTGTGTGTCGTGTTTGAGGTCCACGAGCCGGTCCCGATACATCCGGAGCACCTGCTCCATCCGCTCTTCTCCCATGGTGGACAATGAGTCCTCATGGTTGGGGCTCTCGATGATCAGCTCGCTGGCGCCGCGGGGAGACACCCGGTCGTACATCCCCAGTCCTTCACGCACCAACTCCCGCTCCACCCGAAAGTACGGGTCCAGCTCGGGGATCACCCGCACCTGCCAGCCAGGGCCGTTTGGCTGGGATCCCTCCTTGCGGTAAGCCGCGATCTCAGAGGGTGTCAGCGCCTCGTTCCCGGGACAGAACGGGCACACCTCTCCCCACTGGCGTACTGCCTTCCGGGGCCGGACCAGGACCCAGTGCCCGAAGACCTGGGATTTTCTGAGATCACTCACCAGACCAGAGCGGGAGGCTTACCGGGCAAAGGGCAGCTCAACGGGCGCGGTGTCGGGTCTTACCGGTTCTTCTGGAGCTGTGTCTTGAGCTTTTTGAGGTGCCGACGAGCCACGTCCACCCAATCTTTCTCCGACGGCAGGTGGGAGGCCACCGCGATGTAGTGCTCCCAGTGGGCGATGGCCGTCCGGGGATCCACCTTCTCGTAGACGAGTGCTCGGTTGTAGAGCGCGCCGGTGTGCCTGGGCTCGAGCTCGATCACCTTCCCATACTCGGCCAGGGCGCCCTCGTAGAGGCCCTTGTCCTCGTACAGCTCCCCGAGCCCCATGCGGGCGTCGACGAACTCGGGATCCAGCTCGATGGCTTGCTCGTACGCCTTCACGGCCTCGTAGTAGAGCCCCTTTTCGAGGTAGTAGAGCTTCCCGAGGCTCAGATACACCCTCGGGTTGGTCGGGTCATACTCGAGGGCCCGCTGGTAGGCAGCCACCGCTTCATCCACAGCCCCCTTGGCCGCCTTGGCGTCTCCCAGCCCCACATAAGCGTCTGCGTAGAACGGCCGGAGCTCTAGCGCCTTTTCATACGCCTCCACCGCCTGGTCAAAAAGCCGGCGCGGAGCAGACAGGAAGAGGTCTCCGAGCGCTTTGAAGGGTTCCGGATAGCTCGGGTCGAGCTGAATGGAGGCCCGGTAGTGCGCCGCCGCTTTCCATCGGTTGCCCAGCTCCTGGTTGACCACGCCGAGAGAGTACTGAGCGACGACAAAGTATGGATCCAGCTCCGCCGCTCGGGCAAGGAGATCGGCCGCCGTAGAGTTCCCCTCCGGCGTGCCCTCCATGGCAGCCGTGCGGCCCCGCACAAACGCTTCAAAGGCCTGGAGCGAGGAAGTCGGGCGCGCGGCCTTTTGGATCCGGCCCGCCTCAGCGTCACTCAGGGAGACCCCGAAGGCGCGGAAGTAAGCGAGCGCCAGCAGGGCAAGCTGATCGAGGAGCTTCCCCTCCGGGACGGACGCGGCGGCCATCGTCTGCCACTTGCCGTCCCCGTTCCGGACCTCGAGATAGCGAGGCCGAATCACGATCCGGTCGGCCGAGACCCGCCGGATCTCCCCAGAAAAGGCGGCATCGGCCCTGAGGCTCCGGGCCGCAGCAAGGATCGCCGTCTCGTGCCGCACGGGGGACACGTCCACCTTCGCTAGGCGCCGCCGGTCCGCCTCGAGGAAGGCCGGATGCTGTGCCAGGGCCAAGGAGAGGATCTGAGCCACGGCCTCCCCGAGCCACTGCTCCTCCGGGGCGACCTCGGCGGTCGCATAGGGGGCAATCAGCACGCGCCGCGAGTTGCCGGCGGCCGGCGGCGCCTGAGGGAGCAAGAGGAGAACGCCTAACAGAAGAGCCGCCGCGCCCCGGACACGCACCCGACAAGCTGGACCCTCACCGTGCATCGCGGTGTCCTCCCTTGGGGGTACGACCTCGGAGCCGGTTGGCGAGCCTCCCGAGCAGCCCCCAGCCGATCCGCCTGAGGGCGATTTCGGGCAGGAGCATCACGGCCACGAACCCCACCAGCCAGGGCCAGACATCCACGGTGACCCGGGACCTGCGGCGGGCCTGGAGGAAAGCCTGACTGGGCTCGCTCAGCATTCCGCCACCCGTGATCTCCGCCAGATTGCGGAGCAGGTTCTCGTTCACCCCCAGCTCCCTGTACTCCTGAGCGTAGGGGACCACCACACCGGCTAGCTGGGAGCCCACCATCTGGTCATCCCGGCGCTGGGCCATCCCGACCAGGTACGTTCCCTCCTGGGAGGCAGCGAATCGGCCCCGGTAGCGCCCGGGCGCGACCTGCTCCAGCTCCACCACGTCCCGCCGCTTATCGGGATAGACTACACCCACCTGGGCGTCGAGGAAGTTAATGAATTCACCCTTCCTGTCAATGGCCTCCACGGTCACCTCGCCCGTCCCTTGGTGCTGCTCCACGATGGCCACCGTGTCGCTCCGATTCCCCGTTCGGAGGGTCCAGCGCGTCAGCTGAGCCCAGAACTTGTTGAACCCGGCCCAGCGAAGCCACAGGACCCCCCACTTGGACTTCGCATCGGATGTGAACGCCACACTTCGCCCCAGGCCGTAGCGCCACAACGCCAGGAGCGGGTCCTCCTGGGGGGTCATCAGGAGTGTCGCTGCCGTCCTCTTGGGGGTGGTGGCGACGTAGCCGCCCAGGGGCGGAACCCGCTTCCAGTTGATGTCCTGGAGGACCTCATGGAACCCGGCGGAGACAAGCGGCCTAAACGGCTGCTCGATGAGCGCAGCCTTGGAGGCCAGCTGGGTCTCGAGGGTGAAGATCCGTGGGATGGTACGCGTATCTTCGGTGTAGTAGAAGCGGCCCCGGCCCCACTTGGCGATATCAAACATCAGCTGGACATCGGCGTCCTTGCCGATGGCCACCGTGGAAACGGTGATCTTGTCCTTCGCCATCCGTCGGACCAGCCCGGCAAAATCACCTCGAGTCATCTGTCCGTCGGAGAGGAAGATGACGTGCCTCAAGAGCGCCGAGCGATCGTAGAGGACCAGGTACGCCTCTTTCAGCGCGGGATAGCCGTCCGTGCCGCCTCCGGCTTTCACGGTGGCGATGGCCTGGTGGATCTGAGACTTGCGCCGCGCCTGTTGCACGGGCACGTCCCAGAGGAACTCCGTGTCCCAGCTCAACACCCCGACTTCGTTCCGCTCGTTGAGGAGATCCACCACCAGGTGGGCCGCCTCCTTGGCGATGTCCAGCTTGGTCACCCTGTCATCGGTGGTGGTCGCCATGGACCCCGAGCGATCGATGGACAGCGCCACGGCCAGGCTCGGGATCTCGAGCTTCTGCTTGACATCCATGGTGACGGGAAGGGCTTCTTCGACGGGCGTGCGATAGTAGCCGCCGAGACCGAAGCTCTCCTCGCCGCCGATCATGACGAGCCCACTGCCGAAGTCCCGCACGTTGTCGCGGATGGCCTCCATCTGCTCCAGGGTGAGCTTGAGAGAGGAAACATTGGAGAGGATGATCCCATCGTACTTCTGGAAGCCCGGGCCGTCGTGAGGAAGCTCGGTGCCCTCGCGCACCTCGACGTCGATGTGTTGGGCGCGGAGGGCCGCAGAGAGCGCCTGCGCGTGTGCTCGATCCTTCTCGGCGAGCAACACCACGGGCCGCCCGCGCACCACCACGGTTCCCATGGCGCGGTTGTTCTGCTCGACGGTGTCTCCCTCCACCTCGATGGTGGCCTGGTAGACGTGAATCCCGCTCTGGTCCACGCTCTGGCGGTAGGCGAACACGTTCTTACCCGGGCTCAGATGGACCACCTGCGAGCCCAGGAACTCGTCTCCCCGGTACAAGGACAGCCGCCCCTTGGTCTCTCCCTGACTCCACGCCACCACCCTGGCGTGGAAGGGCTCGCCGAACTTGACCTCCCGAGGAAGAAGCAGAGACTCAACCACCACCTCCTGGGGGAAGGTCATCGGAAGCGGCAGGTAGTAGATGTCCACCCCCAACTCTCTTGCCGTCTGCGCAGGCGTCACGGCATTGCCGGAGTTCTCACGGCCATCGGTGAGGAGGACCAGACGGTTGGCCTGTCCCGGCGGAACCGAGGCAAGCGCGACACGAATGGCCTGGGCGAGATCCGTGCCACGGCCCGGCACTTGGATCCGGGGGCGCTCTAGCCTGGGCTTGGATGATAGCGGTTGGTCCACCGCCGCCTCTTGGCCGAAAACGACGAGACTCGCCTGATCCCTGTCCTGCATGGCCGAGAGGGACCGCTCCGCGAACCGATAGGCGGTTTCCCGAGCAGCCAGGCTCACGCTGTCCGAGAGATCGAGCAGGAAGACCACGTTGAGCCGATCGACCCAACGCGGGAGCCCAGGACGGAGGAGCGCGGCCAACAAGAGCAGCAGCAGCGCGGTGCGGAGGCCGAGGGCCCGCCGGTCTCCCATCCCTGGAGGCGACCGCCGCCAGCCCGCGGACTGGCGCCGCCAGTACAGGAGTCCCTCCAAGGTCAGGATCGCTGCGGCCAGCAAGACGAAGAAGGGCCACAACTCCCGCTCCACGGGCACCGGCTCGGCATCCGCACCTGCCTGGGCCGCGGGCCGCGGAAGCGGTCGCGGGGTCAGATCCGACTCGGCGGCGTCCATGAGATTCACCGCCACCGGCGTCTCGCCCTTCGAGGTGATCACCCGGTACACCCCCACCTGATCGGTCTCAGCGAACCTCACGAGCCCACGAGCCACGGGGACCTCGACGCGCTGGCCGGAAGGTCTCACAACGGCAGCGAGGTCTACCCCGTGCTCGACGGGAAGCAGGATCGGCTGGCCCGCTTGAAGCTGGAGGCTCGACTGATCCAGACTGGCCGGATGGAGCCAGCGAAGGGCGTTGGAGACAACCAGGGGGAAGGCCACCCGGAGCGGCAAGTCGGTCTGGAAGAGGTCGAAGCCGATGAAGAGCGCCTTCCGCCGAGGCTCTTCGAGCGCGTACAGCAAGGGACCACCAACCGCCTCGACGAGGGTCTTCCCGACCCCCAGGGGGCGCACGCGGAGCGCTTCCTGGATGGCCACCTTGGCAAGGTCGACGTCGCGCAACACGGGATGAGAGCGGTCCCAGTCCATGATGACCGGCTGCTGGAGCCGACCCAGGATCTCCAGCGGGACATCGGGGGGTGCGGTGTTCACAAGGATGAAGCGGCCAGGGCCGAGCGAGGGGGGTCTCACGTGATCCAGCACCACCACGTCGAACCCCTCCATCCCACCCTGATACGCCTCGGGAGGCCTCACCTCCAAGGTGACCTGAGGATCTGCCCGGAGCGCATTCTCCAGGAACACATTTCCCGAGCTGGCCAGGAGCACCCGCATCTGGCGCGGTGGGGGGATCACCGTATAGGCCACGTTGTCGGCCTCGAAATCGTCGGTAATGTCCAGGGCAACCCGCACCAGGCCCCCGCCCTGATGGCTGAACGGCAGGATCACAGAGCGCCGGACATGAGGGTCAAGGGTGAGCGCCTGCTCCGCAATCGGGTGGTCACCCAGCGTCAGAGTAAGGGGGAAAGTCTGGCGGTCCTCCGAGAAGTTGACCACCGAGAGGAATGTCTCGTAGTCAAAGGCGCCGAAGTATGTCTTTCGGATCGACAGCTGAGTGATCCCGACGTTTCGGCCGCCGGTCCCGATCCCTACCCAATGGACCCGGGGGTCGTCCGCCTCGGTGGCCTCCAATGCGTGGGAGAGCGCGCCGTCCGTGAAGACGTGGATCTCCGCGCGGGGGTCCTGGCCAGCCACCGACCTTGCGGTCCGGAGGGCCTCAACGAGTCGGTTGGGGACGTCGCGGACTCGGGCCGCCCTGATGGCTGTCATGGTCCGGTCGCGGTCGCGACTGAACGGGGCCAGCACCCTGGGCTGGATCCCCGCCTCGATCACCATGACCTCGGCGCCCGCGCTGAGACGGCCCACCAAAGCCACGGCCTTCCGCTGGGCGGCCGCGAATCGCGAGGGAACCGCATCGGTGGCCTTCATGGACGCCGAGCCGTCCAGGATCACCACCACCCGCTGAGCGTCATGCGCCATCACGGTGAGCACCGGGCGGGCCAGCGCCAGGGCCAATGCCACGAGGGCGAGGAGCTGGAGGAGTAGGAGCGGGTCTAGCATCAGCCGCTGGAAGAAGCTGGAAGCCTGCCGATCTCGGAGCACTGCCTCCCAGAAGAGGAGGCTGGACACTCGCCGCTCCTGCCGCCGCACCTTCAGGAAATAGAGGAGCACGAGCGGGAGGGACAAGGACAAGAGCAGGAAGCCAAACGGGAACAGGAAGCTCATGCGAGGAGCAACCCCTTGAGCCGTCTGAGCACGAAGGCCTCCAGCGAGACGTCAGTGGTCACGCGGTGGTAGCTGATCTCGTTGTCCCGGCAGTAGGATTCGACGCGGTCCAGGAAGTGACGGAGTCGCTTGTGGTACTGGCGAAGGGCCTCGCCGTCCGCGGTGAGCTCGCGGTGTTCCCCGGTCTCCGCGTCCACAAGGCGGAGGTCGCCGCCGAACGCCGGATCCATCTCCTCGGGAGCCAACACATGAATGAGCTGGATGTCAAAGCCTCGCTGGCGCAGCGCGCGCAGCCCGGCCTCGGGACCGGCCGGGTCCATGAGGTCGGAGATCAGGATCGCCAAGCCCGCGTCCCGAGCGCGAAGCGCGTAGTCGGCGAGTCCTTCGGCGAGGCCGGTGGCTCCGCCGGGACGGAGATTCCCCAGGAAGTCCATGAGCGGGAAGAACTGGGTTCGGCCGCGCATCGGCGCCCATCCCTCCGCCACCCGTTGACGCACGACCCCCACGCCGACTCGCTCGAGGTTCGCGAACCCCACGAACCCCAGGGCTCCCGCGAGCCTCACCGCGTAATCGAACTTGCTCGGCTCCCCGTAATCCATGGAAGCCGAGGCGTCGAGGAGCAAATGGAGGCAGAGGTCCTCTTCCTCCACGAAAAGCTTGACGTAGAGGCGATCGAGGCGACCATACAGGTTCCAGTCCACATACCGCAGGTCGTCTCCCGGGCCGTACGGACGGTAGTCACAAAACTCCTGGCTGGTGCCTTTCCGCGGGCTCCTGCGGTCTCCCTTGACGCGACCCCTGAAGGTACGCTTGGAGACGAGGGCCAAGCGTTCCAGTTGAGCCAGGAACTCGCCAGAGAATGGGACCGGAGCCGTAGCCATGCGCTCACCGCTCCTCGAGCGAGCGGAAGTACTCCTTGACCTGCTGTCGATAGTCCCGGGGAACTTCCTCCCGCGCTAAGGCCTCCTCCATCATCGTCCGGTACTGGGGGAACACTTCCAGGTAACCGAGGCGAGAGGGCGCCTTGGCGCCACGGCCCAGCAGGTTGGTATCGAACGCCTCGGTCTGCCCCGGCCGGGGCTCGCCTTCCACCGAAGCGTCATACGGGTCCGCTGGGAGGCGCTCGCTCGGACCGCCCTTGGGGGAGCGGCTCGGACCCGTGCCGGGGAGCAAGCCCTCGCCGAACTCGAGGTCGTCGAACTCGCTCCCGTCCCAGCCTCGATCCGTGCCGGCTCCTCGCTTCCCCTCGGGGCCGCCCTTGAGCGTCTTGCCTCGACGACCCCGTTGCTCCATGGCGCGCATCTTCGAGAGCGCCTTCTGCATGGCCTCCAGGGCGCGGTCGGTCTGCCCCATGTCGAGCGCCTCCATGCCCTCCAGAGCCTCGCCGCTCCAGTTGCCCTCTGTGCGCCCGAGGCGCTCCATTTCCTGGAGGAGCTCTCGCAGCTTGTCCGGAGAGATCTGGCTCGGGTTGAGCCCCCCGGAGAGCAACTTCCTCCCCTTCTGAAACATCACCTTGTATTCGCTCCGCGCGAAGTCCCGCTGGAGGTCAGGGAGCCGATCCACCTCCCCGAGCATCCGGATCCGCTCGTCGCCTTTCTTGAGAAAGCTGGCGAAGTCCGGTCGCCCGGTTCCGAGAGAGGTGTCTTTGAAGATCGCGGAGACGTCCCCAGGCAAGGTCTCCGCAGTCTGGCCCGGACGCGGGCTGAAGTCCCACGGGTTGGGCTTCACCCGCTTAAACGCCTCTTTCTTCTCTGGCCTTGGGCGCTCCTGCGCCAGCAGCGTCCCTGTCCGATCCGGGGCCGCTTCGCTCTCCTCTCTCGTCCCGGGCGAGCCGGCAAGGGTGCCGGTAGGAAGCGGCAGCGCCGGGGCCAGGGCGAGAACCCCAGCCACCACCAGCGGAACGGGCAAGAGCTTGGCCTCCTTGGGCCAGCGTCGTGGGACTGCTCGGTGTTCGCCGAGCCGCTTGATCTGAGCCGCCGTGTCCGCCAACAGCAGCTCGACCAGCGGCGTTCGGGCTGGGCGGGATCCCCACTCCAACGCGGTGGCCAGCCGATCCTGGAGGCCGAGGGTTCGGTCCGTAAGGCGCGCGGCCTCATAGGGAGGGAGGGGAAGGCACAGTCCAATCAAGGCACCCGCGCCGATGCCCAGGCCGATCAGAGCCAGCGCGAGGGTGGGACCCAGCGGCCCGATCGCCTCCTTCAGGAGCAGAGGAGCCAGGGCAGCCAGCGCACCGAAACAGGCTCCTCTGAGGCCGTAGTACTCGGCCCGACGCAACCGGACCTGCCGGGCAACGGACCTGACCACATACCGGAGGCTCAGCGCCTCTCTCATCGTTTCCACATCTGCCTTCCCCGGGCGGCCAGGCCAGTTAGCGGAGGAACACCTCCTTGCCTCGGAGGCTCTGGCTCTCAGCGCTCTGGATCACCTCGGTGATCAGATGGTCCACGTCCACACCCTCGGCCTCACCCTCGAAGTTCAGGATGATGCGATGACGTAACGCAGGCAGCGCAACGGCCCGGAGGTCTTCCACGCTGACGTTGAAGCGCCCTTCACCCAAGGCGCGCACCTTGCCGCCCAGGATCAAGGCCTGGGCGCCGCGCGGGCTCGAGCCGTACCGGACGAAGCGACGCGTGACCTCAGGAGCCTCTTCCCACTGGGGATGGGTCGCCATGACGATGAGCGAGGCCAGGTCCCGCACGTGGGAGGCGACCGGCACCTCACGAATCAATTCCCGGTAGGTCATCACCGAGGGACCGATCATGATTCGCCGGACGTGTGCCGAGCGCGTCTGCGTGGTGCGGTCGACAATCTCGTTGAGTTCTTCCAGCACCGGGTACTTGATCCTGAGCTTGAACATGAAGCGGTCGAGCTGAGCCTCGGGGAGCGGGTAGGTCCCTTCCATCTCGATTGGGTTCTGGGTCGCGAGAACAAAGAACGGCGCCGGCAGCGGGTGGGTAGTCCCCGAGACCGTGACGGAGCCTTCCTGCATCCCCTCCAGGAGCGCCGACTGGGTCTTGGGCGTGGCCCGGTTCACTTCGTCGGCGAGCAGGACGTGCGCAAAGATGGGCCCCTTCTGAAACTGGAAATGCTTCCGCCCTTCCGGGTCCTCCACGATCATGGCGGTGCCGATGATATCAGCCGGCATCAGGTCGGGGGTGAACTGGATCCGAGAGAACGAGAGATCCAATCCCTCCGCGAGAGTCTTGACCAGGAGGGTCTTGCCGAGACCCGGCACCCCCTCGAGCAGGACGTGCCCGCCTGCAAACAGACTCACCAGGACATGAGCAATGATGTCATCGTGCCCGACGATGATCTTGTGGACTTCGGTCTTGAGCTCGCCAAAGACTCTCAAGAACTCCTGGACCCGGTCGCCACCGCCCATCATGCCCCCCTCTTGCGTAAGATGCACCCGCCACACTGAGGCGGCAATTTTTGCCGCCCCGGCAAGAAAAGCTCATGATTTATTGTTTTTATTATGGTCACGGCTTGTCCCCTGAGTCAACGAATGGACCAGTGAGTTTGTTCCCACTGTCCGCGTCTGCAAGGAGCGTACCATCCGGAAAAAAAGCTCGCCGTTTTCACCGGCCCGCGGGTCCTGCCGCGGCAAACAGCCCCATGGTGCTCGCTCCCGCCAGCGCGAGGGTCTTCGGCGCACGGGCGGCCGAGGTGCCGGACCGCGGCGGCTTGAGGCGGTGCGCTCCGCGCCATGGGGCGCCCCGTTCGCCGCGTCACCCGCGACCCTCCTTTCAGCCGTGCGGTCCGGGGGAATTGCGGATTGGGGTTAGCTGCTTCCGCGAAGCGGCAAGTCGCGCACTGAGTGGGACAGCACCAACCGCTGGTATTGAGCCAGGTAGCCCTCCACCTCTCGGTCTAGCCGAAACTGACTCTGTGCCCTGGACTCGGCCGTCAGCCCCATCCGCAGGCGAAGCTGGGGATCCTCGACGAGACGGGCGGCCTTGGCCTCGAACTCCTGGGGCCCGGCGAAGAGAAATCCCGTGACTCCGTCTTCCACCAGCGAGCGGTTCCCCTCGATGTTCGAGGCCAGGACCGGACGGGCACACGCCATGGCTTCGAGAATGGAGTTGGCCATGCCCCCCTCGGAGAGGGAGCAGTTGAGCACCACGTGCACGCGGCCCAAGAGCCCGCGCATCCGCCCGTGGGGCACCGCCCCGAGATAAGCCGCCCACGGGCGGTCCGCTATGGCCCGCAGCAGGTGCTCGCCTTCCACCGGGTCCAGGATCGGGCCGGCGTAAAGGATCCGGATCGCCGGGTAGCGAGCCAGCAGGCGATCAAACGGCGCGAACGGGAAGAGTGGATTCTTCACCATCCGGATCCCGGCCGGAAGGAAGAACAGGACAGCGCCGAGAGGAAGATCGATCTGCTCGGCCAGCGGATACGGTAGCCCATCCTCGAGCTCCACGCTCTGGGGAATGACCACCGTCTTCGCCACGACATCGGGGAGCGCGCGGGCGATCTTCTCTCCCATGGACTCGTGAAAGACGGCCACGGTCGCCGCGCCTTCCAGCACCCGACGGACGCTCTGCGCCCGCTCGGGGTCGAAGAGGTCGTGGTTGCCGTCGGTGCCGGTGATGGTCACCAGCAGGGGAACCTCCACGCTTCGGGCCACCCTGAGCGCAAGCGGACCCACCCGGTACGCGTGAAAGGCGTGAATCAGGTGAGGCCGGTAGGCTGCGACCTCCGCTTCAAGCTGGCTGGGCGGAGTGACCGAGCAGTCCCAGACGCGAAGTTCGACGCCGCGCCCCGCGAGGCCATGCGCGATCCGGTTCACCGTGATCGCGTTGCCGCGGAGAGAGGGGAAGACGAAAGGGCTCAGCACGCTCACTCGGACGGACATCACGCCCCAGCGTACCGGAAACCTCACCGAACGGCAATCACACCCGCCCAAAGCATCCAACGAGTTGACCCGAGGCCAGACCCGGGGGACAATCAAAGTTGAGTTAGATTAGAAGGGAACGGGTGTAAGTCTCCTCTTCAGCGCGTTTCCACGCTCACGCAGACCAAGCCGCATCACCCGCGAGAATTCGCCTGTGCGCGCAGAAGCCCGCCGCCGCTCCCCGCTCGGATCGTGAGGAGATGGATTCGGGTCCTGGGAGTGTACCGCGCCCAGCTGGAGCGACTCGCACGGGCCAGGGAAGCTGACAAACTCAAGTTGGAACGACTCATCCTGGAGGGCTATGGGCTCTCACTCGAGCAGGAACGATACACGGGCCCACCGCCGATTGCCGGTTTAAAGCGCAGCGCCGCTCGTCCAGCCAGTCACGCCAGGCAGAGAGGCTAGGAACGCAGGCGCTCGGAGGCGTTCCATCCCTTTTGCCTCCCGTCGAAATCCTTTAGAATATCGTCCGTGAAATTCTTTGTGCGGTCGCTGCCAGCGGCCCTCCTTGCCTTGAGCGTCGGGCTGGCCCATGCCGAGCTCCCGACACTTCCCTCCGCCCGCTGGCTCTGGAATCAGGTCAAGATCCTGTCAGCGCCCGAGATGGAGGGGCGAGCGTCCGGGACTCCAGGGATCGAGCGCGCCGCTCGTCACATCGCGTCCGTCTTTCGGGAAGCCGGCCTCACCCCGGGCGGGCGCGACGGGAGCTTCTTCCAGCCGTTCGAGGTGACCACGGGAATCCGTCTCGGGTTTCCCACGAACCTCACGCTCCTGACGCCCGATCATCGCCCCCTGGGGCTGGGGCAGGAGTTCACCCCGCTCGCGGTCTCTGCCAGCGGCGAGGCTGCCGGAGAGTTGGTCTTCGTGGGCTACGGGATCACCGCCCCGGATCTCGAATACGACGACTACGCCGGACTGGATGTCCGAGGGAAGATCGTCCTCGCCATGACCCGCGAACCTCGCTACCACGATCCGGAAAGCCCCTTTCGCCGCCCCGACGCCTACCACTACTCCCAGCGGCGGCACAAGATCATCAACGCCCGCGAGCACGGAGCCGCGGCGATCCTTCTAGTCCCCCACCCCGCAGCCGAACACGAAGCGCTTCCCGTCCTCCGCGGAATCAGCCAGCCGTGGGGGATCCTGGCCGTCGCAGTCGCGCCCGCGGTCGGAGCCTCCCTCCTGGCGGCCTCAGGCAACCGCCTCCCCGACCTCGCCCGTGCCATTGACGAAGCCCTAACCCCTCGCTCCCTCCCACTGGGCGGTGTGACGCTCCGGCTCGAGGTGAACCTGGTGCGCGAGCGCGGCACTGCGCGCAACGTGGTGGGAGTCCTCCCTGGAACCGACCCGGGGCTCGAAGACGAACTGATCGTGGTGGGCGCACACTACGACCACCTGGGGCTGGGGGGAGAGGGCTCGCTGGCTCCCGACCAGGTTGGGGTGATCCATCCAGGCGCCGACGACAACGCCTCGGGGACCGCGGCCATGATGGCCCTGGCCAAGGCCTTCTCCGCGGCGGGGGGCCTGCCGCGGACCCTCGTGTTTGTGGCCTTCGCGGGGGAGGAGACGGGGCTCTTGGGGTCCACCCACTACAGCAAGCATCCCCCGCTCCCGCTGAAGCAGACGATCCTGATGGTGAACATGGACATGGTCGGCCGACTTCAGGAGGGAAAGCTCTTCGTGGGGGGAGCAGACAGCGGAACCGGCCTTCGCCAGGCGATCCGAGAGGCTGCCGACGGGCTCGGACTCCATCTAAAGCTTCGCGGTGACCCCTTTGCACCCTCGGACCACGTGGCGTTCTACCTCCGCCAGCGCCCTGTGCTCTTTCTCTTCACCGGGGCCCACGCGGACTATCACCGGCCCGGCGATACCTGGGAGAACGTCGACGCCGACGGGCTCCAGCGCGTGGCCGAGTTTGCCGCCCGGCTCCTCAACGGCGTGGGTCGCCACCCCTCCCCACCCGCATACGTGAAGCTCGACTCTCCCCCATCGGGGACGCGGCGGCGCGGGTACGGTCCATTCTTCGGTGTGATCCCCGATTTCAGCGAAGGGGAGTGGACCGGCGTGAGGCTCGCCGGGGTCCGGTCTGGAAGCCCCGCCGCCCGGGCGGGCGTGCAGCCAGGCGACATCATCGTGAAATTTGCAGGCGTCGCGATCAACACGCTGCACGACCTGGTCTTTGCGCTCCGCTCCAAGCGGGCCGGAGAGACGGTCAAGGTGGTGATCCTCCGCCAAGGCCACGAGAAGGTCGTCGAAGCCACCCTGGAGCAACGGCGGTAGAGGCGCAATGCTCGACTTCTCTCTTGATCGAAGGGCGATCCTGAAGCTCGGGCTCACCGGCTCGGCCTGGGCCCTGAGTGAGCGAATCCGCGTCCGGCTGGCCCGGACTGCGCCACCGGTCCCACTCGATGCCCGGGAACATCGCCTGGCCAACGTGAGCCAACTCACCTTCGGGGGACTGAACGCCGAGGCCTACTTCGATTGGTCCGGGAGCCGACTCATCTTCCAGTCCACCCGTCCCCCCTTCGGCTGCGACCAGATCTTTACCATGCGGGGCGACGGGAGTGACGTCCGCCTGGTTTCCACAGGTCAGGGTCGTACCACCTGCTCGTTCTTCTTCCCCGACGGCAAGCGGTTCATCTATGCGTCCACGCACCTGGGTGACGCCGACTGTCCGCCGACCCCCGACCGCTCCCGCGGCTATGTCTGGCCCATCTACCCCACCTACGAGATCTTCTCCGCCGATCTGGACAGTGGCCGCCTGAGGCGCCTGACTGACAACGACGGCTACGATGCTGAAGGAGCGATCTCCCCCGATGGCCGGCAGATTGTGTTCACCTCTCTCCGAAACGGCGACCTCGACCTCTATCTCATGGATGCCGACGGCGACAACCTCCGGCGCCTCACCGACCGGCCCGGCTACGACGGCGGCCCGTTCTTCTCAAGAGAGCGCTCATGACGCTGGTCGCGCTGATGGAACGCCAGGCCACGGCCAACCCGGACAGAGTCTACTTCACGTTATACGGCCAGCCCACTGCCTATGGCCAGTTCTGGGCCATGAGCCATCGCTACGCGGGCGGCTTGGCGAAGGCCGGCATCGATCAGGGCGACAAGGTCTGCCTGGTCTACCCCACCTGCGCCGAGTTCTTCTACAGCTTCTTCGGTGCGCTCCGCCTGGGTGCCGTCCCTGTCCCCCTCTACCCGACCTTGGACCCCGAGGCGATGGGCGCCCTCCTCAGGAACTCAGAGGCGAAGGCTGTGGTTTCCATCGACTGGTTCAGGCAGGAAGTGGAGGAGGCGCGAGCTGCCGCAGCCAACGTGGCCCACTTCCTGACCCCATCGGACCTGGAAGGCGTCGACCGGCTCCCCTCACTCCCGACGGTCAGGGCCGAGGACACCGCCTTTCTCCAATACACGTCCGGAAGCACCAGCCGCCCACGCGGCGTGGTGCTCTCCCACGCCAACGTGGTGGGGACCATTGAGATCATGGCCGCGGCGGTGGGCCTCGCCTCCAAGGACACCGTGGTGAGCTGGCTTCCCCTCTACCACGACATGGGGCTCATCGGCTGCTGCCTCACGCCTCCTCTGGTGGGCGCCAAGGTCGTGCTGCTCCCGCCCGATCTGAGGAACCCCCGGCCGTGGCTCGAAGCCATCACCGAGGAGCGCGGTGCGTTCACCGCCTCTCCGGACTTCGGCTACCGCAACTGCATGCGGCACGTGAAGGACACCGCCGGCCTGGACCTCTCCTCCCTCAGGCTGGCGCTCTCGGGCGCCGAGCCGGTTCGGTATTCGACCATCAAGGCCTTCGAGGAGAAGTTCGGTCTCAAGAACGTGGTGAGCCCCGGCTACGGCCTGGCCGAAGCAACCCTGGCTGTCGCCATGTGGCCTCGAGGAGAGCCAATCCGCCTGGATCCTTCGGGACGGTTCGTGTCCGTCGGAAAGCCTTGCCGCGGCGTCTCGGTCCGCATCACGGAAGGCGAGACGGCCCTCGGGCCGTGGCAGGAGGGGGAGATCGAGGTCAAGAGCCCAGGCATCATGCAGGGCTACTACAGAGACGCCGAAGCGACCAGGCGGGTCCTCAGGCCGGACGGCTGGCTCCGCACGGAAGACCTAGGTCTTCTCGATGCGGAGGGAAACCTGTATGTCACCGGCCGGGTCAAGGACCTGATCATCGTGGCGGGCCAGAACATCGCCCCCGCCGACATCGAGGAGATGGTCGATCAGCTGCCCGGCATCCGCTACTCAGCCGCCGTGGGCATCGAGAGCGAGCGGCTGGCAACCCAGCGCCTGCACGTTGTGGCCGAGGTGCGAGACACTACCCTCGACGAAGAAGCGCTCTCGCGCCTGGCGAGAGCGATCGTGCAGAGTGTTCACGCCCGGTGCGGCCACCGCCCGGCCCGCGTGCTTCTGACCAAGCCCCACGCGGTCCCCAAGACCTCAAGCGGCAAGATCCAGCGATCCCGGTTGGTCCAGATGCTCGCGGGCGACCAGCTCAGGGACCAGATCATGTACGAGAGCGGTCGTCGCTAACCTTGGAG
>JBHIAB010000004.1:0-44659 GCA_046758385.1 Methylomirabilia bacterium | reverse complement strand
TTCCTGGAGGAGAGTGTCCGCACCCTGGTCGAGACCCAGGTCCTGGTCGGCGAGCGCGGAGCCTACCACCTGGCGAAGGCCGTCGGGACGATTCAGGTGCCGGCCACGGTTCAGGCGGTCCTGGCCGCACGGATCGACCGGCTCCCTGCCGAGGACAAGCGCCTCCTTCAGTCAGCCTCCGTCATCGGCGAGACTGTGCCCTTCGCCCTGCTTCAGGCTGTCGTTGAGACGCCCGAGGAAGAGCTCCGCCGCGGCCTGAGCCGCCTTCAGACCGTCGAGTTCCTCTACGAGACCAGCCTCTTCCCCGATCTTGAATACACCTTCAAGCACGGCCTGACGCACCAGGTGGCGTACAACTCCCTCCTCCAGGAGCGGCGGCGCGCCCTCCACGCTCGGATCGTTCAGGGGATCGAACGGCTCTATCCCCACCGCCTAGCGGAACAGGTGGAACGACTCGCCCACCACGCCCTCCGGGGCGAGGTGTGGGAAAAGGCTCTCCTCTACCTCGGGCAGGCCGGCCAGCGAGCCATCCAGCGCTCGGCCCATGTGGAAGCTCTCAGTCACCTCAGGAGCGGGCTCGAAGTGCTCAAAGCCCTGCCGGAGAGTGCCCAGCGCGCTCAGCAGGAATTAGCTCTACAGAGCGCCCTCGGCCCGGTCTTGATAGCCACCAAGGGCTATGGGGCTTCGGAAGTGGAACACGCTTACGCCCGGGCACTGGAGCTGTCCCGGGAGGTGGGGGAAACCCCTCAGCTCTTCCCGGCGGTGCGCGGATTGTGGAATTGGTATTTACTGCGGGCCGAGCTCCAGGCAGCCCGGGAGCTAGGAGACCAGCTCCTCACCCTGGCCGAGCGCACGCAAGACCCCGCCCTCCTCGTGGAGGCGCACAGGGCGCTGGGGACCACTTTGTTCTGGCTGGGAGACTTTAGCCTCGCCCGAGCACACCTAGAGCAAGGCATTGGCCTCTACGACCCGCGGCAGCACCGCTCGCTGGCCTTCCTCTATGGAGCCACACCGGGAGTAATCTGCCGGGTCTATGCGGCCTGGGTTCTGTCCTGGCTTGGCTATCCGGACCAGGCTCTCCAGTGGGTTCACGAGGCGCTGGCCCTGGCCCGAGAGCTTCCTCACCCCTTCAGCCTAGCTTGGGCTCTGAGTTGGGCTGCGATGGTCCATCGCCTCCGTCGGGAAGCGCCAGCAGCCCAGCGCCAGGCAGAGGCAGCCATTGCTCTCTCCAGCGAGCATGGCTTCCCGCAGTGGTTGGCCATGGGAATGATTGAGCGGGGCTCGGCATTGGCCGCCCAAGGACGGGCGGAGGACGGGATTGCGCAGATTTCCCAAGGCCTGGTTGACTGGAAAGCTACCGGCGCAGAGCTGTCGGGGCCGTGGTTCCTCCTCACGTTTGCCGAGGCGTATGGGCACGGAGGGCAGGCCGAAGAAGGGCTCCGGACCCTGGCCGAGGGACTGGCGCTTATCGAGCAGAGAGGGGAGCGGGCCACTGAGGCAGAGGTCTATCGCCTCAAAGGAGACTTACTGCTCATGCAGGGTGGGCGTGCTGCCCACCAGGCGGAAGCCTGTTTTCGTCAGGCCATCGATGTTGCCCGCGAGCAGCGGGCGAAGTTTCTGGAGCTGCGGGCAGCGAGGAGCCTGAGTCGCCTGTGGCAGACACAGGGCAAGCGCGGCGAGGCCCGTCAAATGCTGGCGGAAATCTATGGCTGGTTCACCGAGGGGTTCGGTACCGCTGACTTGAGAGAAGCCAAGGCGCTGCTCGCAGAGTTGCGTGACTGAGTCAGCAGCCTGAGGTGGCGAACCCTGGACGCACGTATATCTATCGAGGAGGGCGACGAGCACCTGACCACGGCCACCGCGCTCTTCCGCGAGATGGACATGCGGTTCTGGCTGGAGCAGGCGGAGGCGGAGCTGATCTGAGGAGCACGCGGGGAGTCAGAAAGGGGGTGCCAATGAACTTCAGCAAACTGGCCGAGCACATCGTCGCAGGAGATGCCAAAGCCGCGGAGCAATGGACCAACCAGGCGCTGTCCAGCGGTGCAAACCCGGTAGACCTCATCAACAACGGCCTCATGCCGGGTATGGCCGTGGTGGGCGAGAAGTTCAAGAACTGCGAGTACTATTTGCCTGAGGTGCTGGTCTCTGCCCGAGCCATGAAGAAGAGCATGGAGCTTGTGCGGCCCCTCCTGACTGACCGCCAGGCACCCGACATGGGCAGGGTCGCCATCGGCACGGTCAAAGGCGACCTCCACGACATCGGCAAGAATGTGGTGGCAATGATGCTGGAGGGAGCCGGTTTTCGCGTTCATAACCTGGGGGCAGATGTTCCACCGGACAGCTTTATACAGGCTGTCCAGGCATATGACTGCAGCCTGGTGTGCCTGTCTGCGCTTCTTACCACCACCATGCCCATGATGCGCATCACTATCGAAGCCCTCGAGGGGGCGGAGGTGCGGCACCGGGTTAAGGTCATGGTCGGCGGTGCGCCGGTAACCCAGGACTATGCTACGGGGATAGGTGCTGACGGCTATGCTCGTGACGGCGCCTCCGCCGTGGACAAGGCCAAGGAGCTCGTCGGGATTCCTGCCAAGTGAGCGCACCCTCAGGCCAAGCCATGTGGAAGGAGGAGGAACGCGTATGCCCACTCTGACTCACCGTGAGAGGGTAACAAAGGCGCTGAACCACGAAGAGCCAGACCGCGTGCCGATGGACCTGGGTGGGACCAACGTCACCACCGTGAATATCAAAGCCTATGCCAGGCTGGTGAACCACCTGAGCATAGCGGGGGCCTCTGAGACCGTTGTCATGAGTAAGCGCTCCATGACCGTAGTACCCAGCGACCGGGTGCTCCAGCTGCTGGACGTAGATACCCGAGGCCTGGCTCCTGGCCGCCCTGATCTCGGTCCGGACCAGGACATAGACGAGAACTCGTTTATGGATGAGTGGGGGGTGCTCTGGAAGCGGCCCGAGGGTGGACATTTCATCAACACTGGGGGACCGTTCCAGCAGATGGAAGATCCCACCGTGGCCGACCTGGAGAAGTACGATCGCTGGCCCGACCCGCATGACCCTGGCTGGGCCAGGGGGCTGCGTGAGAAGGCTCGGAAGCTCCGTGAGGAAACGGACTATGCCATCGTCTTTCAGTTGCCCTATGCGATTGTTCGAGAATGTCAGCGGATGCGTGGGTTCGGTGAATGGCTGGCCGACCTTATTTCCGCTCCTGCCTTTGCCGAAGGGCTGATGGAGCACTCCCTGGAGATCAGTGCTGGCGCTGCCATTGCCACGTTGGAGGAGGTTGGCGACTCCGTGGACGTGGTCATGTTTCCAGACGACCTGGGCTTTCAGGACATGTGCTACGTCCGCCCGGAGCTTTACAGGAAGGCGATAAAACCCTACCACCGCCGCCTGGTGGAGGCCATCAAGAGTAGGACAAAGGCCAAGGTTCTCATGCACAGCGACGGATCGATCTACGCCATCATCGGAGATCTCATAGACATCGGGGTGGAGGTACTGAACCCGGTGCAGGTGTCAGCAAAAGATATGGATACCGCGCGGCTCAAGAGGGAGTTTGGGTCCCACCTCACCTTCTGGGGGGCCATCGATACCCATAGGGTCTTGCCCCTGGGTACGCCAGAGGATGTTAGAGCCGAGGTGAGAACCAGGATCGATCACCTGGCAAAGGGCGGGGGATACGTCGTAGCCTCCGTGCACAACATTCAGGCCGAGGTGCCGCCGGAAAATATCCTGGCCTTGTTTCAGACCGCCCGAGAGTGCGGCGCATACAAGTGAGGAGAGGGCGCGAGAGCACCCCCGCCATCGGCGCGAAAACGCGCGGCCGTCTCAGCTCAACGAGGCCGCAGCCTGTTCGGCCAGGAGCGCACAGCGGCGGATGAGGTCGGCCATCGCCTTCAGGTCGACTCCTTCGGCGCTCTTCTGAGCATTCACGTAGCGTGCGTAGACTCCCTGGAGAATGCAGGTGGTCTTCCAGTAGTTGAAGGTGGAGTAGAAATCGATGTTCCCGACATCCCGCCCGATCCGGGAGGCATAGCGATCGAGCAACTGGGCGCGGCTCGGGAACCCAGGAGCCAGGGTGGGAGCACGGTCCCGGGTGGCGATCGCGTCACCGGGCTCGACCCAGCCGTTCAGGGCGTAGGCCAGATCGGCGAGGGGATCACCCAGAGTGCTGATTTCCCAGTCGAGGACGGCGGCGATGGTGTGGTCGGGCCCCACCATGCAGTTGTGCAGCCCGTAGTCGCCGTGCACCACCCGGGCCGCCCCCTGCTCGGGCACTCGCGCGGTCAGCAGCTCGTGCAACCGGTCGACGACCGGCAGCTCGATCGCGGCCGCTTCTCGCGACGCGTTCCAGGATGCGTACCAGCGGTGAAGCTGGCGGGCGACGTACTGGTCGCGGCGGCCGAGATCTCCGAGCCCGATTCGATCCGGGTCGAGCGAATGGAGATCGGTGAGCACGTCGATGAACGACTCCCCGAGCCTGCCCCGGCGCTGCTCGGGCACGTACGCCAGCGTGTCGTCGAGCGTGTAGAGTGTCTTCCCGTCGACCAATCCCATGACGTAGAACGGGGCGCCGGTCACCGACGAGTCCTCACAAAAGGCAATTGGCGGGGCCACCGGCACCGCAGTAGGAGCCAGGGCGCTGATGACGCGAAACTCGCGTCCCATGTCGTGGGCCGTCGGCAGTAACTCACCCAGCGGCGGGCGGCGCACCACGGCATCGTTTCCGTGGAGGTCCGTGATGCGGTAGGTGAGGTTGGAGTGACCGCCCTTGAGGCGGGTCCACGTAAACGGTGGCGTCAGGGAGCTGACGCGATGGCCGATCCAGGAGCTGACGGCGGCGACTTCGACTCCCAACACTTCAGCGTGCTCGCTCATTGAGTGCTACAGCCCCCTTGCCTCAGTCGAGTGTCCGAGGCGGGATTCTGGGCCTGGCACTGGGGACACTGCATGCCGGGCGCTCCTGTCAGCCGGGCCGGTAGAGGGTCAATACAGTAGGGTCAGGCGATCTTAGTCCTGCGGCCGATTGAGGGTCAAGCGTCGCCGGAAGGAATGAGGTGGAGCTGGCACGTGAGGCCAGCCACTTGACAAGAGCGGAGCCCTCTCCTATGGTGTCCCCTAACGCGTCTCTCGGCGGACGGACGAGCGAGCCGTGTCTCTCTCCAGCTGGGTTTCCAGATACCTTCCTGGTGCGATCCTTTTCGGCGCCCTCCTGATCCTGTGGCAGCTCGGCGTCTCCGTTTTCCGGATCCGAGAGTATCTCCTCCCAAGCCCACTGGCAGTCCTGCACGCCGTGGTGAGCACCGAGATCCCGTGGCATGTTCACCTCCGGGTGACCACGCTCGAGATCGTCGGGGGCTTCCTCGTCGCGGGGGTGGTCGGTGTCCTGTTAGGGGTCGCAATCGCCTGGTCATCCACCATGGCCTCGGCCCTGATGCCGTTTCTGGTTTTCGTCAACACGCTCCCTAAGGTGGCGGTGGCCCCGCTCTTTCTGCTCTGGCTCGGCTACGGGATCTTCCCTAACATTCTGATTGCTGCCCTGATCGGCTTCTTCCCCGTGGTGATCAACACCGCGGTGGGCCTGACGCAGGTGGACGAGGAGATGCTCGACTTGGGGCGGGTCTTCGGTGCCCCCAAATGGAAGGTGTTCCTCAAAATCCGCATCCCCAACGCGCTGCCCTACATCCTGAGCGCCCTGAAGGTCACGGCCACCGCTGTGGTGGTGGGGGCCATCGTGGGGGAGTTCGTGGCGTCGCAGTCGGGCCTCGGCAACGTGATCATCACCACCCAGACGAACCTCAACACCCCAGTGGCCTTCGCGGCGCTGGTTTGGATCTCTGTAGTGGGACTCTTGGTCTACGGTGTGGTGGTACTGATGGGGCGCTGGCTGGCCCCCTGGGCCCAAACGTCCGGCTCGTGACAGAGGAGGATTTCACGATGAGACGAGCAGTGCTGATTGTCGTGGCAGGGTTGCTGGCGCTCATGCCAGCGTTCCCGGCTCTAGCGCAGCCAATGCAGAAGGTCGTCCTCGCGCTTAACTGGTTCCCGGTGGGGGACCATGCGGCGTACTGGGTGGCGCTGGAGAAGGGCTACTACCGGGAGAAGGGGTTGAAGGTGGAGCTCCAGAACTCCAAAGGGTCTGCCGACTCCACCGCGAAGGTGGACACCGGGCGGGCGGACATTGGGCTCGCCGACGCTGCAGTGGTAATCGCCGCCGTGGCCCGTGGGGCCAAGGTCAAGGTGGTGGGCGCGGTCTTCGACAAGACCCCGCTAAACATCTGGGTTCGGAAGGACAGCCCGATCAAGTCGCCGAGGGATCTTGAGGGGAAGATCCTGGCGGCTCCCCCCGGCGATGCCCAGCGGCAGCTCTTCCCAGCCTTCGCCCGGATGATCGGGATCGATCCCAACAAGGTCAAGTGGCTGAGCATCGAGCCCGCAGCCAAGATCGTGACGCTCGCCAAGGGCCGGGCCGACGCCGTGGCCGACTACACCACGGGCCTCCCCTTCTACGACAAGGCCATGGGGAAGGGGAACGCCGTGATGATGCCATGGGCCGACTATGGCTTTGACATGTACAGCATGTCCATAATCGCGAGCGAGAAGACCAGAACGGAGAAGCCCAAGCTGCTTCGCGACTTTCTGGAGGCGAGCTATCGCGGCTGGCGCGACGTGATGGAGAACCCCAAGGCCGCCACCGAGATCTTCAAGAGGCGGGTCCCCGAGATCGATGCCTCCATCATCGAGCCCAACATGCGGATGGGGCTGGAGCTCATGAAGACCGAGCGATATGCCAAGCACGGCATCGGCTGGATCGACAAAGCCAAGATGTGCCAGTCGGTGGAGCTCATCAACACCTACATGAAGGTCCCCCGCAAGGTCGGATGCGAGGAGGTCTTCACGACCGAGTTTCTCCCGCGGATCGACCTCCCGAAGACGATGCGCCCGTAACTGGAGCGAGGCTCTCCCCGTTCCCGCATCTCCTCTCATCAACTGAGGTCACCGGGGCTGGTGACCCTCGCGGAATGCGCGGGTACCCCGGCAGGCAGGGGTACCCCGCAGACCCACTCATGCCGCCGTTCATCGTTTTCGATCGGGTAGGAATGACCTACGCGGCCGCAAGCGGGCCGGTTGAGGCCCTCCGCGAGGTCTCTTTCTCGGTGGCCGAGGGTGAGTTTGTGGCCCTGGTCGGTCCGAGCGGATGCGGGAAGTCCACGCTTCTCAGGATCGTGGCGGGGCTCAGGCCGGCCACCAGAGGCACCGTCACGGTCGCAGGGCAGCCGGTCCATGGGCCGCTGGCCTTGGTCGGGATGGTCTTCCAGGCCCCGGTGCTCCTCCGCTGGCGCCGGGTGCTCGAGAACGTCCTCCTTCCCGCGGAGCTCGCGGGCCTGCAACCGGCCGACTACGCCGCGCGCGCCCGCGACCTCCTCGTGCTCACCGGCCTCGCCGACTTCGCCGACAAGTTCCCTCGCGAGCTCTCCGGGGGGATGCAGCAGCGCGCTGCCCTCTGCCGGGCGCTCCTCCTGGATCCGCCGCTTCTGTTGATGGACGAGCCTTTCGGCGCGCTGGACGCCATGACCCGGGACGAGATGAACCTGGAGCTGCTGCGGATCTGGGGAGAAGGAAACCAGAGGCGGAAGACCATCCTCTTTGTCACCCACTCGATTCCCGAGGCCGTCTTTCTGGGGGACCGGGTGATCGTGCTGACCCCGCGCCCCGGTCAGGTCGCCCGGATCTTCGACGTTCTGCTCCCCCGGCCCCGCACCGTTGAGGCGCGGGCGTCGGCCGATTTCGGGCGGCTCTCCCTCGAGATCTACGAAACCCTGCAGGCGACACACCCCGGCTCGCAACGGCTCCTCTAACTCAGCTCGCCTGTGACGCATCCCCTCTTCCGCGCGCTCGAGCAGACAGGCCGAACGAAGGCCCTTTCGGAGCCACGTAGCTTCGCCACGACGAGCCGCGCCCCGAGGGCGCGCAGAACGGAGAAACGACCACTCCCCCTGCGGCCACCGTACCGAGAAGCTTCGGGAATCGCGTCAACCTGCACTTCCGGGGGCCCCTCTGTATCGATTTTTGGACGTTGACGGCGGGCCGCATGCCTTCAAGAATCCTGGCCATGCTGGCTCGTGTCCGTTCGGCCTGTCTCGTCGGCATCGAGGCTCAGCTGGTCTCCGTCGAGGTGGACGTCACTCCAGGCCTGCCCGCTTTCGCCACCGTTGGCCTCCCTGACTCCACGGTACGGGAGAGCCGCGACCGCGTGCGGGCCGCAATCAAGAACGCTGGCTTCACCTTCCCCCAAGAGCGTGTGACTGTGAGCCTGGCCCCCGCTGACCTCAGGAAGGAAGGATCTTCATTCGACCTTCCCATCGCCCTGGGCATCCTGGCCGCCACGGGCCTTGTCACACGTGTGCCCCTCGAGGGGTGCGTGGTGCTGGGCGAGCTGAGCCTTGACGGCGAAATCCGGCCGGTCCGGGGAGTCCTGCCGGTGTCGCTGGCCTGCCGCCGGCAGGGCGCCCTCACCCTTCTTCTCTCGCCCGTCAATGCCATCGAGGCTGCGGTCGTGGACGGGGTGGCAGTGACCGCCGTTCAGAGCCTCCAAGAGGCGGTGGAGTTTCTGAACGGAGAGCGAGCCCTGAAACCTCTGGTCGTGGACCCATCCCGGCCTCTGACCCAGTCGGCAGATGAGGACATTGACTTCTCGGAAGTGAGAGGACAGGCTCATGCCGTGCGCGCCCTGGAGATCGCCGCCGCAGGGGCCCACAACTCCCTGATGATCGGTCCTCCGGGGGCCGGGAAGACGATGCTGGCCCGGCGGGTCACGACGATTCTCCCGCCGCCCTCGCTCGACGAGGCTATCGAGGTCTCCAGCATCTGGAGTGTGGCTGGACTCCTTTCTCCCGAGCAGGGGCTGGTGAGCTCACGCCCCTTTCGCTCTGCCCACCACACGATCTCTGAGGCAGGCCTCATCGGTGGGGGAAGCATTCCCCATCCGGGAGAGGTCAGCTTGGCCCACCTGGGCGTGCTCTTCCTAGATGAGCTGCCGGAATTTCCCCAGCACGTGCTGGAGGCTCTCCGCCAGCCCCTGGAAGACGGCCGGGTCGTGGTGGCGCGCGCCGCACGCACGGCGGCCTTCCCCGCACGCTTTCAGCTCATTGGCGCCGCGAATCCGTGCCGGCGAGGCTGCGCGACATCCCGGGCGTGTCTGTGCGGTCCCGGGGAGCGGCGGCGCTACCTGGCACGCCTCTCCCGCCCCCTTCTGGACCGGATCGACCTCCACCTGGAGCTGCCCGCCGTGCCGTACGCCGAGCTCGCGCGGGGTCCCGCCGGGGAACCTTCGCGCCTCATCCGCGAGAGGGTTCGGGCTGCTCGGAGCATCCAGGCCGAGCGCTTCGCCACGCTGGCGACTCGCGTGAACGCCCGGATGACCTCGCGCCAGGTGCGGCGGTTCTGTGCGATCCCGGCGGAAGGGCAGCGGCTCCTGGCCCAGGCGATGTCGCGGCTTGGCCTCTCGGCCCGTGGGCACGATCGTCTCCTGAAGGTAGCGCGAACGATCGCAGATCTGGAGGGTCGGGAATCGATCGCCGTCGAGCACCTGGCGGAGGCGATCCAATACAGGAGCCTCGACCGCTGGCTCCTCTTCTGAGTAATCCTACGGGGGGAGGTTGGCCCTGGATCGACGGTGCCTCTTGAAGATCTTAAAGGGCGTGAGACAATGGCGACCGGTCAGGAGGCTCAAGCCATCGCGGTGGCAGAATCTTGACCGGTGACTCAGCGTTTTATGGAAGGAGGTCCCCGAGATGGGAACTCCCATCAGGCTGACACGAGAGGGAAGCCTTCTCCTGGTGGTGGATGTCCAGGAGCGGTTGTTTGCCGCCATGGATCCCGAGCATCGGGAGGACATGGTGAAGAACATCAAGATCCTGGCGGCCACCGCGGGTCGTCTTGGTGTCCCGATTCAAGTCTCCGAGCAGTATCCAAAGGGGCTCGGCCACACCCTTCCCGAGCTGGCAGCCTCCTTGGGAGACGTGGTGCCCCTCGAGAAGATGAGCGTTTCCTGCTGCGGGGCCGAGGGATTCATCGAGCGCCTGGGGCCCACCCGGCAAGTGATCCTTGCCGGGATCGAGACGCACATCTGCGTTCTGACGACCGCGCTCGACTTGATCGCCGAGGGGTACGAGGTCCATGTGGTGGCCGACGCCACGTGTTCCAGGCGCCGGGAGAACAGGCAGATCGCGCTGGACCAGCTCCGTCAGGCCGGAGCCGTGGTCACCTCGACGGAGAGCGTGTTCTTCCAACTGATCAGGACCACCGACTCGGAGGACTTCCGCGCCCTTCAGAAGCTGATCAAGTAGTCCCGACGAGTGCCCTCAAGTTGAGGGATGGCTCGTTGACGGTAGTGGGGTCACCCGGTGATCAGTTCGGAGAGCCGACCAGCGCGTCCGTCGGTTGGCTGGCCGGACCCGGCTCCGCGAAAGCCAGATCGATCAACTCGTCGATGGAATCCACCAGGTGCACCTTGAGGACTTCCCGCGCCGCCGCCGGCACCTCCTCCAGCAGGTGCTTTTCATTCCGCCTCGGGACAATCACCGTTTGAACGCCGGCACGCTTGGCCGCCAGCACTTTCTCCTTGATTCCCCCCACCGGGAGCACCCGCCCTGAAAGGGTGATCTCGCCTGTCATCGCCAGGTCTGGTCGAACCGGACGACCGGTCAGGAGGGACACCAGCGCCGTGACCATGGTCACGCCCGCCGAGGGCCCATCCTTGGGGATCGCCCCGGCAGGGACGTGGAGGTGGATGTCCGAGCTGTCCCAGAAGTTGGGGGTGACCCCGAGCTCGACCGCGTGGGACCGGACCCACGACAGCGCGGCCTGGGCTGATTCCTTCATGACCTCTCCGAGTTGGCCAGTGAGGGTGAGGGTCTTTCCCCCCTTCATGCGCGTGGCCTCGACGAACAAGATGTCGCCCCCCGCCGGAGTCCAGGCGAGCCCGACGGCGACTCCGGGCACGCGGGTCCGCTCCTCAAGCTCTTCTCGCACAAACCTGGGGACTCCGAGGAAGTCGCTGACCCTCTCCGAGATGATGGTCACGGGGTCGCCGTGCCCCTCGGCGTGTCGCCTGGCCACCTTCCGGCAGAGTGTGGCGATCTCTCGCTCGAGATTGCGAAGTCCTGCCTCGCGCGTGTAGTGGCCAATCAGGAACGAGAGCGCCTCGTCGGTGAAGGCGATGTCTCTGTCTGGCACGAGGCCGTGCTCGGTCGCTTGCTTGGGGATCAGGTGGCGCCGCGCGATGCCGACTTTCTCTTCCTCGGTATAACCGGGCAGCTCGATGATCTCCATCCGATCTCGGAGTGCCGGGGGAACCGGGTCCAGGATGTTGGCTGTGGTGATGAAGAGGACTTTGGAGAGGTTGAAGCACACGTCCACATAATGGTCCCGGAAGATCGAGTTCTGCTCCGGATCCAACACCTCGAGCAGCGCTGAGGCGGGATCGCCCCGAAAGTCCATTCCGAGCTTGTCGATCTCGTCGAGCATGAAGACGGGGTTCTTCGACTCCGCTCGCCGGAGCCCCTGGATGATCTGGCCGGGGAGCGCGCCGATGTAAGTCCGGCGGTGACCCCGGATCTCGGCCTCATCTCGCATGCCACCGAGCGAGATCCGCACGAACTTCCGTCCGAGGGCACGCGCGATGGATTTCCCGAGCGATGTCTTCCCGACACCGGGCGGCCCCACGAAGCAGAGGATCGGATCCTTGCCGTCGGGCCGGATCTTTTTCACGGCCAGGTACTCGAGGATGCGGTCTTTGATCTTCTCGAGCCCCCAATGGTCCTCGTCCAGGATCTGGCGGGCGGCCCCAATGTCGATCCGGTCGGCCGTTGCCTTCTGCCACGGGAGCGCGATGAGCCAGTCCAGGTAGGTCCGGGCCACCGTGTACTCGGCGGCCGCTGGAGGCATCTTGGCCAGGCGGTCCAGCTCGCGCAGGGCCTCCTTCCGCGCCTCCTCGGACATGCCCGCCGCTTCAATCTTCCGCTTGAGATCGTCAATTTCCTGCGTTCGCTCGTCGGACTCGCCGAGCTCGCGCTGGATCGCCTTCATCTGTTCGCGGAGGTAGTACTCGCGCTGGGACTTGGACACTTCTGACTGGACCTGGGAATGGATCTTTGACCCCAGCTCCAGGACCTCGGCCTCCTTGGCCAGGGTCGTGACCAGCTTCTTGAGCCGGAGCTTGACCTCCGCGGTTTCGAGCAGCTCCTGCTTGACTGGCGTCGTCAAGGTGGGCAGGGCCGCGGCGATGGCATCGGCCAGTCGCCCCGCATCGGAGAGGTTTGCGGGGATGCTCGCCAGCTCATCGGGGAGGAGGGGCGAGAGGGAAACGATCTGCTGGAACAGCGAAGCCGCTTCCCGGGCTAACGCTTCCGCCTCCAGCTCGCCGGGCGTCGACTCGATCTGCTCCAGCGTCTCGACCCGGGCCTTGAGGAACGGCTGCGTCTGGGTGATCTCGTTCACTCGGATCCGCTCGAGCCCCTGGACAAACAGCCTGAGCGTACCGTCGGGCTGCTTGAGCACCTTGTGGATGACCGCCGCCGTGCCGACGGGAAACAGGTCCTCGGCTCCGGGTTCCTCGGTTGACGGATGCCGCTGGGCGACCACGAGGGTGAGGCGGGAACCGCGCATGGCCTCCTCGACGAGGCCCACGGAGGCCGGCCGTCCCACGGACAGGGGAAGCACGGCCTGAGGGAAGAGCACCGCATCCCGGAGCGGAAGAATCGAAAGGATATCGGGCAGCACCGGGGTCGTCATCTCCGCCATGTAGAGCTCCTCTCACTCGGTGCTCGGCTGGCGGGCATAGACCCGCTCGCCTCGTGTCCTCCGGCCCTCGCGCTCCCAGGCCTCCTGACAGCGGGTGCATCGGATCGCGAAGGGCAGTGCCTCAAGGCGTGCCGGCGGAATCGGCTCCTCGCACATCTCACACCGTCCGTAGGTTCCTTCCTCGAGCGTCCTCAGCGCGAGGCCTATCTGGGTCAGGAGGTCGGCCCGGTGGCCCACGACCTCATACCCGATCTCCGCTTCCGGCCTCAACACTGACCGGTCGGCCTGGTCGCCCGGGGAGTCCGCAGCCAGCTCGACCGCTCCCTCCCGAAGACTGCCTCGCTCTTGACGGATCGAGGCCAGCAACTCCTGCTGCCTGGCCAGCAACATCTGCCGAAGCTCGGCCTGGGAAAGCGGGCGGAATGCTTTCTTCACCATGCGGCTCTTGTTCATAACCCTCCTCGTGTACCGTTAGAACAGGTCAATGGGGGCCAGCTGGCCCGAGGCGGCTCGGACCAACGCCTCACGGGTTTCCTGCTGCCCGCGATCCCCGGTCCGTATCCGCTCCTCACGCACGTACGCCAGCAACTCCCCGATTTGTTGCTGCATTTTGAGCATCTGGCTTCTCATCTTGAGGATGATCTCGGCGCCCGCCAGATTCACGCCCAGATCCCGCATGAGCCGGACCACCCGGGCGATCTCCTCCACGTCCTCCGCCGAGTACATCCGCATCCGCCCCTCGGTGCGGCTTGGCTTGATCAACCCCTTGCGCTCGTAGAGGCGGAGGGTCTGCGGGTGTAGCTTCAGCATGCCCGCCACCACACCGATCGTGTAAAGCGGCTTCGCCTTGTCCGTCACCGTCGGCCCTCCATGCGGGAGGCTTCTCTGGGGGAGGCGAGGAAACCGGTCCGCGGGTTGTCGGGGATCAACCGCTCGAGCTGTCGGAAAATCTCCTGGGTCCGCGCGTCCAGGCCCCGGGGGATGATGACTTTCACCGTCACGTACAGATCCCCGCGTCCCTCCCCATGGAGCTTGGTTAGCCCCTTACTCCGCAGGCGGAACACCTGGCCGCTCTGGGTCCCCGGCGGGAGCGCGAGCGCCGCCGTTCCCTCGAGCGTGGGAACAGGAATGCGCGCCCCCAGCACCGCCTCCGTGAGTGAGAGCGGGAACTCCAAGTGGAGGTTGTCGCCTTTGCGCGTGAAGAACTGATGAGGGGCGACGCGGGTGATCACGATCAGATTCCCTCGAGGGCCCCCAAAGGGGCCGGCGTGTCCCTCTCCCGGGATGTGTAGCTGCACGCCCGTGTCCACGCCCGGGGGGATCACCGCCTGGATGGTCACCCGGCTCGGGCTCACCCCCCGGCCCCGGCATGCTGGGCAGGGATCGGCAACTCGGTGGCCGAGGCCGTGGCAGGCCGGGCAAGGCTCGGGGCGTGGGCTTCCCGTCCCGGTCCACAACATACCTGTCCCCCCGCAGTGCGTACAGCTCGTGGGCGCCGCACCCAGGCGACAGCCGGATGCGCCGCAATCGGGGCAGGGGGAGAGGCGAGTCAAATCGAGGGTCAACGACAGCCCGCGGGCGGCGTCGGCGAAAGCTAGGTCCACCGGCAGGTGCAGGTCGTCCCCCCGGACCGCGCCGGGAGCCTGGCTCGCCGGTCGCTCCTCGCCCCTGGCCTGGCGGAAAGCCTCGTGCCCGTAGCGGTCGTAGAGTGACCGCGTGATGGAATCGCTCAGGACTCGGTAGGCTTCGACGATCTCCTCGAAGAGGGGCCGGGCTTCTTCGTCCCAGAGGTTAATGTCGGGCGAGTACTGGCGAGCCAGTCGCCGGTAGGCCTGCCGGATGTCGCGCGGCGTCGCGCTGACCTCGATGCCTAGCACCGCGTAGTAGTCGCGTCTCATGATGTCAATCCGGGGCCGCGGCCGGTATGGTTATTTCTTGTCGCCCTTCTCTCCCAGATCTTCGAATTCCGCGTCCACGACCTCGCCCTCAGCCGCTTTGCCCTCACCCTGACTCGCGGCCCCAGTGGGACCGGCCTGCGCTTTGGCCTGAGCTTCTCGGTACATGACCTCGGCCAGCTTGTGCGAGGCCTGGGTCAAGGTTTCCTGGGCCCGCTTGATCCGCTCGGTGTCGCTGCCCTTCAGAGCCTCCTGAACCTCGCCGAGGGCCTCCTCGATGCTCTTCTTGTCTGACTCAGGAATCTTGTCGCCGTGCTCCCGGAGCGTTCGTTCCGTGGTGTACACGAGGGAGTCGGCCTGGTTCCTGATCTCGATCTCTTGCTTCCGCGCGGCATCCTCGGCGGCATGGGTCTCGGCTTCATGGACCATCTGCCCGACCTCGTCCTTGGTAAGGCCGGAAGAGGCGGTGATGGTAATGGCCTGTTGCTTGCCGGTGGCGGTGTCTTTGGCCGACACGTTGAGAATGCCATTGGCGTCGATGTCGAAGGTCACGTCGACCTGCGGCACCCCGCGCGGCGCCGGGGGGATCCCTACCAGGTGGAACTTCCCCAGCGTTCGGTTATCCCGGGCCATGGGGCGCTCCCCTTGAAGAACGTGGACCTCCACGGACGTCTGGTTGTCCGCTGCCGTGGTGAAGGTCTCGCTCTTCTTGGTGGGGATGGTGGTGTTGCGCGTGATCAGCGTGGTCATCACGCCGCCCAGCGTCTCGATCCCGAGCGAGAGCGGGGTAACGTCGAGGAGCAAGAGATCCTTGACCTCGCCGGTGAGCACGGCGGCCTGGACCGCCGCCCCAACCGCCACCACCTCGTCGGGGTTCACCCCCTTGTGGGGTTCCTTGTCGAAGAGCTGGCGCACCGCCTCCTGGACCTTCGGCATCCGGGTCTGCCCGCCCACCAAGATCACCTCGTCGATCTGCTTCGGGGTGATCCCCGCATCCTGCATGGCCTGCCGGCAGGGTCCGACACTCCGCTCGAGCAGGTCAGCCACGAGCGCTTCCAGCTTGGCCCGTGTAAGGGTCATCACCAGGTGCTTGGGCCCGGAGGCATCGGCGGTGATGAAGGGCAGGTTGAGTTCGGTCTGGAGGGTGGTGGAGAGCTCGCACTTCGCCTTCTCGGCAGCCTCCTTGAGCCGCTGGAGCGCCATCCGATCCTTCCGGAGATCGATGCCGTGCTCCTTCCTGAACTCATCGGCGATCCAGTCGATGATCCGCTGGTCGAAGTCGTCGCCCCCCAGGTGCGTATCGCCGTTGGTGGCCTTCACCTCAAAGACCCCTTCGCCGATTTCGAGGATGGAAATGTCGAAAGTGCCTCCTCCCAGGTCGTACACGGCGATTGTCTGGTCCTTCTTCTTGTCCATGCCGTAGGCCAGGGAAGCCGCCGTCGGCTCGTTGATGATCCGAAACACTTCCAGCCCGGCGATGGTTCCGGCATCCTTGGTGGCCTGGCGCTGGCTGTCGTTGAAGTAAGCGGGGACGGTGATCACGGCCTTGGCGATCTTCTCGCCCAGGTAGGCCTCCGCCGCCTCCTTGAGCTTGCGGAGCACCATGGCGGAGATCTCGGGGGGGGCATACGTTTTTCCGCGGACCTCGACCCGTGCGTCGTCATTTTCGGCCCGCACGACCTTGAAGGTGATCAGCTTGATCTCGTGGAGGACCTCCTCGTACCGCCGGCCCATAAACCGCTTGATGGAAAAGACCGTGTTCTCGGGGTTGGTGATCGCCTGACGTTTCGCCACTTGCCCGACGGGGATTTCTCCATCTTTGGTGAACCCCACTACCGAGGGCGTCAGCCGGCTCCCCTCCTGGTTCGGAATCACGACGGGATCGCCGGCTTCCATTGCTGCGACGACGGAGTTGGTGGTGCCCAGGTCGATGCCAATTACCTTAGCCATATCAACGTTCTCCCTTGTCGGTTCGCGGTCGTTCGTGGTGTTGGGGAGAGTTTCGGTGCCGCGCCGGCCATGAGGCACCGACGCGGGCACCGCTCACCTCAGAGCTACTTCACCTCGATCGTGATCTCCTTGGGCTTCGCTTCCTCGACCTTCGGGAGGCGGATCTCCAGCACCCCAGCCCGGTACTGGGCCTTCACCCTGTCGCTCTGGACCGGGATCGGCAGTGGGATGTTCCGCTCGAACTTCCCGAAGGACCGTTCGACTCGGTGGTAGCTCTGCTCTTTGACTTCACAGTCCTCGGAGCGCTGCCCCCTGATGCTCAGAAGATCACCGCTGATGGTGACTTGGATCTCCTTCTCCCTGAACCCGGGCAGTTCTGCCGCGACCACCAGTTCATCTTTGGTCTCGTAGATGTCCAACACCGGCCTCCAGGCCCGCTCCTCGATCCCGGCTCGAACCGGGTGGCCGAAGAAGGTGTCAAAGAGCCGATTCATGTTGGTCTGGATGTCAGTAAGGGCCCGGAAAGGTTCCCAGCTATCCGGCGTTCCACCAAATGGGCGCCAACGTTCGAGTGCCATGGCCAATTGCCCTCCTTGTAGGATGAGATTGAGTCTACTTAGCTTATATTCCATGAGCGAGCACATGTCAAGCTATATTTGAGCGCTCCTGTGTAAAGAATTCCTAGTCAAACATTATCAAGGTGTCCTCGGGTCCCAAAATCGCGAGTGTAACCACGTATTCTTTATGAGAATTCAGCTAAGCTGAGGTGGTAATGTATTCCCATGCGGGTCGGGTGCATGGGCTGTCTTACTCTAACCGTGATCCTGGTGGGGATTGGAGTGGTCCTCGGGGGAGGTCTGATATTCTCTACGAACATCTTCCACCCTCCTGAAAACCTCTCTGGGCCTGTGGGAACATCCAGGGATGGCCGCCGGGCCCAGCAAAAGATGTACGAGCTGGTCCTGAGGGACAGGCGCCTGTCCTCTCGCACCGCACCTGTGGTGTTCACGGAGAGGGAGATTAATGCCTTTCTCTCCCGCCACCTGATCAGAGGCCAAGGAATCCCACTCACGGATCTTCGGGTCACGTTCACACCGGGACAGATGGCATTCCAGGGACAGACAGAGATCCGGTCGCTCATGAGGGGAGTTCCGTTCAAGTACATCACGAGTGCTCTCCCGGCCTCGCAACTTTCGCGTCGGGTCTGGGTAGCGATTCGGGCTCGAGTACGGCTTGAGAGAGGATGGCTCAGTCAGGAGCAGGAGTTCTTGCGGATTGACCCCAGCGAGTTCCGCCTCGGCACCCAGAACGTAGGTGCCTGGCTTCTCTCCTGGATGCTCGGCCGGAAGTTCTTGAGCTGGCCGGTGCCCGCGGTGATTGAGGCGGTATCGATCCAGCAGGGCCGGGTCGTCGTGACGACCCGGGCCCGCCGATCAGCGGCCTTTGGTGGCCTCCACGAAACGAAGTTGGAGGTCCTGGAGAACGTCCCCCAGGAGCTTGCTCTCCTCAGATGTGCGGTGCCCTTCCGTCTTGTCTCGTAGCAGGCGGAGGAGGTCGATGTAGAGCTTGGCCTGGACCAGATCCAGTCGGGGGGCGCCCGTCATCGGCTCCGGCGTCACTCCGAGGTCGACCAGGGCGGAGCTGGCCAACATGAGGAACAGTGCTGAGAGGTCAGGCTCCTCTGCGGCGCCGAATTGGGAGGGCTCGGGAGAGACCCGGCGTCTTGGGAGTCGTGGGGCCGCCACCTCAGGCCCTGTTGCCTCGGCCTCCTCCGGCTCTTCGCGCCGCCCACGCCTGTCGATAACTTTGAATCCCTCTTCGCCGGCCTCTTCGGGCACCTTCGTTCACCTCCAAGTCTGACGTGGGGAATCGAGGCGGGGCGAGAATGGAGCACCTACCCGCCTCGGGAAAACCACCTGAGCCTAGCACGGGCGTCAAGCGAGAGACAAGTTGGGGCTTCCAAGACGAACGGATTGGAGTCGAGTTTTCTCCTTGTGTATAATGGTTTTACGGTGAGGGACCCGACATGCCCGACTCTCCTGGAACCCTGTTCGAGTCGCTTCTTGCCGTCATGGCCCGCCTCAGAGGGCCCGGAGGGTGTCCGTGGGACCGCGAGCAGACGCGGGATTCCCTGAAGCCCTTCCTGATCGAAGAGGCCCACGAGGTCCTCGAGGCGCTCGATTCAGGCGGGCGGGAGGCGCTGATCGAGGAGCTGGGGGACCTGATCTTCCAGGTCGTCTTCCATAGCGAGCTGGCTCGTGAACTCGGCGAGTTCAGCATGACCGATGTCCTTCAGCACTTGGTGGAGAAGATGACCCGGCGGCACCCTCATGTGTTTGGCGATCGCCGCCTCGGCTCGGCCCAGGAAGCCCTCGCTCAGTGGGAAGCCATCAAGCACGCCGAGGCGGCAGGCAACGGGCCGCCGCGCTCGGTCTTGGAGGGGATGCCACGAAGCCTCCCAGCTCTTCTCCGCGCCCAGCGCCTTCAGTCCAAGGCCGCGCGGGTGGGCTTCGATTGGGCCAGCCCGGAGGCTGCGTGGGAAAAGGTCAAGGAGGAAGTGGGTGAGGTGGAGCAGGCCCTGACCCGCGGCGAGCATGCCCGCGTCCGGCAGGAGATCGGCGATCTCCTCTTCTCGCTCGTGAACGTGGTCCGCCTCCTCGAGCTGGATGCCGAGGAGAGTCTCCGGGAAGCGACGGAGAAGTTTCGCCGTCGCTTCGTGCGTATGGAAGCCGACATTACAGGCAGCGGCCGTTCCCTCTCGGAGACGCCACTGGCCGAGCTTGACCGCGTGTGGGAGCGGGTCAAGACCTCCGACGGCGGCAACTCCTAGACGAGGACACTCGAGCCATGAAGGTCAAGGTGGGCAAGACCGAAATCCTCATCGACCGAGGCGACATCACCGACTGGGAGGTGGACGCCATCGTGAGCGCGGCCAACTCCCACCTCTGGATGGGAGCCGGGGTAGCGGGTGCGATCAAAAGGAAAGGCGGTGTCATCATCGAGGAGGAGGCGGTTCAACAGGGCCCGATCGAAGTCGGCGAGGCGGTGCTCACCACCGCGGGCAACTTGGCGGCGACCCACGTGATCCATGCTGCCGCCATGGGCCAGGACCTCAAGACCGACGGGCAGAAGATCACCCAGGCCACCCGCTCCAGTCTGGCCATTGCCGAAAAGCGCAAGCTCTCCTCTCTTGCGTTCCCGGCGCTCGGGACCGGCGTCGGTGGCTTCCCCCCGGTCCAGGCCGCCGAGGTGATGATGGAAGCGATCCTGGAGCACCTCAAGGCCGAAACCACAGGCCTCAAGAGGATCGTCTTCGTGCTGTACCAGGAAGAGGCCTACAACGCGTTTCGGGATACCGTGACACGCCTAACCCGGGTAAAACCATAAACTTGCCTCCCGAGACGGGGCATGGCGGATCAGAAACTCGGACAGCCGCTGAGCCGGCGGCTGGGTGACCTCCTCGTTGCCGACGGGCTCATTTCCCAGGAGCAGCTCCAGCGAGCCCTCAAGGAACAGAAGGGGTCCAACGACAAGCTCGGGTCCGTGCTGGTCCGGCTGGGGCTGGTCCACGAAGATCAGCTGATCGGCTTCCTGTCCCGACAGTACGGCATCCCTTCCATCACGCTTTCCCAGCTGGACATCGACGCCGAGGTCCTCAAGCTGGTTCCCGGCTCGCTCGCAAGCAAGTACGAGGTCCTTCCGGTCAAGCGGGTGGGTAACACCCTTACCCTGGCGATGGGAGATCCCACCAACGTGTTCGCGCTCGACGATGTGGCCTTCATGACCAACCTCCAGGTGGTGCCGGTGGTAGCGGCCCAGGGGGCTCTTCGCCAGGCCATCGAGCGTCTGTACGACACTCAGGTCTCGGCCTTCTCCGAGGTCATCTCGGCCATGGAGGGGGAGAGCGCGCTGGAAGTGGTGGAGGGTGAGGAGGTCTCCGCCAAGCTCGATCTGTTTGAGCTCAAGGAGTCCGCCGACGAGGCCCCGGTGGTCAAACTCGTCAACATGATCCTGGTGGATGCCATCCACCGGGGGGTTTCGGACATCCATCTCGAGCCCTACGAAAAGGTGTTCCGGGTCCGGTTCCGGATCGACGGCGTGCTCCACGAGATGATGACCCCTCCGAAGCGGCTGGAACCGGCCATGGTGTCGCGCATCAAGATCATGTCCAACCTGGACATCGCCGAGCGCCGGCTTCCCCAGGACGGTCGCATCAAGCTCCGCTACGCCCGCCGCGAGATCGACTTCCGCGTCTCCACGCTGCCGACCATCTTCGGCGAGAAGGTGGTGATGCGGCTCTTGGACAAAGAGGCGCTCAAGCTGGATCTGACCGAGCTGGGCTTCGACCCCTGGGCTCTCGAGCAGTTCACCAAGGCGGTCCATAGCGCCTACGGGATGATCCTCATTACAGGTCCCACTGGGTCGGGAAAGACCACCACCCTCTACTCGGCCATTCACACGGTGAACTCCCCGGACATCAACATCATGACCGCCGAGGACCCGGTGGAGTACAATCTGAAGGGCGTCAACCAGGTCCAGGTCAACGAGGAGATCGGACGGACGTTTGCCGCTGCCCTCCGCTCCTTCCTTCGCCAGGATCCGGACGTAATCCTGGTAGGTGAGACCCGCGATCTGGAGACCGCCCAGATCTCGATCCGAGCCGCGCTCACCGGCCACCTGGTCTTCACCACTCTCCATACCAACGACTCCCCCTCGGCAGTCGCCAGACTCCTGGACATGGGGATCGCGCCGTTCTTGCTGTCCTCCTCCCTCCTCCTGATCGTGGCCCAGCGCCTGGGACGCAAGGTCTGCAACGAGTGCAAGGAGCCGTACGAGGCCGACGAGGAGAGCCTGGTGGCGTACGGCCATCAGTCCCAGGGCCTGGGCCGGTGCACCTTCTACCGAGGGAAAGGGTGCCAGGTCTGCAACTTCACCGGGATGAAGGGGCGCATCGCCTTTTACGAGGTGATGCCGGTGACCCAGGAGATTCGCGACCTGATCCTCAAGAGCGCCCCGACGGCCGAGATCGGGGAGGCGGCTCGGCGGCAGGGGATGAAGACCTTGCGCGAAGCCGGGCTCACGAAAGTGCTCGACGGAATTACCACGATGGAGGAGGTCCTCCGGGTGACCCTCGCCTGAACACCCGGCCCGGGGCCCCCGATGCGTATGCCCGCTGGCCGGTGAGAGAGCTGATCCTAAAGCTCGTGAGGTGAATCATGGCCGCGACGATGCATGATCTCCTGTCCATCATGATCGAGCGGGGGGCCTCAGACCTCCATGTCACCACGGGGACCTATCCGCAGATCCGGATTAACGGCAAGCTGGCGCCCCTGACCGAGTTCGAGGTGCTGTCGCCGCAGGACACCCAGCGGCTGGGCTATAGCGTGCTGAACGAGGGGCAGAAGCAGAAGTTCGAGGAAGAGAGCGAGTTGGATTTCTCCTTCGGGATCCAGGGGCTCTCTCGGTTCCGGGCCAACGTCTACCGCCAGCGCGGGGCCGTCGCCCTCGCCATCCGCATGGTCCCGTTCAAGATCCGTTCCTTCTCGGAGCTTGGGCTTCCCTCGATCGTGGAGCAGCTGGCGGAGCGTCCCAAAGGGTTGGTTCTGGTCACCGGGCCGACGGGCTCGGGCAAGTCGACAACGCTGGCTGCCATGATCGACAAGGTCAATACCGAGCGCGCCGAGCACATCGTGACCATCGAGGATCCGATCGAGTTCGTCCACCCACACAAGCGGTGCGTGGTGAACCAGCGCGAGATCTACTCCGACGCCCAGTCATTCAAGAACGCGCTGAAGTCGATCCTCCGTCAGGATCCGGACGTAGTGCTCATTGGCGAGATGCGCGACCTGGAGACGATTCAGGCCGCCCTCACCGTTGCAGAGACCGGCCACCTCACCTTTGGCACGCTGCACACCAACTCGTGCGCGCAGACCATGAACCGCATCATCGACGTCTTCCCGACGCACCAGCAGCCCCAGGTGCGGGCCCAGCTCTCCATGGTGCTGGAGGGCGTGCTCTCGCAGACGCTGATCCCGCGCGGGGACGGCCGGGGCCGGGCCATGGCCCTCGAGATCATGGTCATGACCCCCGCCATCCGGAACCTGATCCGGGAGGAGAAGATTCACCAGATTTACAGCGCCATGCAAGCCGGGAACAGATTCGGGATGCAGACCATGAACCAGGCCCTGGTCCAGCTGGTCCAGAAGGGGCTCATCAGCCGCGACGAGGCCATGAACCGCACGGCGCTTCCGGACGAGCTTGCCCACTTGCTGTCCAGCGCCGCAGGGGGGGTTGCTGCGGGTCAGCCGGGGGGCAGCGGCGGCTCCCCCTTTAGCAGGCGATAAGGCCTCGGGAGGAGGCGTCCATGCCAGTCTTCGCCTATCAAGGACGGACTGCTCGGGGCTCCACGGCGGGAGAGATCGAGGCTCCGGACCGCACGGCTGCCGTCGCTCAGCTACGCCAACGGCAGATCCTGGTCATCCGGATTCAGGAAAAGGCGCTCAGGGCTGCGCGGGCCTCCACCTTCGGCGGCAAGGTCAAAGACCGCGATCTGGCCATCTTCACCCGGCAGTTCTCCACCATGATCGACGCTGGGCTCCCGCTGGTCCAGTGCTTGAACATCCTGGCTGAGCAGAGCGAATCCCTCACGCTGCGCCAAGTGACTACCCAGGTCGCGCGGGAGGTGGAGGCCGGCGCCTCCCTTTCTGAGGCTCTCCGAAAGCACCCGAAGGCATTCAACGACCTCTACACAAACATGGCAGAGGTGGGCGAGTCGGGGGGGATCCTCGATGTGATCCTCCAGCGGCTAGCCGCCTACATCGAGAAGGCTGCCTCCCTGAAGCGGAAGGTCAAGGGTGCCATGGTGTACCCTGTTGCCATCGTCGGGGTGGCCTTTCTCGTCGTTGTCTTCATGCTGCTGTTCGTGATTCCTGTCTTCGCGCAAATGTTCCAGCAGCTCGGCGCCGATCTCCCGATCCCCACGAAAATCGTCATGGGGCTCTCGAGCTTCATGATCTCGTTCTGGTGGCTCGTCTTCGGGACGCTCATACTGGGGGTATGGGGGCTACGGAGGTACTACAAGACCCGCGGCGGCAGGTGGCTCATTGACAGGATCCTCTTGCGGCTTCCCGTCTTCGGCCCGCTCATCCGCAAGGTGGCCGTCGCTCGCTTCTCGCGGACCCTCGGGACCCTGGTGGCGTCTGGGGTCCCAATCCTGGAAGGTCTTCGGATCACGGCACGAACCGCTGGGAACGCGGTGGTCGAGCACTCCATCGAGGCTACGCGCAGTTCCGTCACGGCGGGCAAGACGCTCGCCGAGCCCCTCAAGGCCTCCGGAGTCTTCCCGCCCATGGTGGTCCAGATGATCAATGTGGGAGAGCAGACCGGGGCCTTGGACACCATGATGGCCAAGATTGCCGATTTCTATGATGACGAGGTGGACACGGCTGTCGGTACCCTCATGTCGCTCCTCGAGCCCATGATGATCGTCTTCTTGGGCGTCGTGATCGGGGGCCTGGTGGTGGCGATGTACATGCCGATCTTCAAGATGGTGACCCTCATCCAGTAGCCTCGCGGTGACCACGGCCCCTCACCTTTCCGCTCTGCTCCATCGGGTCAGCGTGGCCCGCTTGCTGGTTTCGGGAGCCCTGCTCGCGGGCGGCGTGCTCTTGGCCCAGTGGGAGGCGCTGCCCTTTGAGCTCCCGCCGTTTGCGCTCTGTCTCTTGGGCGCCGCTGCCGCATCCGGTGTGTATCTGGTTGTCCGGCCAACGGTGGGTAACCTCCGGCGCTGGGCCTGGCTCCAACTGATCTTGGACGTGGTCCTCGCTACCGGCATTGTGGCAGTGACCGGAGGGCCTCAGTCCATCTTCGTCTTCCTGTACATCCTGACCATCACGGCTGCCTGCCTGATCCTCTCGCGCCAGGGAGGGGTCGCCGTGGGCGCCCTGGCCAGCCTGCTCTACGCCGGTCTTGTGCTGGGCCGGACGGTGGTGCCTCTGAGCCTCCTCGTCGAGCCCACCGAGACCACCGCCCTCGAGGTCGCCAGCATGTTCACGAACGCCGGAGTCTTCCTGGTGGTAGCGATTCTCATGGGCACGGTGGCGGAGCGGTACCACCAGCTCCGCCGGGAGTTGGAAGTCCAGCGAGACAGCCTGAGCGATCTCCAGGCGTTCAAGGATCTGATTTTCGAATCGGTGGGCTCGGGCCTGATTGCCCTGGATCGGCAGGAGCGGGTCACCGCCTTCAATCGGGCGGCAGAAGAGATCACGGGGTTGTCCGCCGTGGAGGTGCACGGGCAGCCGTGGCAGGCTGTCTTCGATGACAGCATCTGCCTTGAACGTGTCTGGGCCTCCATTGACGACGCGGGATACGTGTCCGGCCGCCACGAGATTGCCCTCAGACGGAAAGATGGGTGTCAGGTACCGATCGGGATCTCCTTCTGGCCGCTCCGGACCGGTGCTGGACGCCTGGCGGGGCTCATCGGAGTCTGCCAGGACCTCTCCCAGATCAAGCAGATGGAGCGGCGCGTGCGCCAGGCCGACCGCTTGGCCACCGTGGGCCGCCTGGCGGCGAACATCGCCCACGAGATCCGGAACCCCCTCGCGTCCGTGACCGGGGCCATCGAGGCCCTTTCGCGGGAGGTCCCGCTGCGGGAGGGCAGCGCCCG
This sequence comes from Methylomirabilia bacterium, assembly GCA_046758385.1. GTDB lineage: Bacteria > Methylomirabilota > Methylomirabilia > Rokubacteriales > CSP1-6 > JBHIAB01. The sequence continues at coordinate 19,330 of JBHIAB010000004.1, read as the reverse complement.
ACTAGCGGAGATCGTCCTCCGTGAGTCGGCTCGTCTCGATCGGATCATCAAGGATTTCCTGGAATATGCCAGGCCCGCCGCACTCCAGCCGCTGGCCGTCAACCTCTCGCGGCTCCTCGATGACGTGCTGGTCCTCCTCGAACAGCGTCGGCTCTCGCCCAATGTGCGCATGGTCCGTGAGTACAGCGCCGAGATCCCCGCGCAGGTGGATCCCCAGCAGCTCGGGCGGGCCATTTGGCACCTCTGCCTGAACGCGCTGGACGCCATGCGCGAGGGAGGGGAACTACGCATCGGCGCCAGGGTCTCGGGCGATGAGGTCGCCAAGTGCCTCGAGGTGTGGGTGGCCGACACGGGCCGTGGGATCAGCGCCCAGGACCTCCCCCAGATCTTTGAGCTCTTCTACTCGACGAAGGCCGGGGGGAGCGGGCTTGGCCTCGCCATGGTGCACCGGGTGGTGCAGGATCATGGGGGCGACATCCAGGTCCGAAGCGACCCTGATGTTGGCACGACGTTCACGGTGAGCCTCCCGCAGGCACCGGCGTCCACGGTGGAGCTCATGCCGCTCACGCATCCTGTCCGACCATGACCCACAGCGGGGTCTCTCGCAACATGAGGCACGGGCGCCCGCGATGGGCGCCCCCCCTATCGGAGCGGCGAGGATAGGTCCATGGCGGCACCGCGGGTCCTGATCGCTGACGACGAAAAGAGCATGCGGGAGCTGCTCGAGTTTACCCTCAAGAAGGAAGGGCATGAGGTGACCCTGGCCGAGAGTGGTGAGGCGGCTCTGGATGCGATCCGCCGGGAGCGCTACGACCTGGTCATTACCGATGTGCGCATGCCCAACGTGGATGGCGTTGAGGTGCTCAGGGCTGCGAAGGATGTCGCGCCCGACACCGCCGTCATTATGATCACGGCCTATTCCACCATCGAGGCGGCGGTGGAAGCCATGAAGCTTGGGGCCTACGACTACATTGCCAAGCCCTTCAGGCTCGACGAGTTCACGTTGGTCGTCAGGAACGCCCTGGAACGGAAGCGACTGCAGGATGAGAACATCCGGTTGCAGGACCTCGTGGCGAACTTCGAAAACCGTTTCGAGGGCATCATCGCCAAGAGCGTGCGGATGAGGGACGTCTTTGAGATAGTCCAGAAGGTAGCCGGGAGTGCCTCCACGGTGATGATCACGGGAGAGAGCGGGACGGGAAAGGAGCTGATCGCGACCGCCATTCACTATCACATGGGTAACCCGCGACGGCAGAAGCCGTTCATCTCCGTGAACTGTGGGGCAATCCCCGAGGGGCTCATGGAGTCCGAGCTTTTCGGGCACGTGAAGGGGTCGTTCACGGGGGCCGTGGCCCACAAGCGAGGCCTGTTCGAGGAGGCCGATGGAGGGACCCTCTTCCTGGATGAGGTCACCGAGATCCCCCCCTTCCTCCAGGTGAAACTCCTCCGAGCCATCCAGGAAAAAACCATCCGCCGAGTCGGGGACACCAAGGACATGAAGGTCGACGTCCGGCTGATCGCGGCCTCGAACAAGGACCTGGAGGCCACGGTGGCCGACGGCACCCTGCGCGAGGATCTTTTCTACCGGCTGAACGTGATCCCCATCCGGTTGCCGCCCCTCCGGGACCGCCGGGAGGACATCCCGCTCCTCGTGTCACACTTCATCAGGAAGTTTTCCACGGAGCTGGGAAGGGCCATCACCGGCGTGTCCCCCGAGGCCATGCAGCTCCTGGAGCAGTACCACTGGCCCGGCAACATCCGCGAGCTGGAGAATGTTATCGAGCGGGCAATGGTCCTCGGCGGGGGCGAGCTTCTCACCTCCGAGGCCCTCCCTGACACGCTCCGCCGCGAGCGGCTCGCGCCGGGCCTTTCCCTCACGCTCCCCGAAAAGGGGATGGACCTCGAAGCAACCCTGGACGGGATTGAGCGGCAACTCCTAGAGCAAGCCCTGGAGCGGACCAAGGGGGTTCAGACCCGAGCCGCGGAGTTGCTCCGGATGAGCTTCCGCCAGTTCCGCTACAAGCTTCAGAAGCATCAGCTCAGACGGGGCAGGGACGAGGAGGCGGACTCAAGCGACGCGTCGTTCGACCCCTGAGGCGGGGGCTCGTCAGGCGAGGCGGCTGTACCGCGCCCCGAGGCTTTCGAAGCGCCGAGAGCGCTGAATCCTCGTGCGGTGAAGCGTGAACCGAACGAGGAGGAGGAGGATTTGCAGTCCGTAGGCGGCCGACGCCACGAAGCTGGCCGACGAGGCTTCCGGGAAGTATCGGGTGGGGACAGGAATCTCCGCAATGCGGAAGCGGGCGGCGACGATCTGGGCGATGATCTCTTGGTCGAAGACGAAGCCATCCGAGTTCGTTGCGAAGTTCACCGCCTCGAGCACCTCTCGTCGAAACGCTCGGTAGCCGGTGTGAAACTCCGAGAGCGAGACCCCGAACACCAGGTTTTCGAGCGCCGTGAGCGCGCGATTGCCGAGATATTTCCACCAGGGCATGCCCTGCGCGACCACTGAACCACGCTTGAAGCGGGAGCCCAGCACGACATCGGCCGCTCCAGTGATGATCGGCTGGATGATCTGCGGCACCAGGGTCGGGTCGTACTGGTAGTCCGGATGGACCATCACCACGATGTCCGCGCCGGCTCTGAGGGCCTCCGTGTAGCAGGTTTTCTGATTGGCCCCGTATCCGTAGTTCCGATCGTGGACGAAGATCTCGAGGTCAAGCTGTCGCGCGACCTCCAGCGTCGCGTCCGTGGAGCCGTCGTCCACGAGGATGACGTGGCTGACCGCGTCCTTGGGCAGCTCCTCGTAGGTCACCCGAAGTGTTCGGCCGGCGTTGTAGGCCGGCATGACGACGACCACTTTCGGCTTCATCTGACGTTCACCGGGCGTGTGGGGATAAGGATCATCGGAGAGCCCGGTCTTCCGCGACCCCCGAGGCCGTCGTGGCGCGCCCCCCTCGCCTTCTGCTGCGGGAGGCCCCGCGTGACCTCCGCCGTTGTTTCTGTTATACCACGCGTTCCAGCAGAAGGGGAGTCGGGGCACATGCTCCATTGGGCATCCAAGCGCAGCCGGCAGATGGTGAAGCGAGCCGACCGTCGGTCCCGTCCGGCCTGATCGGCCACAACGGCGCTGCGCGGGAGTACGTGGCACGGAGTCGCTCCTGAACATGCCCGAGCAGAGGATCGGCCCGATCTCGCTGGTCATCCTGGCGCACAACGAGGCAGAGGTGATCGAGCAGGTCGTGCGGGATTATCACGCCGAGGTCATCAGTCGCCTCCCGGGCTCGGAATTCATCATCGTCGAGGACGGGAGCCGCGACAGGACCTGGGAGATCCTCCAGGGTCTCCGCGGTGAGCTCGGGCTCACCGTCATCCACCGCGAGGAGCGCCGAGGCTACACGGCGGCTCTCAAGGAGGCCCTGTCGCTCCCCAAGCACGACGTCATCTTCTTCAGCGACAGCGACGGCCAGCACGATCCCCGGGACTTTTGGCGCCTCGCGAAGCGGATTCCGTACTGCGACCTGGTCATCGGCTTCAAACAGCCGCGGCGCGATCCCCTCTACCGCCTCCTCATGTCGCGGGTGTTCAACATCCTGATCGGGTTTGTGTTCAAGCTCCGGCTCCGGGATATCAACTGCGGCTTCCGGCTGATGCGGCGCGAGCTCGTGGATGAGTTGGTTCGCGACGACTGGCAGATGAAGGCCTGCATCGCCACGGAGCTCAGCATCCGTGCCTTCTACAAGGGCTATCGCATCGACGAGGTGCCCGTCCGGCACCGGCCACGGCCGTTCGGCGAATCCAGGGGTCTCCCGCTTCGGCAGATTCCGCGCTCAGTGATCCACGTGCTCCGTGAGTTCGTGATCATGAGGCGAAAGATCAAAGCCGGGACGTTCTAGTGCCCTTCCAACTTGTTGCGCCGACTGTTATCTGCTTGCGTTTACGACAACCATCGCGACTGCGCGCAGTGCGAAAGTCGTCACAAATAGTTGGAACGGCACTAGGTCGTCGGCCCAGCTGAGATGCCTGAGCCCAAGGTGTTCATCGCGGGTGGGGCGGGGTTCATCGGAAGCCATTTCGCCGACCATTTGCTGTCCTGCACGAGCTCGGCGGTCACCGTCTTCGACAACTTGACATCCGGACGACGCTGGCACCTGCAGGAGCACATGGGGAGCCCCCGCCTCTCGGTCGTCGAGGGGGACCTCCAGGATCTTGAGGCGGTGAGCTCCGCCCTCCGGGGGCACGATCTCGTGTACCATTTCGCGTCCAATCCCGAGATCGCGAAGGCCGTGACCCAACCCGATACGGATTTTTGGCAGGGCACCTACCTGACTCAGAATCTCCTGGAGGCCATGCGCCTTAATGGCGTGGGGACGCTCCTCTACGCATCGGGGAGCGGAGTCTACGGGGATACGGGGCTGAGCGCGGTCCACGAAGACTTCGCGCCACTGATGCCGATCTCGACCTACGGCGCGAGCAAGCTGGCGTGTGAGGCGCTGATCAGCGCCTATTGCTACATGTTCGACATGCAGGCGTATGTGTTCCGGCTTGCCAATGCGGTCGGACGGCGGCAGACGCATGGTGTCGCCTATGACTTCATCCGAAAGCTGCGGCGGGATCCGCATCACCTCGAGATTCTTGGCGACGGCACCCAGAGCAAATCCTACATTCACGTGAGCGACATCGTGAGCGCCATCCAGCATGTCTTTCGCCCGGTGCCGAACAGGTTCAACTACTACAACGTGGCCACCGATGATTACCTGGACGTTCTGACCATCGCGCAGTTGGTCATCGAGGCCATGGGCCTCTCGGATGTCACCCTGCGCTTCACCGGAGGCAAGCGGGGCTGGAAGGGGGACGTCCCCGTGGTCCGCCTCGATCTCCAGAAGATCCATGCGTCGGGCTGGCGGGCGTCCCTGTCGTCCCGTGAGGCGATGCAGCGTGCGGTGCGGGAGTTGCTGCTCGACCTCCTGTCAGAGCAATGTGACTGACGGGTCGAGTCTCGCATCATCGGGGTACACCGACTGGGGGCCAGGTGGCGCGATCCTTGCACAAGTGGGACGAGGAGAAGCGATGCAGGTCGTAATCCTTGCGGGAGGTCTCGCGACGCGCTTGAGACCAGTGACGGCCGAGCTTCCCAAGTCGATGGTCGAGGTTCTCGGCAAGCCGTTCCTTGAGTACCAGATCGAGCTCCTGCGCCGCAACGACGTAAGCGATATCGTCTTATGTGTCGGGCACTTAGCGCGTGTGATTCAGGAGCACTTCGGTGACGGCAGCCGCCTGGGCATCCGGATACGCTACAGTGACGAGGGACAACGGCACCTCGGCACCGGCGGGGCGCTCAAGTGGGCGGAGCGCCTCCTCGCCGACACCTTTTTCGTGCTGTTCGGTGACTCGTATCTGATGCTCGATTACCGTAGCATCATGCGCCACTTTTTGTCACGTGATCGGCTCGGGCTGATGGTCGTCTATCGCAACGACGGGCGGCATGACAGGAGCGATCTGATCGTGGAAGATGGGGTCGTGGCGGTCTATGACAAGAACCACCCGTCCCCGGCGCGCGTCTACATCAACGAGGGGCTCTCTGTGCTCCGTCGCGAGGCTCTTGCCGGAGCCCCGAGGGGCCAGCCCTTATCCCTGCAGGAATTGTACAGACCGCTCATCGCGGCCAAGCAGTTGCTCGCGCTCGAGACCCAGCAGCGTTTCTACGAGATCGGCTCGTTGCACGGGCTAGCGGAGTTCGAACGGCTCGCGGCACGGCGAGGACTGCCCGCGTGATCGTGACGAGAACCCCCGTGCGGCTTCCGCTCGGCGGTGGCGGCACGGACCTCCCCTCATACTCCTCCCAGTACGGCGGCTTCCTGATCAGCGCTGCCATCGACAAGTACACCTTCATCACCGTCAACCGGCGCAAGCTCGACCGTCTCATTCGGGCCAGCTACTCGGTCACGGAACTCGTCGACAGCGTCGACAAGCTCCAGCACCCCCTGATCCGCGAGACGCTGCGCCTCTCGGGGATGGATGGCGGCATCGAGATCACCTCCATCGCCGACTTGCCTACCGGCTCCGGGCTCGGCACGTCCGCCAGTTTCACCGTGGGCTTGTTGAACGCTTTGCACGCGCTCAAGCGAGAGCACGTGTCCCCGCGCGAGATCGCCGAGGAGGCTTGTCGGATCGAGATAGACGTCCTCAAGGAGCCGATCGGCAAGCATGACCAGTACATCACTGCGCTGGGTGGCGTGACAAGCCTCGACATCGATCGGACAGGACACGTGTCGGCCTTCTCCGCGAAGATCGACGAGGACATCATCGAGGGATTCGAACGAAACGTCGTCCTCTTCTACACCGGGAGATCACGGGAGGCGAGCGATGTGCTGAGCTTCCAGGACGCGGCCACCAGCCGCAGCGACTCCCGCGTGATCGAAAGCCTGCACCGGATCAAGGAAATCGGCTGGGAGATCAAGAATGTCCTCGAGGCCGGCGATCTCCGGCGATTCGGTGAGCTCCTGGACGTTCACTGGCAGACCAAGAGGCAGTTGTCGGGGCATGTCTCCGACAGCCAGATTGACTGCTGGTACGAGGTAGCGAAGGAAAGCGGCGCCGTGGGCGGCAAGCTCATCGGCGCCGGCGGCGGCGGATTCTTCATGTTCTACTGCGAGAGCGAGCAGAAGGCCAAAGTGCGGGAGGCGATGGCACGGGAGGGCTTGATCGAAACGCGCTTCCGGCTCGACTTTGAGGGCACCAAAGTCCTCATCAACTTCTGACGGTTCACGGAGGGGTCATGCCGCGCCCATCGTACGCTGCGACATATTTGAGCGAAGCCGCGGCAATCCTCAACCGGCTGGATGCGACGGCGATCGAGAACATCCTGACCCTGTTGCTGTCCTTGCGTGAGCGGCAGGGACGGCTGTTTCTCCTCGGGGTCGGCGGCAGCGCTAGCAACGCCTCCCATGCGGTCAATGACTTTCGAAAGATCGCCGGCATCGAGGCGTATACGCCCGTCGACAACGTGTCCGAGCTGACTGCCCGCGTGAACGACGAAGGCTGGGACACGGTGTTCGTCGAATGGTTGAAGACGAGCCGGCTCACGCGGAACGACATGGTTTTCGTCCTGTCCGTCGGAGGCGGCGATGCGGAGCGGAACGTCAGCACCAATCTCGTCCGGGCGCTCCAGTACGCCAAGGCGACGGGCGCGACGATCTGCGGTATCGTCGGGCGCGACGGCGGCTACACGGCGAAGGTCGCTGATGCCTGCGTGATCATTCCCACAGTCAACCCGGAAAGCGTGACACCGCACACCGAGTCGTTTCAGCCGATGATCTGGCACTTGCTTGTGTCACACCCAGCCTTGCAGGCATCGCCGATGAAGTGGGAATCCCTTCGGGGCTAGAGGAGACCTGCGCCATGCCGATTTTCCTGGATACGGGCAATGTGGAGGAGATCGAGACATTCCTGCGCATGGGCGTCGTCCGGGGCGTGACCACCAACCCGACGATCCTGCTCAACGAAGGCGTGACCGGCGGCATGCGTGGGATCGAGGGCCGGTCGAAGGATATCGCTAAGTTGATCGCTCCTCTGCCCGTGTGCGTCGAGGTGACCGCGACGGACCCCGCCAAGGTGGTCGACCAGGCGCTGACCTTCTCCGGCTGGGCGGATAACATCGTGGTGAAGGTCACCATCCACGGCCCGGAGGGTGAATTGGACAACCTGGAGGTCGTGCACGAGCTGGAGACGAAGCACAGGATCCGGGTCAATGTCACCGCCATGATGAGCGCGCAACAGTGCCTCCTCGCCGCACTCGCCGGGGCGACCTACGTCTCCATCTTCGGCGGCCGGATCAACAACATGGGCTACAACGCCTGTGAGGAGATCACAAAGCTTCGGAGGGTCCTCGATCAGTTGGCCCTGCCGGCACGCATCATCGTCGGCTCGACGCGGGAAGTCCTTAACATCATCGAGTGGCTGTCCGCGGGCGCACACATCGTCACCGCCACCCCGGGCCTCGTGAAAGGCATGCTGGTTCACCCCTACAGCAAGGAGACGGTGCGGATGTTCCTGCGGGATGGGGCCAGGATCGAGGCGCCGCCCCGCTGACCCGGCGACTCCTGGCGCCGTCATGAACGTCGGCATCCTCGGGGGCGGGCTGGCCGGCCTGACCGTTGCCGCTCACCTCAAACACGAGTGTGAAGTGCTGGAGCAGGAGGCGCGGTGCGGAGGTCACTGCCGGAGTGTCCAGGAGAAGGGCTTCACGTTCGACGCGGGCGGTCCTCACATCATCTTCTCGCGAAACCAGGAGATGGTGGACTACATGGTGTCCCTTCTCGGAGGAAACGTCCGGAGGGGCCGACGAAACAACAAGATCTTTTACAAGGGCCGGTACGTCAAGTACCCGTTCGAGAACGGCCTCTACGACCTTGACCCGCAAGATCGCTTCGAGTGCCTCTATCACTATCTCCGGAACGATTTCCCCCCACCCTCGAACTTCAAGGAGTGGATGTACCACACCTTCGGGAAGGGTCTGACGGAGAAGTATCTGCTGCCGTACAACGAGAAGTTGTGGAAGGCCCCGGCCGCCGAGATGGCGTTTGACTGGGTCGAGGGACGCGTCCCGAAGCCGCCGCTCGAGGATGTGATCAAAGCGGCGGTCGGCGTGGAGACGGAGGGCTACGCGCACCAGCTCCACTTCCACTACCCGACAATCGGCGGCATCGAATCCCTTCCACGAGCGCTTGAGGAGCGCGCACGCAAGATCACGACCGGCTTCACCACCCGACATATTTCGCGACGTCGCAACAGGTGGCTGGTCGGTGACGGCTCTCAGGAGCGGGAATTCGACCGGCTTGTCGTCACGATTCCGATCCAGGCGCTCGCGACAGCCGTCGAGGGCGTGCCCCGAGACGTGGTCGCCGCCGCGCAGGCCCTGCGGCACAACGCCGTGTTCAACGTCGCGCTCGGCGTGTCCGGAACCACGCCGCCCGACTACACCGCCGTGTACATTCCGGATCCTGAGATGGCCACGCATCGGATCTCGTTTCCGCACGTGTTCAGCCCATCCAATGTCCCGGCTGGCAGCTCGATGGTGGTCGCGGAGATCACGGCGAACCCCGGCGATGGCATCTGGGCGTTGAGCGACGATGCGGTCGTCGCGCGCGTCACGGACGATCTCGATGGGATTGGCGTGATTCGTGAGGCCGACGTGTGGTACGCGAAAGTGGTTCGCAGCGAATACGGCTACGTCGTGCAGGACTCGAACTACCGGAAGAACCTCGAGCGGGCCAAGTCCTATTTCGAGGCGCTGGGCATCATGCTCTGCGGGCGCTTGGCGGAGTTCGAGTACATCAACATGGACGTGTGCATTCAGCGAGGCATCGAACGGGCTCGGCAGCTGAACCGGCAGCACTAGTGCCGTTTGGGCCGGCACTAGGCTGCGATCGGCCGTGACGACCACCACCTCTTCATGCCTCCTGTGTGGTTCCGAGCGCCTCGGGCTCCTCTACCAGGGCGTCCGGGACCACTTCGGCATCGCCCGCGGCGAGTACCGGTTCCTCCGGTGTGAGGCGTGCGGATCCGCGACCCTCGACCCGCTGCCGGCTCCCGACGAGATCCCAGGGTTCTATCCTCCCGAATACACGTTCAGGATGGCGGACCCCGACCAGCCGGCGCTGCGTCGCTTCCTGCGGTCGCTTGAGTGGCAGCTTTTCTACGGGCCGAGCTACCGGACGCGTCTCGGGACCTTCCGCCGGCTGACCGGGCTTGGCTCGGGCCTGATCCTCGAGGTGGGTTGCGGCGCCGGGCTCTTTCTCCGGTTGCTCGCCGACGCAGGCTACGGTGTGGAGGGCGTGGACATCTCCGGAGAGGACGTCGCCTACGCGAGAGATCGCCTCGGGCTCAAGGTGGTCCGCAGCACGCTGGAAGACCTTGCGCTCTCGGGCGCCCGTTACGACGCGGTGCACCTGTTTTATGTGCTGGAGCACGTCCTCAACCCGTCCGATACCGTGAGACAGGTGTTCGCGGTCTTGAAGCCTGGCGGCTGGATGGCCTTCGGCGTGCCGGTGATCGACAGCCGGCAGGGAACGTTGCTCGGATCGAGGTGGTCGGAGGTGACCGAGGCTCCCCGGCACCTCACGATCCCGTCTCGCCCGGGTCTCGAGCGATTGCTGAGGCGCACCGGGTTCAGTGACGTGCGGTCCGCTCCCATGCCACTCCTGGACAATGCGAAGGCGGTTGTGCTCTCGCTCTTGCCGGGCGCGGCGACGCCGCAATCGTACGGGCAATCGGGGTCAGTGACCCTCATGCTGCGCCGGTGCGCGGCTGCGCTCCTCCTGGCGCCGGCGCTGGTCCTCGCGCTGGCCGATCGACCGCCGCTCGCGGCAGGCGCCGCGCCCGGGATGATGATGTTTTGCGCTCGGAAATGATGGCCTCCCCGGCTCGCTCCGGCTGGCCGGGCCGAGGTGCCGTCCTTGTGCTCCTCGGGCTGGCCGCGTTGATCGCCGTGGAGCGCCTCCACACCTACCACGAGCCGCTCGAGCGGGACATCACAGGCGCTGCCGTCGTCGGACACGAGCTGCTGGCCGGGCGAGAGCTCTATTCTGACATCTGGGACCACAAGCCACCGGCCCCTCACGTCACGCACGCTGTCGCACAAGCGCTCGCGGGCTACGGACCGGGCTCGATCTACCTGCTCGGCGTCGTGGCTGCGGTGGTCACGTTGCTGGGTGTCTACTGGGCGGCCTCGGCTGGCGGCGGGGGAAGGGCCGCCGGGCTGTGGGCCGCGGCGTTCTGGGCGGTCATCTCCGCCGACGCCTGGCTTCAGGCCAACCAGCCGAACACCGAGGTCTTTATCAACGCGAGTCTCGTCTGGGCTTTTGCCCTCCTGGTGCGGGCGGCTTCCCCGTCCTTCGGCTATGGGCGCTACCTGGCCGTCGGAGCCCTCTTCGCGCTCGCCTCGCTGTACAAGACCGTCGCCGTCGTGCCCGCCGCGCTCCTCGCGATCGCTCATCTCGCGTTGCCGCCTCTGGGGCCAGAGGGCCGGCGAGGTGCCGTGCGCCAGGTGGCGCTGGTCGCCGCTGTGGGTGTCCTCGCCTGGGCGTTGCTGATCGGCCACTTTGCGTTGGCCGGCCGTCTTACGCCCTTCAGCGAAGCCGTCTTTACCTACAACGCCTCCTATGCGGGAAATGTGTTCGTGAATCTTCTGTGGGGGCTACACCCGGCCCTGTGGCTGCCCGTCCGCTTTGACAGCATCAGCCCGCTGGCCGGCCTGGCCGCATGCGGAGCGGTCATCGGCATGTGGAGAGGTTCACGGCGCTTCTGGACGCTGCTCATCGCGTTTGGCGTGGGAACCCATGTTGCCGTCTCCCTTCCGGGCTACTTCTATCCTCACTACTACCAGCTCTGGCTCCCGCTCCTCGCGGTGGGCGCCGGCTCGGCGATCGGAGTGCTGGGCCAGATGACCTCCCAGCGTCTTGCCTCGCTCCCGCAAGCCATCGGCGCGGGCGTGCTCGGGATCCTGATTGTCTTCCAGCTTCCGCTCTATCGGTTCCCGGCCGACGACTGGTCCCGCATGAAGTACGGGGACGACATCTTTGTCGCCGAGCAGGAGTTGGCTCGCCAGATCGACACGTTCCTTGAACCGGGCGAAACATTCTACGAGTGGGGTTCGGAGACCGGATTGTACTTCGCCGCCGGGCGCCGTCCGCCGAGCGGGGTCTTCTACGTCTATCCTCTCGGCCGCCAACCGCTTGCCGCCTCCCTTTCCGCGCGGGTCATCAGAGATCTGGAGCGCGAGCAACCTGAGCTCCTCGTGATCGCCAGGTGGGCGTTCCCCGGGTTCCAAGGGGGCCACCCGGTGCTCGACTGGCTCTTGGCGCATTACCGCCCCTTCCCGGACGGCTCCGAGGCGGGGCCGTTTTTGCTGTTCGCCCGTCGCGATGGCGCGCTCGAGGCGCGGCTCGCCGCTCGGCCTCGTCGCGCCGCTCCGTGAACCGTTGTGGACTCCGGTTATGTCTGCGCCGCCTGGCGCGGCCGAGCAGGCCGAGGCCCGCGATCCGCCGAGAGGTGCCTTTTCTTGTCATGCGTTCTGCCGTATTGCGTCGAATTCTGCTTCGGCCTGCTCTGCGGCTCGGGCTCCGTGGCGGTCTGGAGCTAAAAACTCACCATTTTCAACTACTTATGTATGTGTTGTTCCGAGTTGAAAAGCCGCGATTCTGGCATGTAACATGCTCTACAATCGGATGCAGCAGTACAACAGGTTCGATCCACAGTGAGGAGGAACAAGTGATGCGAGCTGGGTTCACGAAAGAGATCAAGTTTGGTCAACGGGGCTTCACCCTCATCGAGCTGATGATCGTCGTGGCGATCATCGGCATCCTGGCGGCCATCGCCATCCCGCTCTACGCCAACATACAGGCCCGAGCGCGGATCGGCAGGGCCCAGGCTGACACCCGGACCCTCGCGGGCGCAGTGAGCGTCTACGCGGCCCACGTGGGAAGCCTCCCCGCGACTCTGCCTATCCTGACGGCCACTGCCTCGAACAACGACGGTATTACCGCCGGGCCCTTCATGGCTGGGATTCCCAGTCCGCCGTCCGGTTGGAGTCAGTACACTGCCGGATATGTTACGGCGGCCAACGGGCTCTTCACCGTCTCTGCCTCCGGCGACAACGTCACGGCATCGGCCCCGTAACGCTCCCGAGAGGTCCTCGCCGATTGGATATCGCAAACGGGGAGGGGGGCATCTCCTCCCCGTTTCCCTTCAGGGACTTAGGATGCCCTGAAGGGCCCTCTTTTCCGTTTCAGCCCCAGCATTCGTCATGAATGCTTCTGCTCGCCGATGGGGATTTCCCTGGAGCAACAGCATCGCCCGTGCGAGGAGCTTGCTGGCCGCCGTGCTGTTCCGGCCCCGCGTCATTCCGTTCTCGATCGCGCTGGTCACCTTCGTTGTGTTCTCCCCCGCGCTCTGGAACGGGTTTGTGGAGTGGGACGACACGGTGAACCTGCTCAACAATCCGGACTACCGGGGGCTCGGGTGGACCCAGCTCCAGTGGATGTTCACCGCGGTCCTGATGGGGGTCTGGGCCCCGCTAACCTGGATGACGTTCGGCCTGGATTATCTGGTGTGGGGGATGAACCCGTTCGGCTATCACCTCACCAGTCTCCTGCTCCATGCTGCCAACGCCGGGGTGTTCTATCTGGTCGCCCTGCGCCTGCTCAGGTTGGCCACAACGGGCGTGGGAGCGACTGCGCTGCGCCTGGGGGCGGCAATGGCCGCCCTCTTTTTCTCCCTGCACCCCCTCAGGGCGGAGTCGGTGGCCTGGGCGACCGAGCGGCGCGACGTCCTCTCGGGCCTCTTCTTTCTGCTCGCGATCCTGACCTACCTCAAGGTGTGTGCCGCCGAGGGGTCATCACGCCGGCGCTGGCTAGCCGGATCGGTGGGGTGCTACGTTCTGGCCTTGGCGTCCAAGCCCATTGTGATGACACTCCCTTTCGTTTTGATCCTCATGGACATCTACCCGCTCCGCCGGCTCGGCAGGTCGTGGCGGGAGTGGACAGCCCCCGCCTCGCGGAGGGTGTGGGTGGAGAAGCTGCCCTACCTGGTCTTGGGCCTGGTTGGAGCGGGCGTTGGGCTCTACGGCCAGGTTGCCAACTCGTTTCTGACCCCGCTCGATCACCTCCCGGTCCTTTCTCGATTGTCATTGGCCGTCTGGAGCGTCTGGTTTTACCTCTGGAAAACCCTGCTCCCGTTCGGGCTCTCCCCCCTGTATGAGCTGCCGGCGCGGGTGAACCCCCTCGAGCCAGGGCTCGTCGGGAGCGCCGTAGCGGTCGGAGTCATCACCGGAGGGCTCATCCTGATGCGACGACGGTGGCCCGCAGGGCTGGCCGTCTGGGTCTATTACGGGATGGTGCTGGCTCCGGTGAGCGGGATTGTCCACGCTGGCTTTCAGCTCACCCATGACCGCTACAGCTACCTCTCCTGCCTCGGCTGGGGCCTTCTCGTCGGCGCCGGGGTCTGCGCCGCCGTTCGAGCCAGTGCCAGCGGAGCGCTCAGATCGTCGCTGGCTCGCCTGGCGGTGGGGGCCATGGTGGTCTGGTTTCTCGGCCTTGCTACCCTCACCTGGCAGCAGGTCCAGGTCTGGCGGGATACGGACACGCTCTGGAGGTACGCGCTCGAATTCAATCCTGAGTGCGCGATCTGTCGGAGCAACTTGGGCGTCGTCCTCTACAACCAGGGCCATCCGGAGCTGGCCATCGAACACCTGGAGCGGGCTCTTGCCCTGAGGCCCGACCGTGTCAGAAGCCACCACACGCTGGGCCTGGCGCTCGCCAGCCTCGGCCGGCTGCCGGAGGCCATCGGGCATTTCAGACAGCTGCTTGAGCACCATCCCCGCGACGTCGATGTTCGGAACAACCTGGCCGTTGCGCTCATTCAGCAGGGAGAGCACAGAGAGGCGATCGAACAACTCCGGCAGGCGATGGCGCTCGATCCGGCCCACTTTCAGGTTCACTCGAATCTCGGACTTGCTATGAGTGAGCTGGGAAATCCAGGGGCGGCGATAGAGCACTACCTGCGGGCCATTGAGCTAGAGTCGGAGACGGCGATCCCCCACCTGGGCTTGGCCCGGGCCTATCTGGCGCTAGGGCAGATCGCAGCGGCTCAGGAAGAGTACCGAGTCTTGAAGCGGTTGGATCCCCGGCTAGCCGCACAGCTCTCCCCCCTGATGGACGATTCCGGGAGCGACACCCCGGCGGCTCCTGAGCCTCGGCCACTTTCCGCTGAGAGCCGGGCGCCTCGCCCCTCCTGAGCGCGATTGCATCCCGGCCAGCGAGCATGATGCCGCTCGCCCTCGCTGCGTTCCTGGTGGGAGCCGTGGTGGGGAGTTTCCTCAACGTGGTGATCGCGCGGATTCCGCGAAAAGAGAGCCTCCTGACGCCCCCCTCTCACTGTCTCACATGCGGGGCTTCGATCCGCTGGTTCGACAACATCCCCCTGCTCAGCCTTCTTTGGCTGAAGGGGCGCTGCCGGGCCTGCGGGACGCCCATTGGGTGGCGGTATCCTGTCGTGGAAGGCGTGACTGGAGCCGTGTTTGCGCTGAGCCTCCTTCACTTCGGCCTCGCCCCCGAGCTGATCGTCGCCCTGCTCTTCCTCTCCGCGCTCGTGGCGATCACCGCGATCGATCTCGAGCACCAGCTCATTCCGGACCGGATCACCCTGCCCGGGATCGTGGTGGGGTTTCTGGCCAACCTGCTGATCCCCCGCGTGTCCTGGCTGGACTCCCTAGGAGGGGTCCTGGTCGGAGGGGGAATTTTTCTCGTGATCATCCTGGTGAGCGGCGGCGGGATGGGAGGAGGGGACATGAAGCTGGGAGGGATGATCGGTGCCTTTCTCGGCTGGAAGCTGACACTCCTTGTGCTGCTGGTGGCGGTCCTCCTCGGCGGGGTGCTGGCGGTCGTGCTGCTTGTGACCGGAATCAGGAAGCGCAAGGATCCGGTTCCGTTTGGCCCGTTTCTGGCCGTGGGGTCGGTGGTTGTCCTGTTCTGGGGGGAGGGTCTTCTCCGTTGGTACCTGGGTCCCTTCGGCGGCTAAGTTCGGAAGGGGGGCGGAGCCCCCCTCCGAGTCACAGCAGCTCGACGAACAGCGAGTCGGAGAGAAGGAAGCCCGCCTCCGTCAGCCTGACCCGTCCGGCCTCGACAGCCATGAACCCGAGCCTCTTCCAGGTTTCCACGAGCGGGCCGAGGCGAGTAGGCTCCTCGGCCACGCGGGCCTCCAGCCAGCGGAGGGGAACGCCCTCCGCGAGGCGGAGGCCGAGGATGAGCCGCTCGCCCTGCCGCTCCCGGAGACTGAGCCACTCCGCCTGCCCAATGGGGAACTCTCCCGCCTCGAGCATTGCGCGGTAACGCTCCACGGGCTTCACGTTACCGTAGCGAACTTCGCCCAGGAATCCGCAGCCGCCAGGGCCGAGCCCCACATACTCCTCGCCCTTCCAGTAGACCTGGTTGTGGCGCGAGGCGGAACCGGGTCGGCAGTAGTTGGAGATCTCGTAGTGAGCGTAACCCCTCTCGCGGGCTAGAGCGGTCAGGAGCCAATACTGGCCTGTCACTGCCTCTTCCCCCGGAAGGTCCGCCGCTCCCTGGGAGGCCCAGTGGCTTCCCTCGTCGAGCGTGAGGGCGTAGGCAGAGAGGTGCTCCGGGCCCCAGGCAAACACGCCTCGCACCGTCGCCTCCCAGGCTGGCAGCTCTAGTCCGGGGAGCCCGTACATCAGGTCCACACTCAGATTCTTGATCCCCGCAGCCCGTACGGCCTCAATGGCTCGGTGAGCCTCGTGCGATGAGTGGAGCCGCCCGAGGCGCCGGAGAAGAGAATCGTCGAGGCTCTGCACTCCGAGGCCCACCCGGTTCACGCCGGCCAGGCGATACCCCTCCAGCTTCTCTCGACTGGCGCTCTCGGGGTTGCATTCCGCCGTGATTTCCACGTCTTCGGCAAAGGTGAACCCTTTCCGAAGCCGATCGAGGATCCCGCCGAGCTCGTCGGCTTCCAGGAGGGAGGGCGTCCCGCCGCCGAAGAAAACTGTGCCGACCGCGACGTCTCGGGCCCAGGGGGCAGCGCCCACCAACTCGATCTCCCGTTCGAGCGCACGGAGAAAGCGGCCCATGGCCGCGGGCTGGTACAGACCCGTGTTGAACGAGCAGTAAAAACAGCGCTGATGGCAGAAGGGGATGTGGAGGTAGATTCCGACCCTCTGCGCGTGCGGGGCCCACTCGGCCGGGCTCGAGGGCGCCCCTCGCCCGCCCGTGACTACCAGATGATCTTGCCGATCCGTCGCCAGCGCGGCCAGTGGTTTTCTCCGTTCCACGACCAGTAGATGATGAACGCCTTTCCTCGAATCTTCTCCCGCTTGAGACATCCCCAGTAACGGCTGTCCTGGCTGTTGTCCCGGTTGTCACCCATGACGAAGAGGGAGCCTGCGGGGATGGTGATTGGCCCGAACTGGCGGGGATACTGCTCCGCCGCCCTGGCTGCCTGGGCCAGGCACGGCTCGCCGGTGTTTTGGTCGAGGAAGTAGCGAGCGGGGGCCGGGCCGCCGGGCCTGGCCTTGGCGTACGGCTCCAAGATCGGCTGCCCGTTGATGAAGACCTGGCCATTTTTGACCACCAGCTCATCGTGAGGGACACCGATGATGCGCTTGATGAAGTCGCGGCTCTCGTCCACTGGGTATTTGAAGACGATGATGTCGCCGCGCTGGGGCTGGCGCAGACCAGGAAGGTGCCAGTCCGTGAACGGGATCTCGGCCCCGTAGATGAACTTGCTGACCAGGATGTAGTCGCCGACCTGGAGGGTCTCCATCATGGACCCCGACGGGATGGTGAAGGCCTGGACCACGAATGTGCGGATGACAAGGGCCAGGAGCACGGCCATGGCGATGGCTTCCGCGTACTCCCGGACGAGCGACTTCTTCTTTTTCTTCTCCCCCACCGCGGCCTGGGAGACGTCCCGGCCGACCGAGGAGTGTTTGCGAGGCCTGGGATCCACGGCCCCTAGCTCTTGAGCACGGAGAGGAACGCCTCCTGCGGCACCTCGACTTTTCCAAGCTGCTTCATCCGCTTCTTTCCTTCTTTCTGCTTCTCCAGAAGCTTGCGCTTTCGGGTGATGTCGCCGCCGTAACACTTCGCGGTGACGTTTTTGCGCATGGCCCTGACCGTCTCCCGTGCAATGACACGGCTCCCAATGGCGGCCTGAATGGCCACCTCGAACAGCTGACGGGGGATGACGGCCTTGAGCTTCTCGGTGAGCGCTTTGCCCTTGTCGTAGGCTTTGTCCCGGTGGACGATGACGCTCAGCGCGTCCACGGGCTCGCCGTTCAGAAAGACGTCTAGCCTCACCAGCTCCGAAGGGCGAAACTCGAGCAGCTCGTATTCGAAGGAGGCGTATCCCTTGGACAGCGATTTCAGCTTGTCGTAGAAGTCGACGATGATTTCTGCCAGCGGCAGGTCGAACGTGATGTGGGCGCGCTTGCCCACGTATTCCAGGGCGCGATGCTCGCCGCGCTTGTCCTGGGCCAGTTTGTAGATCGCGTTCATGTGCTCGGGGGGAACAAGGACGGAGCCCCGGATATAGGGCTCTTCGACGTGGGCAATTTCCCCACTGGGTGCGAGCTTGGACGGGTTGTCGATCTCCACGGTCTCACCGGAGGTCTTCGCCACCCGGTAGCGCACGCTCGGAGAGGTGACGATGAGGGTCAGGCCGAACTCTCGCTCCAGGCGCTCCTGGACGATCTCCATGTGCAAGAGCCCAAGGAACCCACACCGGAAACCATAGCCTAAGGCGAGGGAGGTCTCCGGCTCGAAGACGAAGGCCGAGTCGTTGAGCCGAAGCTTTTCCAGAGCGTCTCGCAAAGCCTGGTAGGCAGTGTCCTCCACCGGATAGAGGCCGGCGAAGACCATGGGCTTGGCCTCGCGGTAGCCGGGAAACGGAGTGGCGGTGGGGCGGAGGGCATCGGTAATGGTCTCGCCCACCTTCGCGTCGGCCACGCGCTTGATCCCGGCGGTGAGATAGCCGACCTGCCCGGCAGCCAGCTCCTCCACGGGACGAATCGTGGGGGTGAAGACCCCGACCTGCTGGACCTCGTACTCCTTGCCGTTGGACATCAGCAGGATCTTGGTCCCCGACCGGGCCCGGCCATCCAGGAGTCGCACGTAGACCACCACGCCCTGGTACGGGTCGTAGTAAGAGTCGAACACCAGGGCCTTCAGGGGGGCCCCTTCGTCGCCGGCAGGGGGAGGAATGCGCGAGACGAGGGCCTCAAGGAGTTCGGGGACGCCGGTCCCGTCTTTGGCCGAGATAGAGAGGACCTCGAGAGGATCGAGCCCCAAGCTCTCCGCGAGCTGCGCTTTCGTCCCCTCCGCGTCGGCTGAGGGGAGGTCGATCTTGTTGATGACAGGCATGATGGTAAGGTTGGCCTCGAGCGCCAGGTAGAAGTTGGCCAGAGTCTGGGCTTCCACCCCCTGGCTGGCGTCGACCACCAAGAGCGCGCCCTCGCAGGCCCGAAGGGAGCGGGAGACCTCGTAAGAGAAATCCACATGGCCCGGTGTGTCGATCAGGTTCAGGATGTACTCCTGGCCGTCCTCGGCGCGGTAGGGAAGGCGCACGGCGTGCGCCTTGATGGTGATCCCTCGCTCCCGCTCCAGCTCCATGGAGTCGAGCACCTGGTCCACTGCCTTTTTGGGATCCATGGCCCCAGTCAGGGCGAGGAGCCGGTCAGCGAGGGTGGATTTGCCGTGATCGATGTGAGCGACGATGGAGAAGTTGCGAATCTGCTTGAGAGCCACCTGTTCAGAATACCACG
>JBHIAB010000003.1:0-51025 GCA_046758385.1 Methylomirabilia bacterium | reverse complement strand
GGGAGGGCGGGATCAACCGGCCTCCCCCCTGCCCCGAGCGCGTCTGGGTTACTGGAAGAGGGCCAGGATACTCGCGGGAGCCAAGTTGGCGGCAGCCAGCGAGGCCGTGGCCGTTTGCTGGAGGATCTGGAGCTTGGAGGACTCCAGCTGCTCCGCGGCCAGGTCGGCGTCCATGATCCGGCTCGCCGCGGCGAGGGTGTTGAGCCGCGAGATGGCGAGGTTCTCGGCCTTGATGTTGAACCGGCTGAGCTGGGCGCCCACCTGCTGCAGCGCGGTCGCCACTGAGCTGATGGCGGCAGAGACCGAGCCCAGCGAGGTGCTGGCCAGCGTCTGGCTCGCCACCGTGAGGCTGTTCACCCCGAGGGATGCCGAGGTGAAGGCGCTGGAGAGGTTGAAGATCGAGGTGTTCGCCCCGTCCGGTCCGGTCTGGAAGGTCAGGGTGGTGGAGGTCAGGAGCACGACCCCGTTGAACTGGGTCAGCTGGGCGATGGAGTCGATCTCCTCGGCGAGCTGCTCAAGCTCGTTGAAGATGGCGGCCCGCTCGTTTTGACCCTGGGTGTCGCTGGCCGCCAGGGTGACCTTCTCCTGCATCTGGGCGAGGAGGGACTGGATGTTGTTGAGGCCCCCTTCGGCGATGGTCAAGACGTTGGAGGCGTCGCCGACG
Source organism: Methylomirabilia bacterium (assembly GCA_046758385.1). Taxonomy (GTDB): domain Bacteria; phylum Methylomirabilota; class Methylomirabilia; order Rokubacteriales; family CSP1-6; genus JBHIAB01. Next base: position 50,361 of record JBHIAB010000003.1, on the reverse strand, counting down.
TTGTTCAGGGCCGTGGCGAGCCGCCTTGCCCGCACGTCCAGGGAGTTGAACAGGGTGAGCCCCGAGGGGTCATCCGCTGCGGAGTTGATTCGTTTGCCGGTCGAGAGCCTGAGGTTGGCTATGTTGAGGCGGGTGTTGATGTTCCTCAGGGCTTCGAGGGCGTTGAGGGCCGCGAGGTTGGTTCGGATTCGTGAGAGATCACCGATGGCTGGCATGCTGTTACCCCCCCTTGGGTGTGTGCCGGGCTTGACCGGCTTCTGGGCATCCCTGCCCAGAGGTTTAGTGGTTTGACTTCTGTGTGTTGCCGTCGCCTCCGCTTCTTCCCCTGTGTTCTTCCCCCTTGCCGGAGGCAGGCGGCGTGGAACGCAACTGGAGTGTTCGGGAGGTCAGGAGCGTTCCATGAGGGAGCAATCGAGAATCATTTTCAGGATTTACGGAAAAGGGGGGTATTACGCGTGGGCCGTCCGTAATCGAGAGGGATTGGGGCTCCGCCCGGGACGCGCATGCTCCACCCGGGAGGATGGTCAGCGACGAACGCAGGCAGCTTGCCAACGCTGGCTCTGTTGTGGCGACCGTTTGTCCGGGTGGCTTGCTTGTTCGCCCAACATCTGCACGTTTGTGTCCAATCTTGGTAGGACGCCACTGGCGCCGCGCCGAGAACCGAGGCGGGTACCCACCGAAGGTGGGTGCAGGACGCAGCGAGGAGCCCACCAGAGGCGTACTACGACCCAGCCCGCCTGCGGCGGGACTGGGTGCTCGCAAAGGAACGGCGACGACCGAGGACGGAGAGATGCGACGGTTATCGGCACGGCACTAATCCACCACCGTAGACCTGCCCTCTGGGAACCCGCTCAGGAGGTGTACCCCCCCGATACGTATGCCTGTTAAGATCAGACATAGGGGCCAGCGCGTTATGCGGAATCAGCGAGGAACGTCCCTGTGTGCGAGTGGGTGATCCCAGACTGAACGGAGGACAGCCGTGCTGCCAAACGTAAGCCTTGGACGCCGTTCCGCTGCTATCTCAGCGAACGCCCAAAGGTACCGCATGCTGGTCAGTGAAGAGCTCATGAGGGAAATGGGCGCTCTGGTCGAGGAGCTGAAGGGGATCAGGATCTGTCACATCAACTCAACGGCCACCGGCGGGGGGGTGGCCGAGCTGTTAGCCCGCTATGTGCCAGTGCTTCAGGCCTTGGAGATTTCGGCAGACTGGCGGCTCATCTACGGCCAGCCGGAGTTCTTTAAGATCACCAAGGCCTTCCATAACGCCCTCCAGGGGGGCCCGCACGATCTGCAAGAGTCCCAGAAGAAGCTCTACCTTCAGGTCAACGAGGAGAGCGCTGCCCTGCTCGATGCTCACTACGATGTCTTCATCGTGCATGACCCTCAGCCGGCTGCCTTCCGCCACTTTGCCGGCCCGCGGGGGGCCAAATGGATCTGGCGGTGCCACATCGACACCTCGGCGCCCGATGAGACAGTGAGCAGCTTTTTGCGGCCGTTCATTGAGGAATACGATGCCGTGGTCTTTACCATGGCCGAGTTTCTGCTGCCGGGGCTTCAGGCCGGTCGGGTCGCCCAGATTGCCCCGGCCATTGACCCTCTCGCCACCAAGAACATGGAGCTCCCTCTCGATGTGTGCCGGGGGGCCATCGCGGATGCGGGTATTGATCCGAGTCGCCCCCTGCTGGTTCAGATTTCACGCTTTGATCCCTGGAAGGATCCCCTCGGCGTGATTCGGGCCTACCGGCTGATCAAGGAGGAGATCCCCGGGGTGCAGTTGGCCCTCATCGGGTTTATGGCAAGCGACGATCCTCAGGGGTGGGAGATTTTGAACCTGGTGGAGGAAGAGTCGGCCAAGGATCCGGACATGTATGTGTGGACCAACATGTCTGGCGTGGGGAGCATGGAGGTCAATGTGTTTCAGCGCGGCTGTGACGTGGTGATCCAGAAGTCGCTGCGCGAGGGGTTTGGCCTTGTGGTGTCGGAGGCATTCTGGAAGGAGAAGCCGGTCGTCGCGGGAAAGGCGGGTGGCATCCCCATGCAGTTCCCGCACGGCTTTGAGCGGTATCTGGTCGATACCGTCGAGGCGTGCGCCGAGCGCGTGGTGCAGCTGCTCAATCGGCCTGGCGAACGGGGAGCCTTCGGACGGGCTGGCCGCGAGCGGGTGCGTGAGGAGTTCCTGATCCCCCGGCTGGTCCGTGACGAGCTACGCCTGATCAGGGATGTGCTGTGAGGAACCAGAAGGGCTGGCTCCCATGAGGGTGCTGGTGCTCAACTCTGGAAGCTCCTCCGTGAAATTCCATGTCGTCGGGCCTGCGCTCCGCTCGACGTTGAAAGCAGAGACCTCGAGGCCGGCACGCGGCCTCATCGACCGCATAGGCGGTGAGGGAACGTGCACGGTTCTGGTTGACGGCGGCGCCCCACACCGCGAGACGGTCTCGATTCGCAATCACGAGGAGGCCGTTCTGAAGGTCTTTGCCTGGCTCGACGCACACGATGGTGGGACGCTCCGCAAGGTGGATGCCGTCGGGCATCGCGTCGTCCACGGTGGCGACCGCTTTGCGACACCGGTGCTGATCGACGGCGCAGTTATTGCTGCCATCGAGGGCCTCAATGAGCTCGCCCCGCTTCACAACCCGGCATCCGTGAGCGGGATCCGGGCGGCCCGCGCGACGCTGGGACCGGGTGTCCCCATGGTGGCCGTCTTCGACACGGCCTTCCACCGGACCCTCCCGGGGCGACCTGGCCCCCGTGATGGTGGGGGCCGAAGGACGGATCAGCGCCGATGAGGCCCGTCTTCATGCCTATGTGATGCCTGTCGACCAGGAGGTGCCGATCGCGGAGGAGACAGTTCGCTGTATCCACGGGCAACAATCCTGACGAGACGCGTTCGCATCGGAAGCTCTCGCTGAGCTTGTCACACGACAGACGAGACCATGCCGGAACTCCGACAGGATCTCACAACCAAAGAGTGGATCATCATCGCCACAGACCGGGCGAAGCGGCCCCAGGACTTCAAACGGCAGGCGGTCAAAAAGGTGCTGCTCCCCTACGACGATACGTGCCCATTTTGTCCTGGCCACGAAGCAGAGACGCCGCCGGAGGTTCTGGCGTATCGGGAGGACGAGGGGGCAGACGCACGCGGCTGGACGGTGCGGGTCATCCCCAACAAATTCTCCGCCCTCGTTCCGCAGGGAAGCACCGAGCGGCGCGCGAACGGGAACGTCTTTAGAGTGATGGACGGCGTGGGCTACCATGAAGTGATCGTCGAGACCCCCATCCATAACCGCTTCGTCCCGCTTATGGAAGAGGGGGAAGTCGAGCGGATCCTGCAGGCGTACCGGGATCGGTATCTCGCCCTGCGGCAGGACCGACGGGTAAAACTCATCCTCATCTTCAAAAACCACGGGGAGACTGCGGGAACCTCCCTCTCACATCCCCACTCGCAGCTCGTGGCCACCCCTGTCGTCCCGGCCTTCATCCGGCGGAAGTACCAGGAAGCCGTCCGCTACTACGACGTCACGGGCCGCTGCCTCTACTCGGACCTGGTCGAGGCAGAGCGGATGGCCGGCGAGCGGATCGTCCTGGAGACCCAGGGGTTCGTCGTGTTCCACCCCTTTGCGTCCCAATCCCCGTTTGAGACCTGGATCGTTCCGACACGCCGTTGCCCCTGCTTCGCCCACATCAGCATGGAGGAGGTGAGGGAGCTGGCAGGCGTCCTCAAATGGACCCTCGGCCGGTTGGCCGTGGCGTTGAACGATCCGGACTACAACTACGTCCTCCATACCGTTCCGGTCGATGGTGAAGATGAAGAGTACTATCTTTGGCACATTCAGATCGTGCCGCGTCTCAGCGCCATCGCTGGTTTCGAGATCGGTTCCGGGATGCGGATCAACACCGCCCGACCTGAGGAGACAGCCCGGTTCTTGCGGCAGGATCTCACGACAACCTAGCCACGATCGGAAAATACGTCGGCGCTGCTACGGGGACGAGAGGCGGTGCTGAAGCTCTCCCTCTTCCCCTCCCCCCAGTGGGGGCGAGGGGAAATGGGCCACTCCAGGGCCGGATGATTTCGGATGGGGCTTAACCCGCGTATTGTTGGTGGGCTGTCGTCTTGTAACATGCTCACTCTGCTCGCATGCGCGTAGGGGCCAACTCGTTCTGGAAGTTTCGCCCGGCGTGAATGTGTTGAAATGTTCCGCCGGGCAGGCGGGCATCGGAGGAAGCCTTACCCCAGGAGGCAAGTGTCGTCCGGGTCAACAGACACGACTCCTGGCGGCGCGCGGTGGGTTGAGCGCAACGATTCACTCTGGGTCGGTGGCGACACCCGAGGATCTGACGGAGCGGTGAGAGCCGAGGTCATTCGCCTCAGACCTTTCACGCGCGACCAGCCCAGTAGCGATCCCTCAGCTCGCGGATCGAGCCGAAGGCGCACACAGCGTCCACGAGCTGCTCCACGTACATCGGGCCGCCCCCGTAGAAGATCGTGTGGAGGCTCGAGAGGTCATAGTTGGCCTTGTCCGGGCTCGTCACCAGCATGTGGACCATCGTAGGAGCGAGGAACATCGTGGTGGCCTGGTAGCGCTGGATTGCCTCGAAGATCCTGGGCGGGTCAAAAGAACGCGTGGGCGGAAACGCGCTGGCCGCTCCCCGTGCGATATGGTGGAAAATGGAGAGGCGTGACCCATGGGTGATGGGGGCGGCGTGAAGGAGAACGTCGCCGGGCTCCACGGGGTTGATGTCCAGAAGAAACTGCTCGGCCAGCGTGATGAGGTTCCGGTGGGTGAGCATGGCGCCCTTCGGATGCCCAGTCGTCCCCGAGGTGCAGAAAATCCACGCCAGATCGTCAGGATCGATGGCTGGCTCTGGCGGCGTGTCCTCGTGACCGTCTAGCAACTCTTCGTACCCGAGGTCGCCGGACGCTCCGAGCCCAACACAGATGAAGTGCTTGATGCTCGTCAGGTTCCCTCGTATCTGGCCAAGGTGCGCACGGAACTCCGCGCCGTACACCAGCGCGAAGGCGCCGGAGTCGTTCAACATGTACTCATGCTCACTCGGATGGAGCCGAACGTTCATCGGGACCACGGCCATCCCGGCTTTCATCGGGGCCAGGAGCGTCTCGAGTCCCTGGTAGCAGTTAGGAAGTAACATCGCCACCCGGTCGCCGGGCTGCCCGCCCAGGGAAAGAAGGGCACGAGCGAGGCGGTTCACGCCCCTCTCGGCCTCACGGAAGGCAATCATGATGTCACCTTCCAGCCACGCGGCGCGTTCGGCGTAGCGTTGTGCAGCGCGAGTGAGGAGGTAACCGACGTGCATCCCATCCCTCCGCGATTAGGATAAGTTTTTCTCTTTCCTGTTCTGGCCTGGAGGTCGGGGTCGCGGGCGCGCTCGTCACGGGTGAACGGCGTCCCCGCAGACTGCCGGAGCGTGGCGCCGAAGCTCTTGACAGAGGGGGAATGACCCTTATAAGTTAGCCATCTCGACGTGCCTTCGGATGGGCTGAGGTCCTCAGAGAGTCCCACAACCCTCTGAGGGAGGGGGCCATCACGACCCCCCGTACGCCATCATTGTAGACGGCGCGCTACGCGCCCTCGGTAAGTGCCGAGAAAGGAGCGGAAAAATGAGGAAATGGGCTCTTTCGCTGTTGGTAGTGTTCGTCGCTGTCAGTCTTGTGGCGGTTGGGTTCCAACCGCAGACGATGGGCCCCACACCCGCCGCGGCCCAGGCCAAGCCCGTCGTCCTCAAGACGTCGCTCAGTTTCCCCGAAGCGAGCACGATAACAGACACCCTGAGAATCTTCGCTGACAGCGCCAACACGATGGCCGGAGGCCGACTCAAGTTCGACATTCTCCCGGCGGGCTCCGTCGTGGGAGCCTTTGAGGTGGTGGACGCGGTCAACCGCGGGCTGCTCGATGCAGCCTACACCTGCACCTACTACTACGTCGGCAAGCACATGGCGGCGGCCCTCTTCACGGACGTCCCGGGCGGTCCCTTTGGGATGGACACCCTCGACTTCTGGGGTTGGGAGTACGAGGGGGGCGGCGTCGAGCTCTTGAACGAGCTCTATCAGAAAGTCCTCAGGATGGACATCGTGGCCATCCCCCTGTTCCCGACTCATGCCCAGGCGCTCGGCTGGTTCAAGAAGCCCATCAAGAGCCTGGCCGACCTCAAGGGCCTGAAATACCGCGTCCCGGGGCTTGCGGCCGAGGTGTACAAGGACATGGGAATGTCCGTGGTGACCTTGCCCGGGGGCGAGCTGTTGCCGGCTGGCGAGCGGGGCGTCCTGGACGCCACCGAGTGGTATACGCCCGCCGAGGACATCCGGCTGGGGTTCTACTCGGTGTGGAAGTACTACCACTATCCGAGCGCCCACGAGACGGCTGGGGCCTGCGACCTCCTCATCAACAAGACCGTGTGGGACAAGCTCCCCGGCGATCTCCAGGAGATGGTCAGGGCGGCGACGTTCAAGGCCGCCTTCCGAATTCTGCTGAAGTTCAACCGCGATGACGCCGTGGCTCTCGAGCAGTTCAAGGGCAAGGGCGTCACCCTGGTGAGGACCCCCGACGAGGTCATCGCGGCGCAACTGAAGGCCTGGGACAAGATCGCGGAGCGGGAGGCCGGCAAGAACGCGTTCTTCAAGAAGGTCCTGGACTCCCAGCGGGCCTACGCGGCCAAGGTGGTCCCGAAGCGTCAATTCATGAACCCCTATGGGGTGATCGCGAAGTACTATTGGGGCAAACCGACGAAGTAACACCGCCAAGAACCCAGGGAAGACGCCGGAGTCCCCAGGCTCCGGCGTCTTCTTTTCAGCACGTGTGAAGCCAGCCCCGTGGCTGCAACGTGAGAACGTCACCTGTCCCGGTCAGAAATCCCGCGGCATTGCTCGTGCACAATGAACCGAGACTTCACCAGATCAGCCGATAGGCAGATAAGTTGCGTGGGGACAAGCCTACTCGAACAGCAGATTTGGAAGCCACAGAGCGACCTGGGGAAAGGCGAAGACGATCGCCAGGCCTAGCATCTGGAGCAGCATGAACTCGAACATTCCGCGATAGATCTTCAGCAAGTCCCAGTCCGGAGCGACCGCTTTGAGGTAGTAAGCCGCCATCGCCACGGGAGGGGAGAGGTAGGCTGTCTGCAAGTTCACCGCCAGCAGGGCGCCGAACCACACGAGATCAAACTTCAGTGCCAGGACCACAGGAAGGAAGACGGGCACGAAAATGAAGACGATAGCCGGCCACTCCAACGGCCAGCCGAGGAGGAAGATGACCATCATCAAAAGGGCAAGCAGCCCCCGGGGGGGGAGCGGTAGCTGCAGCAGAGCGTTCGCGATCAACGTGCCCGTCCCCAGTCGAGTGAAGACCGCTCCGTAGATGTTGGAGGCGACCGCCAGGAAGAGGATGAAACTGGAAGTCTGAAGGGTCTTGAGTGCGGCATCTTTTACCGTCTGCCAATTCAGGCGTCCATAGACCAGGGTGAGCAGCACGGCTCCCGTGGCCGCCATCGCGGCAGCCTCGGTCGGAGTGGCCAGCCCGGCGATGATGCTTCCCAAGGCGGCAAAGACCACGAACGCGAGCGGGACGATGCCGGAGAGAAACTCGAGGGCGATCGCGAGCGGGGAGGCTAGACGCTCCTCCTTTGGCAGCACTGGCCCGAGCTCGGGGTTCACGTAACACCTGATCATGGTGTAGGCGATATAGAGGCCTGAGAGGATCAGGCCCGGGATGATCGCCGCGGCAAAGAGGTGGATCACAGACACGCCGAGCACCGGCCCCATGACGACCAGCATCACGCTCGGCGGGATGAGGATGCCCAGGCACCCCCCCGCGGTAATGACACCGGCTGAGAGGCTGGGATCGTAGCGGCTCTTCGTCATCTCTGGAGCGGCCATCATTCCTATCACGGTCACGGAGGCGCCGATAATGCCCGTGGCCGTCGCGAAAATCGTGGCCGTCGCGAGCACCCCAAGATACAACGATCCCCTCACCCCCCCCAGGATGAACTGGAACGACCTGAAGAGCCGCTCCATCAGTCCCGCCCGTTCCAGGATATGGCCCATAAAGATGAAGAGCGGCACCGCCGCGAGGGTCTCTTCCTTCATGAACCCAAAGGCCTGAAAGACCATCAGGTAGAAGACTGTCGGGCCGAACCCGATATAGCCGAAGACGACGCCGAGGATGATGAGGGTAAACGCGATGGGAAACCCGATGAAGATTCCGCTCAGGAGGCACACCAGCAGGATCACACCGAGGAGCTCGGGGCTCATAGCCACTTGCCTCGGCGGGCCGCGTAGAGGCTTTTCAAGAACTCAGAGATGCCCTGAATCAGGAGTAGGAGGGCGGTGAACGGGATCACCAGTTTAAGTGGGTACAAGGGCGGTCGCCATGGACTCGCATCGGATGTTTCCAGGATTGACACGGAATAGGAAGCCTCGATCCAGCCTGATCGTAAGAAGAAGAACATTCCCGGGAAGAAGAACAGGAGGTACAGGGTCGCGTCAACCAGCCCCTGCGTGCGGGGAGACCACTTGCCGTAAAAGATGTCGGTGCGGATATGCCCGCCCTTGTAGAGGGTGTAGGCTGCGCCCAGCATGAAGTGGGACCCGTACAGCATGTACGTGATGTCGTAGGCCCATACTGTCGGGGCATTGAACGCGTAGCGGACAATGACCTCGTAGGTCAAGCCGCCTACCATGGGGATGATGAGCCAGCAGAAAATTTGGCCGGACCACTCACCGATCGTGGAGTCGATGAGCCGAACGGTGGTGATCAGCGCCTTGGGAGGAGCGTCCATGTGCGTCCCCATTCTCGGCCAGTGACGGGTGGCCCCCCCTATAAGGTGGGGGTAGCGCTGCGGCTAGCCCCACCTCCGCGGACAGTCCCTTACTCTTGGGCTCCTCTATGTACTTCGGAGACTTTCCATCGCCGGAACAATCCCTAATGGGAGTAAGACTGGTCCGCTCATAGCTTCACCTCAATTCAGTTGGTTCCAATTCGAGGGCGCCAAAGGAGCGGCCCGATTCTAAGCAGAGCCCTCCCTCCTGTCAAGGCGAGTATGCCGCAGTCCGAGGCTCGGCGTGTTTCCCCCTTCTCTGAAAATTCCTCTTGACAAGGAAGTCACGGCGGAAGTACCCTCGCGTTGCCCTGGAAGGGTCGGAGTTGCCGAGAGCCGACCAACGGTCGATCGAGGCTACTAACCCTAGTCTCGAAAGGCTGACGGAAGGCAACGTCGTGAGCGGCCTTGAGTCTTCCGGGGCATTTCTTCTTGCCCCAGTGCCCCCTGAGTAGGAACTGACGCCGATCCGAAAATACGTCGGCTGATGCGGATGTCCGCGCCCCGGTCCACGCAGTGCTTGCCGTAGGCGTGGCGGAGCTTGTGGGGGGTCAGCCGGACGCCCGGGTGCCGCCTGGTCCACCGCGCGACGGCTTCTACAAAGCTGATACCTCCACCTGCGTTCGAGGTCCAGAATGGAATATTCGCGGCAGGCGAGGGGCCAGCGTTCGAATATGTGTGCGCGGCGTTATTGCCTATCTGAAGCCACGGATAGATTGTCGTAGCTTAGGCGGGAGGCGGCATGGATATGAGGAGAGATTACCGGGCCTATCCTCGGATCGGTGCGCTGAAAGATGACGGTGACGGGCCTGTGAGCCTGTTCCTGCCTGATCTCCTCCTCGTCCTCCCCCCCTACCTTCATCATGGCCTTGAGAACAGAAATGACAGGTTCGGGAATGGGTTTCTTCATGGACTTGTATCGCACTCTCGCTCGCCCTACAAAGGGCCAAGAGGTCGAGGCCCATGAGTGTTGTTGAGATCTTCGCCCTCTTCGCGTCCGGTGTTCTGGGTGAATTTGAGGTTGCTCGCCCCAACCCACAGATTAAAGGCGGAGACCGCAAGTCCTCGCCGACCCAAAGTGATGAGGTTTGAAAAGCTGCCCTTCGGTCGGAAGTCATAGCAACACATCAATATGGGACCGCCGGATTTTCTCGTTGATCGTCAACCCGGTAACGAACCCGCTAACGAAGGTCCAACGGCCCGTGTCCCTTGCCAAATTGTGATCCCTCGAATGATCCGCGCCCTTCCGCCCCCACGATGTGGATGCGGCGCACGCGTCGACCTCGCAGCCGGTTGCGTGGCCAGCTTTGGAGAGATTCTCGACTCCACGAGGTGAGGTAACAATTCACGCAGTCGACTCCGCTCGCCGCCGGTTGAGGTCGCCGGCCTTCAGGCCGCCCGCCGTCCGTTCCGGTGGTGGAGCCCACCGACCTCGGCCAAGTCGACCACCTCGCCCATGGTCGGCGGTTGGACCGGCCTCGGCTCCGGTGCGTCCTTGGCGAGCGCCACGTGAGCGCGTAAGCGGTGGTAGTAGGTGAAGTAGCGATCGAGGGTCCGGCGCAGGTGGGCTTCGCCCAGGACCACCACGTGATCCAAGCATTCGCGCCGGAAGGTAAGGAAAAGGTCGACCATGGCCCGCATTCTGACGGCCGGGAGAGCCCAGCTCAAAGCTTTCAGTCGGATCTGGTTTTGGCAAAGGACAGGTCCTGGGTTCGAGTCCCAGACGGCTCACCAAGACACGGCCTCGTCTGGTGTATAAAGGTATAAAGGACGGCCCAGTCGAGCGCCACCAAAGGAGAGGACAACATGGCCCAGATGAGGATCCCCCTGGACGCGCAGCGGTTCGCCACCGGTCTGACCTGGAAGGACTACCTGGCCCAGATGGGCGACACCCGGGCCCGCACGGAGGACAACTACCAGAAAGCGGCGCTGACGGAGGAGGAGCGGCAGTTCTTCAGCGGCCTCGCCCAGGTGCGGTACGCGCTGATGCTCGCCGAGAACTGGTGCGGTGACGTCCACCGCAACTCGCCGGTGCTCGCCCGCATCGCCGAGGCGATGCCGAACTGCGAGCTTCGCGTGTTCTTCCGCGATCAGAACCTCGACTTGGCGGATTGCTTCCTGAACAACGGCTACCGGTCCATCCCGATCATGGTCTTCTTTGACAAGGACTGGAACGAGATCGGGCGGTGGATCGAGCGGGCCCACGCCGCGACGGCCGAGGTCATCGGGATTCGGGCCCGGACGCTCGAGGCGGCGGCTCCCGGCAAGCAGGACGCCGCGATGGCCGAGTACCGGAGGCAGGTCCAGGCCGAGTACGACGCTCCCGGAGGCCCGCTGTGGCGCGCCGCCGTCCAGGAGGTGCGGCTGCTGCTCGAGCAGCGGCTGGGGCTCGCCGGCAAGAAGCAGGGCGGGGAAGGACCTTTTCGCCGCAATAGACGCATCGAGCGGAGCACCTTGGCCTGGTCCGCCATGCCGTGCGAGAGTGAGCCCATGAAGTCGGTGATGCCAAGGGCCTCGTGGTGCGCCCGCACGTTGTTCGCGACCTCCTCGGGGTCGTCGACGATCGCGGCCTGGTCGAGCGGCTGCTCGTCGGTGAACGTCAGGAGGTTCTACCGCACCCGGTGGTAGAAGTGGTACCGAGGTGCCGCGCCCTCCACTTTCCAGTCGCTTAGTACCCTTTCGCGCGGTCCACCAGGTTCAGGAGCGGCGCGCCGTTCAGGTAGCGACGCAGGTTCTCCGCGAACAGCACGGCGCACTTGTCGTCGTAGCTGGGAATGAAGCCTGACACGTGCGGCGAGAGAATGACGTTGTCGAGCCCGTAGAACGGGTGGCCCCCGGGCGGTGGCTCCTGCGTGAACACGTCGATTGCTGCGCCGGCGATCCGCTTCTCCGCCAGCGCCTGCGCCAGCGCGATCTCGTCGACCGTGGCGCCGCGCCCGACGTTGATGAAGTAGGCCGACGACTTCATCCTTCGAAGCTCTTTCGCACCGATCATGTGCTGCGTCTCCGGTGTCAGGGGTGCGCACATCACCACGACGTCCGACCGCGCGAGCAGCTCTGGTAGCTGCTCGCGCGCAAACCACTCGTCCGGCAGGACGCCGTCGGGGTCACCTGTGCGGGGCAGGCAGTAGCCCGGGTCAGACCGGCGCGCCGGGTCACGCTTGCACGCCAGCACGGTCATCGCGAACGCCGCCTTGGCGATGCGCGCGAGTTCGCGTCCGATGCTTCCGTAGCCGATGATGCCGAAGGTCGCCCCGCGCATCTCAGTCGGCACGAACAGAGGCCAGCGCCGCTCGTCGGTTGGCCAGGTGCCCCTCGCCTGCCACTCGACCATCCGTGGCACGCGGTGCGCCAGCGCCAGCAACACCGTGATCGCGTACTCGGCGACCGCCGCCGCGTGCACGCCGCTCGTCGTGGTGAGCGGGATCGCGCTGTCCGTGTAGATCGGGTGATCGTGGAGCGTGTTCACGCCCGCCATGTGCAGCTGCACCCATTTCAAGTTTGGCGCGCGCGACAGATCGCGAGGTAGCATTCCCGCGTACAGGATGTCCGTGCGCGAGTAGTCCGCCGTCTCCGGGTCCCCGCGCGTCACACTGAAACGCGGCGAAACCGCGCGCAGCCGGTCCAACTGGGCTTCGTCGAAGTTCATCGTCACCAGCACGTTCAGCATGGCTCTGGCACTGCCCCCCGCAAGAGGATAGATGTTCCGCCTATCTTATAGTGGCACGGCGGACGAGCGCGCGATCCCCCCGGGCTGGCTCGGATGGCCCAGGGGTGACCGCGCAGACGGGCAGGCCGCGCGTGTGGCGACCTCCGGTCCCCGAGGCGTCAGCCGCGCCCGACGAAGGGCATCTTGGTCGCCATAATCGTCATGAACTGGACGTTCGCGTCCAGCGGCAGCCGCGCCATGTGGAGCACCGCGTCCGCGACGTGCGCTACGTCCATGAGTGGCTCGGCCGCGATGGAGCCGTTCGCCTGCGGGACGCCTTGGCCGATTCGCGCCGCCATCTCGGTCGCGGCGTTGCCGATGTCGATCTGGCCGCAGGCGATGTCGTACTTCCTGCCGTCGAGGGAGGTCGACTTGGTGAGGCCGGTGATCGCGTGCTTGCTTGCGGTGTAGGGGGCCGAGTTGAGCCGGGGGGCGTGGGCCGAGATGGAACCGTTGTTGATGATGCGCCCGCCCCTGGGATCCTGGCTCTTCATGAGCTTGAATGCTTCCTGCGTGCAGAGGAACACGCCGGTGAGGTTGACGTCGATGACCGTCTTCCACCGCTCGTAGCTGAGCTCTTCGAGCGGGATGCCGGGCGCGCTGGTGCCGGCGTTGTTGAACAGCAGATCGAGCCGGCCGAAGGCTTCCTTCGTCCGTGCGAAGAGCTTGCGGACGGAGTGCGGGTCGCTCACGTCGGTGGGCACCACGAGCGCCCCGGCGCCCGACGACCCCGCCTCTGCCGCCACCTTCTCCAGGAGCTCCCTGCGGCGTCCGGAGAGGGCGACGCGATACCCGTTCCGCATGAACGCGAGCGCGACCGCCTTGCCGATGCCGGTGCCCGCGCCCGTCACGATCGTAACCTTGCTGGGCGAATTCATCGTCCGGAGTCTCCTTCATCTGCTCGGTTGGCGTTTCGGAAGCCCGTCCTGCCCTGTTGTGAGCGTCGTTGACGAGATCACAATCCAGTGGCAATGTTACATGACCACATGAGATCTGCGATGTCCACAGGGTTGCCGAAGCACAGACTCCCTGGGTAGCAGCGTGGGCCCTACCCATAGGGGGTTTTGCTTGGCGGATCCCTCGATCTTGAAACGCTCCTCACCCCCGTCCTGACTAGGTGGTTTCGCTATGGACTCGCACCTCGTCCTCGACCCCAGGTCGTAGCAGATGGGTAACCCAAATTTTGAGTCGATGCGCGCGCTTGACAGGGCAGAGCGCCTATTCTAGCATGCTTCTCCATGGTGGCCACGGAGCCCATCCTCGATCTGCGTGACGTGTCCATTGCCTTCGGCGGCATCCAGGCCCTCGATGGGGTGACGCTGGCGGTCGCGCCGGGGGAGATCCTGGGGCTCATAGGTCCTAATGGCTCAGGCAAAACCACCTTGCTGAATGTGGTGGGCAACATCTATCGCCTTCACCGCGGGGAGGTCCACTGCCTCGGCCGTCGCACCGACCATCTCCCGGTGTATCATGTGGCGCGCCAGGGCATTGGCAGAACCTACCAGGTGGCACGAGTGTTTCGTCGTATGACGGCGCTGGAAAACCTGCTCGTGCCCGGCTACGCCAGCCGCACGGAGGGTGACATAACGCCCCGGCAACTGCTTGAGCGCGCCCGTGAGTTGCTGCGCTTTCTGGAAATCGAGGATGTCGCGCACGAACAGGCCGGCAATCTGTCTGGGGGGCAGCAAAAGCTGCTGGAATTTGCCCGGGCGTTGATGTTACACCCACGCCTAGTCCTGCTCGACGAACCCTTTGCGGGCGTCCACCCGCTGCTGAAGGAGCGCATGCTGCGACGCCTCGAGGAGCTGCACGGTCAGGGTATCGATTTTGTGGTGGTGAGCCATGACCTGCCCACCATCCTGGGCGTCTCGTCTCGCCTGGTCGTGCTCGCCAACGGCCGGAAAATCGCCGACGGGGCGCCAGAGGTCGTGCGGCACCAGGAGCCGGTCGTCGAAGCCTATCTTGGAGTCTGACGATGCTCGTGGTGGAGGATCTCACGGTCGGGTACGTCGAGGACATCGCCATCCTGCAAGAGGTGTCGGTGCGGGTGCCGGAGGGCCGCATCGTGTCGGTGATCGGGCCGAATGGTGCCGGCAAATCGACCCTGCTGCGCGCCATCTGTGGCTTCTTGCCCCCCAAGAGCGGTCATGTCCTCTACCGTGATCAGCACCTCACGGGGCTGCCGCCCTATCGAATGGTGGACCTGGGGATCAGCTACCTGCCCCAGGAACGCACCGTGTTCCCTCACCTCAGCGTCGAGAAGAACATCCGCCTCGGTGGCTGGAGCTTCCGGCGTGACCGCGCACGCCTCCGGCAGGCCGTAGAGCGCGTCTTCGCCCACTTTCCCATACTGGCAGAGCGGCGCGGGTCAAGGGCTGGCGAGCTCAGCGGCGGCATGCAAAAAATCCTTGAGGTGGCCCGCGGCCTGGTCGCTGATCCCCGACTGCTGGTGGTCGACGAGCCTTCGGCGGGCCTGGCGCCTCTGGTGGCCAAGGAGATCTACTCCACCCTGCGGCGGCTTCGCGATCAGCGGCTCACCGTCCTGCTGGTGGATCAGAATGTCCGCGAAGCCGTGGCCCTGGCCGATCACATCTACGTCCTGGAGCTGGGCCGCAACCGTGTCGACGGCTCGCGCCAGGAGTTTCAGACCAACCTGCACGCCATGATCAAGGAGTGGCTGCAGATTTGAGGATGGTTCAACCTACAAGGAGGTGCACCATGCGTGGAACTGTGGCACAACGAGTTCTGCCTCTCCTGACCGTCGTGGCGCTACTCTGCGCCTTCACCCTGCCGGCTAGCGCCGCGGAGGATGTCATCCGCCTCGGCGCCGTCGCTCCGCTGTCGTCCCCAGGCAGCTATCAGCAGGGCAAGCAGCTGCTCCTCGGCCTGCAGTGGGCGGTGGATGACCTGAACGAAGCCGGCGGCCTGCTGGGCAAACGCATCGAGCTGTTCGTGGAGGACACGCAGGGCAAACCGCCCGTGGGGGCCACCGCCGTGGAGAAGCTCATCAGCAAGAACAAGGTGGTGGGCGTCGCCGGGGAGTATCACAGCTCAGTCTGCAATGCCGAGATCGAGGTGTTTCACCGCTATGGCATTCCGTTCGTGATTGGCTCCTGCTGGTTTGACGGCCTGACCGCCGCGGGCTATCCCGAAGTCTTCCGCACCAGCGTGTACAACTCCAAACAGGCCGAGAACGTCGTCGGGATCATCAACGAAGCTGGCTTTAAGAAGGTCGCCGCCCTGGTCGAGGATACCGACTATGGCGTCGGCATCGCCGAGAACATCAAGACCATCATGCAGCGTACCGGCGCCACGGCCACCTTCACCAGCGACGTGGTGGAAAAGACCAGCAAGGATTTCGTGCCCATTCTGCTGAAATACAAGGCGAAGGTGAAACCGGACCTGCTGATCACCGCCGTGACCCAACCCGGTGGCTTCCTGCTCCTCAAACAGGCGCACGAGATTGGCTTTGCGCCGTCAAAAAACACCCTCGTTCTGGATGCGACCTGCACGGCACAGAACGCCAAGATCTTCTGGGCCGCCTTGAAGGGGGCTGGCAAGTACGTCATGATGGCTTGCCCTTACAGTTCCAGCGTGCGCGTCACGGCGCTGGGGAACAAGGTCAAGGCGCGGTACGTGAAGGAGTTCGGGCGACAGCCCAATTACCTGCCGCTGCAGGGATATGACGCGATGTACGCCCTGGGCATGGCCATCAAGCAGGCCGACTCGACTGACTCGCAGAAGATCATCGCGGCGCTGAACAACATCAAGCTCAAGGGGACCAGAGGCGTCATCCAGTTCGGCAAAGAACAAGGAGTGTGGCACAACCAGTGGAAAGAGGTGCCGGCGTTCATCTTCCAGTACACGGCGGTGAACCAGTCACCGGCCGACGCCCGCATTCTCTATCCGCCTAACTTTGCCAACGGTCCTATAGCGCGTCCGCAATGACGGCGATAGGCAACGGGCAAAAGCGCGTTCTGCCTTTTGCCCGTTGCCTTCTTCATGGACATCTACCTGCTGTCGCAGCTCGTCAATGGTCTGATCTTCGGGCTTCTCTACGGCCTGATCGCCCTTGGTCTGGCCATTATCTTCAGCATCATGCGGATCATAAATTTCGCTCATGGCGAGTTCTACATGCTGGGCGGGTACCTGCTGTACTTCCTGACGATTCTCCTCGGCCTGCCGGCCCTCGTGGGCCTGGCGCTCAGTATGCTGGGAGTGTGCCTCGTGGGTTTTCTGGTCGAGCGCCTCCTGCTCCGCCCCGTCTATACCGCGGGCCTGGAACGCGCCGAGGAGTACGCCATCATCATTACCTTCGGCCTGTCATTGCTGCTGCAAAATGCCGCCCTGTGGGGTATCGGCCCGTACGAATTGACTCCGGCCTCGTTCTGGGAAGGCTCGCAGAAGGTCATCGGTGACCTGTATCTGGCCGGCGATCGGCTGTTTGCCGCCGGTACGGCGGCAGTGCTGCTGACGGCGACCCTGTTTCTGATCTACAGAACCTGGCTGGGGCACGCCCTGATGGCCACGGCGCAGAGTCGCGTGGGAGCGGCCGTGGTGGGAATCAACGTCATTGGCATGAACCTCGTTGCCATGGGCCTTGCCGGCGGGCTGGCGGCGGCAGCGGGAGCGCTCATCGCGCCGATCTTCCTGGTCTATCCCGACGTGGGCTCGGTGCCCGTCGTGAAGGCGTTTGTGGTCATCGTGCTGGGCGGCATGGGATCGATTCCCGGCGCCATTCTCGGGGGCTTGATTCTTGGCCTGGTCGAAAGCCTCGGCTCCGTGTACCTGGCCGTCTCCTATCGGGATGTGTATGCGTTTCTGGTCCTCATGCTGGTGCTGCTGATCAGACCTTACGGGCTGTTCGGACAGCGGGAGAGCCGCGCATAAACCGTCTCGAAGCCAGCATTGTCGCCGTCGCCCTGCTGCTCTCCTTGGCCGTGCCGCTGCTGGTTCAGGACTACTGGCTGCGGATCTGCGCCACCGCCCTGTACTCCGTCATCCTGGCGTCGTCGTGGAACCTGCTGCTGGGCTATGCCGGGCAGCTTTCATTCGCGCACGCGGCTTTTGCCGCCATTGGCGCCTACACCGCGGGGTTGCTCTTCAAGTATACCGGCCTGACGCCGCTGCTCGGGGTGCTCATCGGCGGTGTGGTGGCAGCGGCACTGGGATACTTCCTGGGAATGATGTGCCTCAGGCTGCGGGGCCCCTACCTGGCCCTGATGACCCTCGGCTTCTCGGAGATCTTGCGTCTGGTGGCGCAGGTCGAGTACAAGGTGACACGCGGCTCGCTCGGCCTGCACGTGCCGCACCTGTTTGGCAGCAATGCTGGAGGTCACACCTGGGGCTATTACACGCTCTTGGGGCTGACGCTCATCACGCTGGCGGTCCTCTATAAACTCGTGCACTCAGAGGCCGGCCTCTATCTCAAGGCCATCCGTGAGGACGAAGACGCCGCAGCGGTGATGGGTGTCGATGTGGTGCGCTGGAAGATCAACGCCTTCGTCATTTCCAGTCTGTTTGCGGGGCTGGCGGGCGGCATCTACGCGCACCTCTTCGTGCGGGTGGTCGCGCCGCAGATGCTTCTCCTGAGCGAGATGGCCCTGATCCTGGCCATGACCATCGTGGGCGGACTCGGCACCCTGGCCGGACCAGTGCTGGGGGCCATTCTGCTGGTGTTCTTGCAGGAGCAGGTGCGCGACATCAGCCCACAGGCGCACCTGTTGTTGTTCGCCCTGCTGGTCATCCTGGTGATGAAGTTCTTCCGCCAGGGTATCTACGGCCTCATCGCGGCGGAGATGACCTCGCGCGGTTGGCTCTCCAAGGCGCCACCGCTGACCGCCGATTAGTGCCGTTGCAACTATTTGTGACGACTTTTGCACTGCACGCAGTCGCGATGGTTGTCGTAAACGCAAGCAGGTAACAGTTGGCGCAACAAGTTGGAACGGCACTAGGCAAGGGCGAAGGGTAAGAGTGTGGTAAAGAATGGGGTCGCCCATGGATTTGCTGCCGACAGGGCCCAGCTCTCGATCTGCGCTCGCACTGAGACGCGCCTCCGGGAAGTGGCGACGGAGCGGGGTGGGTGGAACTGACTGCTCCCAGCGAGTGGGGCCGGCGACTCTCTGATCGGATCCGCACCGCCCTTGACGAGGCCGACTTCGAGACGGCGCGTCGGCTTGCCCTCGAAGGAGACGGTCAGGCGCGATCACTCGAGAAGGAATACACCCTCATGTACAAGGGGCTCGGCATCACGCTCCGAGTCCTGCTGGAGCTTCTGGGCGAGACGGCGCGATCCCAGCCGGCCGTGGATCGGGACTCGGCCGTCAGCGCTCTGGTCGCGCTTCTGCTTCGGTTCATGCAAGAGATGGGGGCGCTTCTACGCCAGGTCTACGCCGAGAGCCTCGTCGTCGAGGCGGTTCGGAACGTGGGGGATGCACGGAGTCCGACCTTGGCGGCCGACCTTGAGCACCACCTTGCCGCCACCGCGCATCTCCTGAGCTCTGCCGAGCGCGTCTTCGCCCAGGAACAGGCGCGCCTCGCGACGGAGACGGTGCGGGCCATCGAAGCGCGGGAGGTGGCTCAGGCCCGCGGGGTGTTGGACCAAAAGGAGCGGGGCCAGTACGTTCCCCTCCACGATCGCATGGTTCGCTTCATGGCCGAGGTCTTCAGCTACATCCTGGAGCACTTCGGGCCTGCCGAGCTCTACCGTTTCCATCGGGCCACGGCGGAGCGGCAGCGCCGGGGCTTTGAGAGCTGGGAGCGGCTCGCTCCGAGCGGGTTCGCCCAAGCCAGCGTGTTCTTGCTCAAGCAGCACATGGGTACGGTTGCAGTGCGGGAGGACGACGAGAAGTACACGGTTGTGCAGACCCCGTGCGGCAGCGGAGGGCGCCTGAAGCTGGGCGGGGCCTATTCAGGGCCGCGGGCCCTGCGGTTCGTGGAGGAACTCGGGCCCCTGACGCTAGGGCAGGAGCGGTTTCCCGTGTACTGCTCCCACTGCCCAATCTGGAATGGTGTGGCGCCCATCGAATGGTTCGGGCGTCCGCACTGGGTCTTCGAGGATCCCTCGCGCGCCGATGGCTCGTGTACGCTTCACATCTACAAGCGGCGGGATGCCGCGCCAGCGACCTACTACCGCCGGCTGGGCCTGGGGGAGGCCGGCAGCGGCGGTTGAACCCCTTGCCGGTGCGGTTCACGCGAGTCGGTGGATGGCGAGATGACGAAGACCATGGCCTGACGAGCACCGGAGGAGACCCATGAAGGTGAAGCGCGTGGAGCACGTCGCCATCGCGATCAACAATCTCGAGGAGGTCAAGCACATCTTCGAGAAGAAGCTCGGGCTTGAACTGCAGTGCGAGGAGGACTTCCCACAGCGTCACACGAAGATCGCCATGTACCCCGTGGGCGAGACCTACCTCGAGCTTCTTCAGGGAACGTCCGAAGCGTCCGACGCCTCAAAGTGGATCGCCCAGAAGGGACAGGGACTCTTCCACATCTGCCTGGAGGTCGGGGACATCGAAGGCGCCCTCACGGAGCTCAGGGCGAAGGGCGTGGGCCTCCTGGACGAACAGCCCCGGGTTGGCCATGGAAACACTCGAATTGCGTTCCTCGACCCGGAATCGACTGCCAATGTGTTGATCGAACTGGCAGAAATTCCGCGCGCGGGGTCCCACTCTGAGCGCTCGGAATGAGAATCTCGCGCCGGCGGGGTTCGCAGTTCCCACGTCGGGGCCGGGGCGTGTCGTTCAGTCTGCTCCTCGATCCCGTCGAGGACGATATCCTCTGAAAGGAGCTGAGGTCGACTATGCCAAGGGCATTGATCAACGGCATTCACCTGTTTTACGAGGAGCTCGGACAAGGGGCCCCGCTGGTCTTCGTGCACGAATTCGCCGGCGATTACCAGAGCTGGCACTTACAGGTGCGGTTTTTTTCCCGGCGCTATCGGACCATCACCTTCAACGCGCGCGGGTATCCCCCCTCGGACGTTCCGGACGATCCAGGGGCTTACTCGCAGCAGGCCGCCGTGGAGGACATAAAGGGTCTGCTGGATCACCTGCACATCTCCAAGGCTCACATCTGCGGATTGTCGATGGGCGGGTACGCCACGCTGATCTTCGGGCTCACCTACCCGGCCCGTGCGCTCTCGCTAACCGTAGCAGGGTGCGGGTATGGGAGCGGTGCTACCGGCGAGGGTTTCCGGAAAGACGTCCAGCTGGTGGCAAGGCGGTTTGAGGAGGAGGGAATGAGGAAGGTCGCGGAATTCTACACCCGAGGGCCGACACGCGTTCAGCTCATGGACAAAGATCCCAAGGGATGGCAGGAATTTTACGACCAGTTTGTGTCCCAATCCGACAAGGGCCATGCCCTGACCATACAGGGCGTGCAACTGACGCGGCCATCGATCTTTGACCTCGAACGCCAGCTCGAGGCGCTCGAAGTGCCGACTTTGATCATCACCGGAGATGAAGATGATCCCTGTCTGGAGCCGGGAGTCTTCATGAAGCGGAAGATTCCCTCCGCCGGGCTCCTGGTCATCCCAAAATCTGGCCACGTGACCAACCTAGAGGAACCTGATGCGTTCAACCGAGCGGTGTTGGATTTCATCACCGCGGTGGAATCCGGTCGGTGGTCACGACGCAACCCTCAATCGCAGACAGGATCGGCCATTCTGCCGACTGCTCAGGTCCGGAAGGCTCAGGGAGACCGCGCGTGAACGGTTTCGAAGTCGTGCCACACTGTCTGAGCAATGGCGGTTGCCACAGAACCAAATCCTTCCGGGTGTGGCGACCGTAGCCGGCCCGGAAGAGATTCTCTTGGCACTCGCGTAGCCGAGGCGTTGGAGTTCTGTTCTTCAAAGCAGGAGGCTGCGCCATGCCCTCACCGTGGCCGGACGGTGCCCGTTGTGCGGTGATGCTGACGTTTGATTTCGATGCCGAGACGCTCTGGCTCTCTCGGGATCCACTGACCAAGGATCGGCCCGGCGTCCTCTCCCAGGGCAGGTATGGGGCGCGGGTCGGGGTGCCGCGGATTCTCGAGGTGTTGGCTGGCGAAGCTGTGCCGGCCACGTTCTTCATCCCGGGTTGGGTAGTGGAAAACTATTCCGAACAGGCGAAAAGCATCCGCGATGCCGGACACGAGATCGGTCACCATGGCTACCTGCACGAATGGGCGGACCCCGCGGATCCGGAGGGCGAGCGAAGCGCTTTCAGCCGGGGCCTGGAGGCGCTGGAAGGGACGCTGGGAGTGCGTCCGACGGGCCATCGGTCGCCGGGTTGGAACCTGACCCCCATTACCTTGGATCTCGTCCGCCGGCATGGGCTACTGTACTCTAGCAATCTGATGGACGACGTGTACCCGTATCTGCACGGAGGGATGGATCGTCCGATCGTGGAGCTGCCGGTGCAGTGGTTGCAGGATGATGCGCCCTTCTATCTCCACCATCCGCGATGGGCGAACCGCCCGATGCGGAGCGCGGAGGAGGTCTTCGGGATCTGGAGGGACGAGTTCCTTGGCCTGTGCGAGTTCGGCGGGCTGTTCAATCTGGCGTGTCACCCGCAGATCGTCGGGCAGCCCTCGCGGCTCATCTGGCTTCGGAAGCTGATCCGCTTTATA
The DNA here is from genome assembly GCA_046758385.1 of Methylomirabilia bacterium. Lineage (GTDB taxonomy): Bacteria > Methylomirabilota > Methylomirabilia > Rokubacteriales > CSP1-6 > JBHIAB01. The sequence continues at coordinate 28,214 of JBHIAB010000003.1, read as the reverse complement.
AAGGAGCAGGAGGGCGTTTGGTGGGCAACCGGGCGCCAGGTGGCTGAGCACTGGCTGGCCCGAGAGCAGAGCTGAGCACACGTTTTCATGAGCGGTAGCCAGATGGCAACTTCCTACGTCGAGCAATTTCTAGCGGCTCGAGAGCACCATCAACACGTGCCGCCGCCGAGCGAAACGCGTGCGTTGTCCGTCCCTGAGGCCTACGAGATTCAGGATCGTCTCCGGGAAGCGTTGCTGGCACGCGGCGAGCGGCTCATCGGGTGGAAGGTCGCGTTCACCACCCGCGCGTTTCAGCTCACGTATCAGGTTCAGGAACCAGCGTCGGCATTCCTGTTGGCCTCGGGCGTGTCCGCAAGTGGGATGGAGGTGCCGGTGACGCGGTTTGCGACCCTCGGCGTCGAAGCTGAGCTGGCGTTCATAATGCGACAGGACCTCACCGGGCCGGGGGTGTCGCCGGCGCATGTGCTGCGAGCCATCGATGGCGTGCTCCCCGCCCTTGAGCTCGTGGACATCCGGGTGAGCGGCACGCCGACCGGCCTGGATTTGATTGCCGATGGGCTCGGTGCCAGTGCCATCGTGCTCGGCGCGCCGCTCACACCGATGGCGAATCTGGACGTGGCGCTGGAAGGTCTTGTCTATGAGCATAACGGGGCGATCGCCGGGACCGCGGCGGCGGCGGAGGTGATGGGCAGCCCCCTGAACTCGCTGACCTGGATCGTCAACAACCTCGGGGCCCGAGGTCTCGGACTCAGAGCTGGCGATGTCGTCATGAGCGGTTCCATTTCCATGATGCTGCGCCCCAAGGCTGGAGACACGGTCCGGGCCACGTTCACGCGCCTCGGATCCGTCTCCGTTCGGTTTGTCCCTTGACGTTCTTCCCTCGATTAACTTATCTTCTTCACCCGAGAGGACATGCGCGCATGGTCAACGAGAGGTGCGTGGTTAATTTGCATCCCCGCAGGGGGCTCCCGGAACGAGGGGGCAGCCGCGGCCCTGGATGCCTGAAGGACGCGCAGCCATGAGCCGTCACGAAGGTCCTGGCTGCTATCGCTCCCTGCGCGTCACCAGCTCGGAGGACGGCTATCTGGTCACCGTGGAGCTCCACCGGCCCGGGGTCCTGAATGCCATGAACACCGCCATGGGGGAGGATCTGCTGGCCTGCTTCGAAGGGCTCGAAAGGAACAAGACCGTCCGGGCGGTGCTACTGACGGGCGCAGGAGAGCGGGCGTTCTCCGTGGGCGCCGACCTCAAGGAGCGCGAGGGAATGACCGACGAGGCCTGGCGGGCGCAGCACGTGATCTTCGAGCAGGCTGCCTTCAAGCTCCTGCGGTGTCCGGTGCCGGTGATCGTTGCCGTGGAGGGGTACGCGCTCGGCGGGGGCTGCGAGCTCACCCTGCTCTCCGACTTCGTTGTCGCGAGTGACGCCGCCGTGTTTGGCCTTCCCGAGGTCGCCCGAGGGATCTTTCCTGGCATCGGCGGCCCCCTCCTCCTCCCGCGTATCACTGGGGCTCCCTTCGCCAAGGAGATGATCTTCACCGGTCGGCGCGTCCCCGCTCAGGAAGCCAAGGCCGTAGGGCTGGTGAATCACCTGGTCTCTGCGGGTCAGGCTCGGGCCAAGGCGCAAGAGATTGGGGAAGTGATTTGCCAGAACGGTCCGGTGGCGGTGCGCCAGGTCAAGAAGGTCATTACGTGGGGCGCGGAGACCGATCTGGAGACGGGGATGATCCTCGCCATCGAGGCGTACAACAACACCATCAACACCGAGGATCGGCTCGAAGGCGTACGCGCCTTCAACGAGCGGCGCCTGCCCAAGTTTCAGGGACGATAGAGTTTCAGAGACGATAGTCGGTTCATCCAGCGCATGGCGGCAACCCGAGCCATCGCGCTCCTTGAGCCCGTGCCGCGCTGGTGTAACGCTCTCACCTCTTGTAACCAGCTTACGTCGTGATATTTGTGAAAGCGTGTGCTTAGCGTCGCTCGGGACTACTCCCGGATCACCTGTTGCCGCCGTTGGAGATACCCGTTTCGCACGGCGCTATAGAGGTCGATGGCAGTCTCTTCCACGGCCTCGAACAGCTCCAGATTGAGCGCCCGGTCGTTGACCCGATCGCCGACTTCCATTCCCGTGAGGGCTTCGGCCGGGAAGAAGTAGTTGAGCGGATCGAGCACTCCATCGATGACCGTGCCGATCCCGTCACGGACCGTGAGGGGCGGGAAGAGCGGCAAGATCAGGTAGGGCCCAGGGCCGACGCCATAGAGGGCCAAGGTCTGCCCGGCGTCTTCATCAGCCTCTTCAATGCCCATGCTCTTCGCGACATCGAAGAGGCCAGCGACGCCGATGGTGCTGTTGACGAGGAAGCGAACCAGCTCTCGGCCCGCTCCTGTGAGCTTGAGCTGAAAGACGTTGTTGACCAGGCGGGTCGGCATGCCCAGGTTGTCGAAGGCCCTGTCCAGGCTCCGCTTGACGGGGTCGGGCAGGACCCCGTTCCAGACCTTTGCCACCGGCTTCACCACGTACCGATCGAGCTTGAGGTTGAGCGAGAACATCACCTCGTTGAACGGCTCCCACGGGTCATATTCCTCGATGAATTCCTCTTCCTCCGCGGGCGTTCCACCTTCGGGGGCTCTCAGGGCAAGGTCGAGCCGAAGCCCAGCACCGGCCGTTTCCCCCTCGCTGATTTCCCATGAGCTCGGGGGGTGGCTGACCTCGAACGTGTTCGCCGCCGGGGGCAAACTGGGTGGGGAATCGTTTACCTCGGCCTCGGTGGTGGAGGGGCCAACGAGGCTCGCAAACGCTGCGAAGACGGCCAAAGTGACCGTCAAGAGCAGGGATCTGATGGCCTCCCGCACCGTCTTCCTCATGCGCTCCCCCGCGATTGCGTTTGCCTCCGGAGCATGTCGTTCCGTATGAATCGAGATCGATCAACAATACACGTCAGCTCTCTGGCAGATCAAGCCATAAATCGGGCGCGCTTGCCGCGCATGAAGCCTCCCAAAGCTGGGATTCTCGGTTTCCGCGTTCTCGATTTGGTGATACCATGGCGACCGCGTGGGGTCGTTGGGAGAGGGGGTAGGCGGGGCCCGGAGGGGTCCGGACCTAGTCTCGGGGGACACTTGCGGAACGGGCAGGTGCGAGAGTAGTGTAAGGAGAGTTGGCACTAGCTAGTAAGGAGGTTGCCATGGGGCTCGGCGGCAAGGTGGCCATCATCGGGACCGGCACCATCAAGTTCGGGGAGAACTTCCACCAGAGCTTGACCGACATGGTCTTCGAAGCGGTGAATCTCGCTCTGGCCGACGCAAAGGTGGAGACGCGTCAGCTCCAAGCGGCCTGGCTCGGGTGCTACGAGCCCATGCTCTATGGCTTCGAGGGAAACTCGGGCACCTTCGTGGCGGACCCTCTGAATCTCTTTCCCATCCCGGTTACGCGCGTGGCCGCATACTGCGCCACGGGGATCGAGGCGGTCAGGAATGCGGCGCTCGCTGTGGCGTCCGGGGAGTATGACCTGGTCCTGGCCATCGGGGCCGAGAAGATGCGCGAGGTGCCCTCGCGAGGGAGCCTGGTAGCCCAGGCGGTGAACCGCGGGCACCCGGTCCTCTCCAAGGGGCGAACCGCCCCCGGGATGTTCGCCCTGCTCGCTACCCGGTATATGAAGGAGTACGGAGCGACTGAGGAGGCCCTCGCTGCCGTAGCCATTAAGAACCACTACCATGGCTCGCTCAACCCCAAGGCCCACTTTCAGAAGGAGATCACCCCGGAGCAGTACCAGCGCGCCCCGAAGGTCGCCGAGCCTCTCGGCCTCTTCGACTGCTGCCCCACCACCGATGGCGCCGCGGCCGCGATCCTAACCAGTGCCGAGCTGGCCTCCAAGTTCACCGATACCTATACCATTATTCGCGGCATTGCCTACGCGGTGACCGCAGGCTACTGGAACACCCAGTTTGACCAATCCTGGTCCTTTACCTCGTTCCGCTCTACACGCGAGGCCGCCCAGGCCGCGTACCAGATGGCTGGCGTGACGGACCCGCCCAAGGAGATCGACGTGGCCGAGTGCCACGACTGTTTCACGATCACCGAGATGGTCAACTATGAGGACTTGGGTTTCGCGAAGCCAGGGGAAGGGTGGAAGCTCGCCACCGGTGGCGTGACGAAGCTGGGCGGAGATCTGCCTGTGAACACCTCAGGTGGCCTCAAGTCCTGTGGCCACCCGATCGGGGCTTCGGGCGTCCGCATGATCAACAATATCCATGACCAGCTCCTTGGGCGCGCGGGGAAGATGCAGGTCAAGGACGCCAGGATGGGCCTCGCCCACAACGTGGGTGGCCCTGGCGCCGTCGCTGCCGTCGCGGTTCTCTCCCAGCCCTAACCCGGGGCAGAGACCCGGGGACCTAACCCCTAGAGATTTTCTCTAACGCATGCGCCAGGGCCCCTTGGCGCCAGCGCTCCTCCGGGCGCGGAGGCGGGTGGTTTCCCCTGTCTCACCTTGCTAGACCACAGGAGGAAGGGTCTATGGCTGAGCTGACCAGGCGCTACATCGTGATGGCCATGGCCACCGAGGCTCCCTTTGATCAGACGGATCCGGATGGGGCCTTCGTGCTGAAGCCGTGGAAAGATCCGGCGGCCCTCCGTGCGCTCGAAGCGTATCGAGACAGCTGCTACCGCGAGCTAGGCCGAGACCTGGACGCCTGGATTCGAAGCATCAAGACGGGGCCCGTGCTCCGGGGCGGGGTGGGGAAGCGGAACGAACCGTTCGTGAAGGCTGCCCGCGCGGCGGCGCCGGCCGCGATCCCGAAGAGGGTGAAGCTCAAAGCGAAGGCCAAGCCCAAGCCCAAGAAGAAGGCGGCCCGGAAGACGACGGCTCGGCCCGCGAAGAAGCGGAAGCGGTAGGTGTCGTCACACCAAGTTGGAACGGCACTAGCCGACCGGGGGGCTAACGGGATGGATGGCATCGAGCGCGTCGCCGATCTGATTGTCCGGGCGCGGCGCGTGGTGGTCTTCACCGGAGCCGGGGTGAGTACCGAGTCGGGAATCCCTGACTTTCGCAGCCCGGGAGGGATCTGGGACCGCTTCGATCCCGACGAGTTCACCTATCAGAATTTCATTGCCAGCGAGGAGGGGCGCCGGAAGTACTGGCAACTTGGCCGCGAGGTGTATCACGTGGTCAGGAACGCAGAGCCCAACGCCGCCCACTACGCCATCGCCGAGCTCGATCGGATGGGCAGGCTTGACTGCTGCATCACCCAGAACATCGACAACCTCCACCAGAAGGCGGGGCTCCTCCCGGAGAAGGTGATCGAGCTCCACGGCAATGCCACCCGCGCCCGCTGTCTCGCCTGTGAGCGGCCGTACTCGCGAGACCAGATCCAGCAGCGGCTGGAGTCAGGGGTGGAGGTCCCGATGTGTGAGCCACCCTGCGGCGGGATCATCAAGCCGAACACCATCCTCTTCGGTGAGGCCATGCCCGTTCGTGAGACCCAGGAAGCTGAGCTCCGTGCCAAGGCCGCCGACCTTTTCCTGGTGGTGGGCTCCTCGTTGGTGGTCTACCCCGCGGCGATGATGCCGCTCAGCGCCAAGCGGGCGGGCGCCAGCCTGGTGATCGTGAACATGAGCGAGACCCCCCACGACCAGTACGCCGACGTGAAGATCCAGGCGAAGGCCGGTGAGGTGATGACGCAGATCCTCCAGCATGTCCAGCGGCGGCTCGCGGCCGCACCCTAGGCCAGCGCTGAGCGGGGTGAGCGACGGCGCATGAGGCGTTTGCAGAAGATTGTGGGAGCCTGCTCCCGACGGTGAGGGGACCATGGTCGCGAAGGATCCACGAGAGTACTGGCAGCGGGCAGGCAAGGGTGCGGTCCAGGCCAAGCTTGTCATCATCCAGGAAGACGAGGCCAGCGAGGCGGTCCGCGAGTGCTTCGATGAGATCACCGCGTCCCTGGGCTTTGCGCTGGTCAACGTGTTGTTTCGCGCTTTCGCCAAGTACCCCCGGTTTCTCAGACTCCAATGGGACTTCCTCCGACCCAACGCTCTCACCCAGGACTTCTTCGACAAGGCGGAGGTGATCCGACGCCAGGCCCTCGCCATTGTCCGGGAGCACTTCACGGTCGGCGACCACCGGGCCGAGCTCCGGATGCGGGGGTTCGCGGACAGCACTCCCAAAGAGATCAAGGCGATCCTGGACTTCTTCCTCTACTGTGATCCCTTCCTCCTTCTGATGACCTCGGCACTGCAGTCTTCGCTGGCGGAGAAGCCGTTGCCTGGCAAACCGTGGGCGCATCTGCTCCCTCACTACACCCATCCCACCCGCGTTCAAGAGTTCCAGCTGGTGGAGATCGAGGCGAGTCCGCCGGACGTGCAGACGGTGTACCGGGAGGTCATGAAGACCTTGGGCCTCCCGTTCGTTCCCTCGGACTTCCGGGCCGTGGGGCGCTGGCCTGACTACGTGGTGCTGGCCTGGGAGGACTGGAAGAACAAACCCTCTTCAGCGACGTTTCAGCGGGAGGTGCGGAAACTCAACGAGCTGGCCGTTGCCCTCGCGTTGGACCTCCCGTTCCCCCTGGCCATCGACTCCGAGACGCTCAAACATGCGGGATTCAATTCGGCCCAGATCGCCGACATCCTGGCCACCGTCGACTTCTTCCAGGGGCTCGTGCCCGGCCTCATCACCTCCGTCGCGGCCTTGAAGCTCGGAATCGAGGGAGGAAGTCAGCCTGTCCGTCGGCAGTGAAGCCTTGCGATCCGTCTGTCGGGCTCTGACGGGTTTCACAACCTCGGCTGATTGGCCCCGGGCAGGTTGTCGCCTGCCAGCCACGGTAAGCCCCCCACTCTGGCATGCCGCGAGGAGGCCGCGCAGTTCGCGGATTCAAGCTGTTCGAACCAAGGAGGCGCGCTATGCCGCCAGTGCTCTACGAGCAAAAGGATAAGATCGTCGTCATCACCCTCAACCGGCCCGACGCGATGAATGCCGTCGACCCGGAAACCCAACAGGCTCTGGTCGAGGCGTGGACCCGGTTCCGGGACGATGATTCCGCTTGGGTGGCGATTCTCACCGGCGCCGGTGAGAAGGCCTTCTCGGCGGGAGCCGACCTCAAGAAGCTCATCCCGGCGACCTTTGGCAAGGGAGGCTCGCCGCGGCACAACCAACTCGGGCTGGGCGGGATCACGCGGGGGCTGGAGGTCTGGAAGCCGATGATCGCGGCCGTCAACGGCCACTGCTTGGCGGGTGGCCTGGAGCTGGCGCTGGCCTGCGACCTGAGGCTGGCCTCCCCCAACGCGACCTTTGGCCTGACCGAGGTGCGCTGGGCCATCATGCCGGGAGCGGGTGGGACGCAGCGGCTCCCGCGCGCGGTGCCCCTGGTGAAAGCCCTCGAGATGATCCTGATGGCCCAGACCATCGACGCCGAGGAGGCGTACCGGATCGGCCTGGTGAACAAGGTGGTGCCCCTTTCCGAACTGGTGCCGGCGGCAATGAAGTGGGCCCAGACGCTTTGCGAGCGTGGACCCCTGGCGGTCCGTGCCGCCAAGGAAGCGGTGATTCGCGGGCTCTCGCTGCCCCTGGCGGACGGCCTCAGGCTCGAAGCGTTTCTCTCGGGCACCCTCCGTGGCACCGAGGACGCCATCGAGGGGCCGAAGGCGTTCGCCGAGAAGCGCAAGCCGGAGTTCAAGGCGCGCTAGGGTCGCGCGGATGCTGCCGCGACGAGCTCTGTGGACATCGGGGAGTTGAAGCAGCGGATCGAGGCGGTCCTTTCGGATCGCCTCCGGCAGGTGGTGGAGCCGCGGGCGGGCCTCATGCCGGCCGCGGTCCTCGTCCCGATCATCGATCGCGCCGCCGGCCCGTACATCGTCTTCGGCAAGCGAAGCGACCGCGTGGCTCATCACAAGGGGCAAGTCTCCTTTCCCGGGGGAATCGTGGAAACCCGGGATGGCTCGCGGCTTGAGGCGGCGCTCCGGGAAGCGGAGGAGGAGATCGGACTTTCCCCCGATGCCGTCGAGATCCTGGGCACGCTCGACGACACGGAGACCCAGGCCACCCCGTTCGTGATCACGCCCTTCGTGGGAATCATTCGGGAGCCCGTGCTCTGGCGGCCGGATGGCAAGGAGATCGAGCAGGTGCTGGAGGTGCCGCTGGACACCCTCCGCGACCCTGCCAACTTTCGCGTAGAGCTCTGGGAGCGGGGTGGGGAGACGAGGCCGGTGTACTTTTACGAGTGGGGGGGGCCGGTGATCTGGGGGGCTACCGCCCGCATCGTCAAGCACTTTCTGGATCTCGTGTTTGCTCCGGAAGGCGCCTTGGGGGAAGAGCGCGGCAAGAAAAAGCCCTGAGGAACATTCAATGGGCTGGGAAAGCCCCCGCTCCAAACTGCGGGAGCGGGTGAGCGACCTGCCCTCTGGGACCACACAGTCCCAACTGACCTGCCCTCGTCCCGTGACCCTCCGGTGCTCAGACCGGCGTCCGATTCCTCAGGGCCACCTGTACGCTAGCGAGGGGAAAGGGTCATGTCAAGCGGATTTGTAGGCTGGTTCACTCAGAGGGGCACGAAGCGATTACGGCCACCAGAGGTAGAGGAAGCGAGGGCCGGGGCCCACGAGCAGCGAGGAGAGTTGAGCCAGGGAAATCTGCACGGGGCTAGGCGAGGGGGTCGTCGAGTAGATGGTGGCCCGATACTGTCTCGGCCGGTGGTACATGATCACTCGCGCCTCACTCACTCCGGCGGCCGCGCGCGCCAGCCGGATGGCCTCGTCCACGTAGCCCACTTGATCCACCAGGCCGAGGGCCTTGGCCTGCTCGGCCGTGTAGATTCGCCCGTCGGCCAGCCCGCGCACCGTCTCTTCCGGAAGCTTCCGCTCCTGAGCCACCAGCGTGACGAAGCGCGCGTGGAGGTCGTCGATCACCGACTGGAAGATCTCACGTTCTTCGTCGCTGAGGCGCCGAAACGGCGACCCCATGTCCTTCTTGGCCGCCGACTTGATGGTGACGGGGGACACGCCGATCTTCTCCAAGAGCCCCTCGGCGTTGAGCGTGAGCATCATCACGCCGATGGAGCCGGTGACCGTGGTGGGATGGGCGACGATGGTGTCCGCAGCCAGGGCGACGTAGTACCCGCCCGAGGCGCCGATATCCATGATCACCGCCACCACCGGGATCTTGTGTTCGGCTTTGAAGGCCTTGAGCTCGTGGTAGAGGATGTCCGAGGCTGTCGATGTCCCGCCGGGGCTGTTGATCTTGACCACCACTGCCCGCACCTTCTCGTCTTGCTCGGCCTTCTTCAGCTCCTCGCGGACTCGCGCCAGGAGCGGCACCTGCGGCCGGGACGGGCCCATGACCAGGAGCGACTCTTCGCTGAGAAGACCGGAGAGTTCCAGGAGCAGGATCTTTGCCGTCCCGGACCCCTCGACGACTCGTTCACGGAGTGGCCGGATGCGGGGCGTGAAGTCCACGCTGATGACGGAGCACCCGGCCAGCAGGACCGTCAGCGCTGCGGCGAGAGCGGATCGCATCGTTTCAAGTATACGTGGCCCGCTCGGGCCACTCAAGGCACGTCGCGCGCGTTGAAGGCCGAGGGCGGCGTGCCTATGATCTCTCCGCACCTCATGCTAGGGAGGCCACCGTGTCTTGTCCCCTCGAGGATCTTCGGATCATTGATCTCTCCCGCATCGTGGCTGGCCCGCTGGCCACCCAAATCTTCGGCGACTACGGGGCCGAGATCATCAAGATCGAACAGCCAGGAGTCGGGGATGATAGCCGGCAGTGGGCCCCGCCTCGGGCTCCCGACGGCTCGGCCGCCTATTTCTTCTCGGTCAACCGCAACAAGAAGTCCGTCACGCTGAACCTGAAGCAGTCTCAGGGGAAGGAGATCCTCAAGGCGCTGGTGCGGCAGGCCGATGTGCTCGTCGAGAATTTCAAGCCGGGGACCATGGAGGAGCTGGACCTGGGGTACGAGACGCTCGGGCAGGAGAACCCGCGGCTCATATTCTGCAGCATCTCCGGCTTCGGCACCTCAGGTCCCAAGCGCGAGTGGGCCGGCTATGATGCCGTCATGCAGGGAGTGACCGGACTCATGTCCATCACCGGCGAGCCGGATGGCCCACCCGTGAAGGTCGGCGTCGCGCTCATCGATGAGATCACGGCCCTCTACGCCCATGGCGCCATCCTGGCGGCGCTTCATCATCGCGGGAAGACCGGGCACGGGCAGAAGGTCGAGTGCTCGCTCTTCGAGTGCGGGTTGGCCGCGCTTATGAATGCCGCAGGAGCCTATCTCATCGCGGGAGAGGTGCAAGGGCGGTGGGGGAGCGCACACCCGTCACTGGTCCCCTACCAGGCCTTCAAGGCCAAGGACGACTATCTCATGGTGGGAGCGGGCAACGACCGGCTCTGGAAGGTCTTCTGCAAGTGCCTCGGCGCTCCCGAGTGGGCGGACGACCCGCGGTTTGACACCAATGCCAAGCGTGTGGAGCGGCGCCAGGAGCTGGTCCGAATGATCGAGGAGAAGCTTCAAACCAAGAGCCGCGACGAGTGGGTGGAGGCGTTCGGTGCTGCTGGGCTCCCCACGGGGCCCATCAACAACGTGGCCGACGTGTTCGCGGACCCCCAGGTGAGCCACCGACAGATGGTGGAGGAGGTGCAGCATCCGACCGCGGGGGTTGTCCGAGTCGTTGGGGTTCCGATCAAGTTCTCCGAGACTCCGGGCGCGATCACCAGCCCTCCGCCGCTCCTGGGCCAGCACACGGAGGAGGTGCTGAGGCGGCTCCTGGGCTACTCGGACGCCGAGCTGGCCCGGCTCCGCACTGATGGCGTGATCTGAGGGGTTGGCGGCGAGTCGAGGGGATGGGAGATCAGTAGGCGGTCCGGCCCAGGTAGGAGGTGGCCCAGTAGAGCGACACGTAGACGACCACCATGGCGACGATAACGCTCGCGATGAGCTTCCACTGTGTCGCGGCGCCCCGGACGCTGCACGTCTTTCGATCTCGCAAGATCCTGACGACGCCGATGCTAGCCAGAAGAAGCGCCGCGCCCCTGAAGTACCATCGATACTCGTAGTACAGGGTGTTCCCGAGGCTGATCGCGAATGAGACCGAGCTCAGCCCGAGCAGGACCAGGACCGCAGGACTTACACAGCAGGCGATGCCGAGGAGTCCAGCAAAGGCGCCGAGTTTGAGGCCCGAGCGATCCATATGTTCGCTAACACCTCAGATGTCGCGCCTATTCCCCCCCACGCCTCATTGGCCGGTGAGCGCGCCTCAATCGCGCTGCCCGGCGTTGCCCTCGGGCTCGTGGCGTTTGCGGGCTCCAGCCGCGGCGTCCGGCCCGCCAAGCGGCTCGCCCGCCGAAGCTGGCACCTTACGCTGCAGTTCGTCGTGGATGCGACGGAGCGCACGGGATTCGAACTCTGATACCGGCAGGCCGAACGCGCGCCGGAAGTGACCGAATCGGTCGTCGAAGTGAGCGAAGGCCCGGAAGTACGCGATGAGGCTCTCGAACCCGCGCTGCCGAATGAGGTCCGCGGTGAGCAGAAAGGCGAGCTGGTAGGTCAGTTGGCTCCCGGAGCGGAGATGCCGTGCCTCCCACCCGAGGGGTCGCCCCAGATCCACGAGATCCAGCGCCTTGTCCTCGAGCCTCGGCAGCGCGCGCGCCACTGTCCGAAGGGCGCGGTCCCGCTGATGGAAAAACATGTCCTCACCCAGCCGCTCGAGCACCCGGACGGCCACCCAATCGGCCATCCCTTCGCGAAGCCACTGCTCAGAGCTGCCGCGCCGACCGTCGGATAACTCGTACTGTGCCAGGTGGGTGAGCTCGTGTGCCACGATGCGCAGCCGAGCTGTTCTCGGAGCGCCGCGGAGCCCCTCGTCGTCGATGAACAGCCGTTGGTGTTGCCCGAGGCCGACCGAGTACTGGGCGATCTCCGCCGCCCGCGCCGCGGGCGTCCGGCCCTCGCGAATCAGCGTCCGCTCGTAGGCAGCTCGGGTTTGGCACACGAAGACTGTGAATTGCCGGGGGAGTGGAACGCCGAGCTCGGCTACCATGACCGCCGCGATGGATCTGACGACCGATTCGTAGTCGGCGAGGGAGTCGATGGCAGCCGGTGCCGAGAGCGTCTCCGGCTCGATCCGGACGGGCAGGACCAGGGTGGTGCGAGCGCATCCGGCCGCGAGCAGGGAAAAGGCCAACGCCGCGGCGAGACTTCTGCGGGCCAGCACGTCCCACACGGGCGCGTTCCCCATCGATCCTCCGCGACAGGGACATTCCCTTGACACCCTGCCGCCTCCGAAGTCGATCGCAGCTCTATTGTACTTCGTCCCGCGGACGCAGGATCCCCAGGAAGAATAGGGGCCCGAATGTTGCCTAAGGGGCCTCAGGTGCAAGAACTCACACCAGTTCATGCGCCCCCTGAAGGGCTACCACCATCCCGGCGAAGAGGCCGGCGACCACGGTATCCCGTTCGATCTCAGCGAAGTTCGTTGACATCTCCCGTGCCCGCACCCCCACGGAGCTGGTCCGTTCGCGGTCGGCGCTGTCGTACTGTCATCCCGTCCACGAAGACCGGGCAGGTCACGGTCAGGATCGGTTCTGCTGGCGGAGAAACGCCCGCAGGCGTTCCCTGAGTCGGGAGGGCATCTGCTCTTCCCGTAGCTGGTGCGTGGTGCGAACCGTGCCCTGATAGGTGTTGGTGAACGCCGTGCACTCCTGACAGCCTGCCAGATGCACCTCGAGGACCTCGACCGTGGCGGAGTCCAGCTCCCCATCGAGGTACTCCCCGAGCAGCTCCCCGAGATCGCGGCAGCCAAGCATAACGCGTCCTCGCCTCGCCAGCCGGTCTCCTTACCTTTTCTAAGAGGGCATTTCCCCGTCCGAGGATTCGGGGACCTCATCGAATCTTCCGGTGCCTCTCGGGCATCGTAGGGGTGTCTCGGCTGATGCGAGTCCTGACATGTTCGACCAAAGAAAGGAGACACCATGAAGTCAGTGAACCTTGTTGCCGCGATCGTGGCGGGAGCCGTTGGCACGCTCGTCATGACCGTCCTCATGTATGCCGCTCCCCTGATGGGCCTTCCCCCCATGGATCTGCTCCAGGCGCTCGGCGGGGTGTTCCCGTTAGGGATTTCTCCCTACGTGATGGGCGGCTTTATCCACCTCGCCATCGGCGTGACGCTGGCGCTCGTCTACGCGCTGGTCTTCGACCGGATTCTCCCGGGCTCGCCGTGGGCCCGGGGTGCGGTGTATTCTCTCCTGCCCTGGCTGTTCGCCATCAGCCTGATGGGCCCCGCGATGGCCTGGCTTCAGGCGGCCGTGAGCCCGCCCGCACAGGCCCAGACGGTGGTGAATCCCTGCGGCGCCTCGAGGCCGGCTAATCCATGCGCGGTAAGGCCGGCACCCCAAGCGGCCAATCCGTGCGCGATTCAGCCACAGCCGGCCAATCCGTGCGGAGCAATCACTCCCCCGCCGGCCAATCCGTGCGCCGCGGTTCCCTCCGAGACTCCGGCGCCGAGCCCCTGGGTCCTCCGGATGATGAGCTTGGTGGCCCATCTGGTCTATGGCGTCGTCATGGCAGGGCTCTACCGCCGCCCGGCCTAGCGGTGGGGGGGTAGGTAGGCGGAGCTTTCGCGATGCGCGCGGATTCTCCAGGCCGCTTCCTCTAGACCTTCGCTGCCAGGCCATGAGGGCGCGGGCGGCCGGGGCACCAGAGGCGCGAGTCTCCTCCTCAGACCCAAACAACCGGCGGTGGAGTGTGACCGCCGGCCTATGGGTCATCGTCATGGGACTTGGGGTCGCTGTGGGGCATGCGCCGAGCGGGAGAGCAGAGTCACCAACGGGCGCGCTCGGGCCGGAGGGGTCGGTGATAATCAAGAATTTCGAATTCGTTCCGCAGACGGTTACGATCGCCGCGGGGGGGACCGTCCGCTGGATCAATAAAGACGTCGCGAACCATCAGGTCAGCACTGGAATCGTCGAAGACGATCAGCCCAAGCCTGATGGCCGTGTCTCCTCCCCGCTCCTGTTCCGTGGGGACAAGTTCACGGCTACCTTTGCGACCCCCGGTGAATACGCCTACTACTGCAGCGTTCACCCGTTCATGCGCGGCACGATCGTCGTCAAGTAGGGGAAGCGAGGGTGCAAGGCGTCCTCCACCCCCTCTTCGTTCACCTCCACATCGCGTTGCTCCTCATGGCCTTCATGACCATGTACTACTGGCTCTTCAAGGGGTTGGCCACCTCGGTCTTTGAGAACCGGATCTACAGCCTGACGCGGTTCAATACGGCCGCAGGCCTGGTCTTTGTCATTCTCTCCATGGTGGTGGGGATCAGGGATGGGTTGGCCGGATACGTCGTGTCGTTCAACTCGCCCTTGGGGACATGGCTGTACGTGAAGGCCACGCTCGCCACCCTTATCGTGCTGGTCTACGGCGCCTTCCTCTGGCAGAGTCGGAAGAAGCCTCAGTACCTCCAAGAAGACCCCAAGATCATGATCTGGTGCCTCGCCACCCAGCTGGTGGGGTTCCTCCTGGTGGCGGTGGTCACGACCCTCGGAACCATGCTGGTGTTCTACCCTCATGTTCTCCGCCGATTCGGCGGATAAGGGGCTGACGCCCATGCGGCGCCAGCCAGCCAAGGTCGTTATTCTGGGAGGTGGGTTCGGCGGGCTGTACGCCGCCCTTACCCTTCAGAAGGAGCTGGCAGGGTCCGAGCTGGCGGACCTGACCTTGGTGGACCGGCGGAACTACTTCACCTTCACCCCTCTGCTCCCTGAAGTGACGGCGGGCACTCTGGGCCGGGCGCACGTGACTTACCCCTTTCGCTTCCTCGCGAAGAAGGGCCAGTTTCAGTTCGTTCAGGGGGAGGTCCAGAGCGTTGACGTGGAGGGTCGGACGGTCCGGACAGAGGAGCTGACCATCCCCTATGACTACCTGATCGTCGCCCTGGGCAGCGTGCCGTTCTTCTTCGGCAACCGCCAGCTTGAGGCTCACAGCCTCACGCTGGCGTCGGTCGAAGATGCCCAGGCGATCCGGAACCATGTCATCCGGCTCTTCGAGCAGGCGCTGGTCGAGCGAGATCCGGTCCGGCGGCGCCAGCTTCTCACCATCGTGGTTGCCGGGGCCGGGCCCTCTGGCGTCGAAGTTGCCGCTGAGCTGCACCACCTGATCCACAGGGTGCTCCTCAAGTATTATCCGGTAGACGCGGCGCTGGTCAGGGTGCTTCTGGTCGATGGGGCAGATCGGATCCTGCTCCATTTCGCCCGGGAACTGGCCGAGGCCGGCCAAGAGGAGCTAGTCAAGCGCGGGATCGACGTCAGGCTCAAGATCCGGGTGACCGGAGCCACCGGGGAGGACGTGGAGTTCAACGGGGGTGAGGAGACGATCCCCACACGCACCCTCATCTGGACCGGCGGGGTCACCGCTAATCCGGCCATGACCCAGCTTCCCGCGGCAAAGACACGGCGCGGAGCCATCGTGGTCGATGAGTTCCTCAAGATCCCGGAGCATCCGGAGGTCTATGTGATTGGGGACGGCGCGTGCGTCCTGGACCGCCGGCACGGCCGCTCCTACCCCCCCGTGGCCCCGGTGGCAATCCACCAGGGGATCCGGGCGGCGGGGAATATCATCAACACCATCCGGGGGCGGATGAGGGAGCCTTTCCGGTTTGACTTTACCGGCAACATCGTGGGGCTCGGCGGCGGGATGGCGTTGGTCAACCTCCTTGGCATCACCTTCCACGGCCGACTCGGGTGGTGGTTTTACCGGATCGCCTACCTCCAGCGATTGGTGGGCCTCAAGAACAAGGCCCTGTTGGTGCTCACCCTGTGGTTGAACATCCTCTTCGATCGCGACATCTCCTGCGAGAGGTGACCCGAGGGCGAACCAAGTGAGCGGGTACCGACCGATCTCTGACTACGGCGTGGTCGGTAACCTCCAGACTGCGGCTCTGATTGCCCGCGACGGAGCCCTGGACTGGCTCTGCCTCCCCCACTTCGACTCTCCCAGCCTCTTCGCATCCCTGCTTGACGCGAACAAGGGCGGAAATTTCCGAATCACCCCATCCGTGCCCTTCAGGACGGAGCAGTTCTACGAGCCTTTTACCAACGTCCTGGTGACCCGCTTCATCACCGCGTCGGGAGGAGCCGAGCTGGTGGATTTCATGCCCCCCTACACAGAGCCTGGATCGACGAGGGGACTCTACCATCCGGAACTGTATCGAGGGCTCCGGGGGCTCTGGGGGGAGGTCCCGATTCACGTCGTCTGCGATCCTCGGCCGGACTACGGGCGGGTGCTCCCCGAGGTGGAGCTCACGGAACGGGGGGCCATCATCCGCGGAGGGGGAGTCTCGGCCGCTCTGGCTGCGGGGGTCCCCCTTCAGAGAGGAGACGAGGGGATCGTCACAACGTTCTCGGTGCCCCACGGCATGGAGCGCTGGCTGGTCCTCCGCCACTGCGCCCACGGCGGGTGTGAGACCGACCTCCTGGCCCCCGGAGAGTACCGTGCAGAGCAGAAGTACCAGCTCACCCTCGGGTTCTGGCGGCGCTGGGTGGACCAGGGCCGCTACCGGGGACGCTGGCGGGAGGCGGTGGCACGTTCGGCCCTGCTGATCAAGCTTCTGACATTCGGCCCAACGGGGGCCCTCGTCGCCGCTCCGACCACCTCACTTCCCCAGCGGATCGGCGGGCCGCTCAACTGGGACTACCGCTACTGCTGGCTCAGAGACTCGGCCCTGGCTCTGGATGCGCTCCTCCGCCTGGGGTATACCGAAGAAGCCCAGGCCTTCTTCCGCTGGCTTGAGGCGAGGAGTCTGGATGGTCCGAAGGGTCTTCAGGCCCTCTACGGGATTGACGGGAGAGCGCGGCTGACCGAGGGGATCCTTTCCCACCTGGAGGGCTACCGAGGCTCCAAACCGGTCAGGATCGGCAACGACGCATACACCCAGCTCCAGCTCGACGTTTACGGGGAAGTCCTGAACGCCTTCTTCCTGCTGACCCACCAAGGCAAAAAGCTCCGCGGGAAAATCTGGGCCGCGCTCCGGCATCTCGTGGACACCCTCTGTGAGCGGTGGCAGGAGCCGGACGCGGGGATCTGGGCGATGAGAGGGGCCCACCAACACTTTGTTCATTCCAAGCTGATGTCCTGGGTCGCGCTGGACCGAGCCATCGGCCTCCTGGACCCGCTGGGCCAGGGCACCGGGTTCGTCGTCTCCGTGAGGGAGGGAATCCGAAGATTGATCAAGCGTGAGCGACCCGTGGTGGAGCGATGGACCGAGGTCAAGGAGGCGGTTGCCCGTGACATCCTGCTCAAGGGCTGGAACCCCCGGCGAGGAGCGTTCACCCAGAGCTACGGCAGTGACATCCTCGATGCCAGCCTGCTCCTCCTTCCCACGTGCCAATTCCTGCCAGCCGAGGACGAGCGGGTGCAAGCCACCATTGAACTGGTCAGGAAAGAGTTGACTATTGACGGACTGGTCCGTCGCTATCGGAGCCTGGAGGGCCCGGGACAGGAAGGCGCCTTCGCCCTCTGCGCCTTCTGGCAGGTGGATGCCTTGGCCGCCCTCGGGAGGACGGCCGAGGCGATCAAGGTCTTCGAGGCCGCCTTGGCCCGGGCCAACCACCTGGGGCTCTATCCAGAGGAGATCGACCCGGTGAGCGGCGAGTTCCTAGGGAATTTCCCTCAGACCCTGACCCACCTCGGGCTGATCGGAAGCGCGCTCGCGCTCGACACGAACGCCGAACCATGAAGCGTGATCCATTCGGGCTAGAGGCGGGCCGGAGCTCGTGAGGGCGCCGGCGCGACGTGGACATAGAGCTGAGAGGGACTGGGTTTGCCCACCGCGCGCAGTCGGGTCGGCAGGACCGCGTGCTGGGCTCGACAGCGTTCAGCGTTCCCGTGTGACGGCCCTTGTTTTCCGATGAGGCCCGAAGGGTCTGAATCCGGGCGTTCGTCTGATGGAGGTCGGCCACGAGCCTGTCCACCAGCTGCAGCTCAATCGGAATGCTGGATACGATCCGCTGGAAAGTCTCCCGGGATTGAGCGATGGAACGCTGTCGGGCTCTACGGGTCGCGGGTGAGCAGCGCCCGTCCCGGAGTTCAGCTTGGAGGTCGGCGCTGTCCCGCAGGAGTCTTCGGATGCGGGCGACGGCGGCGAGGATCCGCTTGAGCTCCTCCGGCCCGGGGTCGCCGGTGTCGGGAAGGACGGTCAGCTCATCCAGTGTGACCTCTTTCTTCCTGACCTGGTCGGCAAGGCGGAGGAGAGCGTAGGGGGATTCGTCCGATCTCCCGAAGGTACTGCCCGATAAAATCCTCCGACGCAAGCGCAGGACGCGCCGGCCCCTCGTTGCGGTCGAGAACAACCTCATCGAGGTCCGTGCTCTCGAGGCCGGCTGTTCCGAAGGACATGCTGTCATGCGGAATTATGGCGTGGCAGAAAGGAGGCACAGGCCATCATGGCGCGGTCGGTGGCATCGTCGGGAGGCTGGAAGTCCAGGCTCGAGCTGCCCGGACGGGATTCGGCAGTGGTGTCGTCAGGTTCGGCGAAGGGGAGGAACGCCTCGAGGGGAACCCGCCGGCGGGGTTATAGGAGGATAACCGTGGTGCAGACAGGTGGTCGGTACTTGGCGTTGAGGGTACCGGGAACCCTGAGGAGCTGGCCGGCCTCGGCTGAACCCGGATCTGCCTGGACGCACCGGGCAAGTCCCCGGAGGACCCTATCTACGGTACGGACGCGCTCAAGGCTGAGCTCCACGGCCTCCCGGAGAGCCCAGTAGAGGTGGTGACCCCGGCCGGTGAACACGATGACGGTTGGCGGCGGGACTTCCGGAGGGACATGGACAGAAGCTCGGTTCACGTTGGCCCAGAGGAGGGGCAGGCTGGCCAGGCTGGGTGTCCCGGCACTCGCGCGAGCGCGACGGGCGATGCCGAAGAATGCGTGCGAATAGGAAGCACGTGCGGCCAGCCAGCAGCGGATTTTCTCCACCTCCTCGGGAACGGTCCAGAAGCGGATTGTCCGGCCGCTTCCGGGGTCTCGTGCGCAGAGCTCGAGCCAGCCGGGCGTTGTGGGAAAGCTGGCCAGGAGAGCGAAGAGCGACCAATAGCCCTCACACTCCGCCACGCCGCGCGTGACCGAGTGTGGGGTCGAATCCCGCCAGAGGGGTGTGAGGGACATGGGTTCACATTCCGGGCAGTCGGTTCTGGCGCCTTCGGACTCCTCTGCCGCCGAGACTTACCAGAATGAGGAAGAGGATCAGAAAGGAGGTCCCGGTAATGAGGAGGCCCACTGGTGTGTCAAGCATCATAAATTTCCGTTCACCCTCACGGTCAGACCGCGGGCGCGAGCCTTCCTAATCTCAGCGCGGCAGGCGGTGATGGTGGTCAGGACTTCAGCCATCTGCGCTACTCTTCCTTTCGACCTTCGTCACTCTGAAAAATCCCTAAGCTCGCCGCTGCACAGACGATCGGATCATCCGACTGACCCGAGTCGAAGTGTGGAAATTCCCACGCAAAGAGCCTGACACTGGGCGCAACGCCTCGGTCTTTTCTATGAGGTCGTTATCCAGTCTGGAGATTCGGGAATCTCGTCCAATCCTCCGGCGCCCTTGGCCCATCGTATGGGTGAATCGAACGGTCCAAGTTCTGACACATGCGAAGCGATGCGACCGCAGAGAAGAACACCTGCCCCAGGCTCCTCAGGATGATGAGCCAGGTGGCCCACCCGCTCTATGGCGGCGTGATGGCAAGCCGCTATCGCCGGCCGGTGGAGCGACGAAGGGAGGAGAACACAATGAGACGGTTTGTCTGCATCTTGTCGGTCCTGGCCCTTTTTCTCGGAACGGCCAATCCTGCCCTGGCCGCAGAGTCAATCGCCGGCCGGATGGGCGTGAAGGCGCTTCGAGGTTTTGCGAACCTCACCCTGGGGTTCGTCACGGAGTGGCCCAAGACGATCTACTACGAGAGCGTTGAGCACGGGGTCCCCTATGGCCTGACCGTGGGGGCCCTGAAGGGGGTCGGCTGGGGGGTGCTCCGGACCGGCGTCGGGGCCTACGAGGTTGCCACCTTCCCAGTCCCGGTGCCCCGGAACTACAAGCCCATGCTTTTCCCTGAGTTCCCCCACGAGCTCAGAGAACAGACCCGATAGAGGGCTGCGCTCAGCCGAAGGCCAAGCCGCAGAGGAGTTTCGACCTAGTGAGACCTGCCAGAGCGGCGAAGCCGGTCAGAGAATGGGTTCGGAGGCTCTGGCGCCAGGGTCCCGCCACGCGCGCCCTCGCCCTAGCCGGCGGTGGTGTCATTGGCGGGATGTACGAGGTGGGAGCCCTGGCGGCCCTGGACGAATCTCTTCCGGGCTTCGAGGCCAACAACTTTGACATCTACGTGGGGACCAGCGCCGGCTCGGTGGTGGCCTCGCTCCTGGCCAACGGGGTCTCTCCTTCGGTTCTCTACCAGATTCTGGACCAGGGGCTTCCCGATCCGATGAACTTCCAAGGGACCTCGGTATATGACCGGCTCGCCTTGGGCCGCGCCGCGCGACGGTTGGGGAAGCTCGTCTGGGTGGTCGCCAGGCAGGCCGTCACCGGACTGCGGACCCCGCTCCCCGACCTCCTCTCCAGGGCCCAGGGACACCTCCCCACGGGCTTCTTTTCTCTCGACCAGCTCGAGTCCTATATGCGCCGAACCTTTGAGGCCAAAGGGCTCTCCAACGACTTCCGCAGTCTGCCCAGGACCCTGCTGATCCCGGCGGTGGACTTGGACCGTGCCGAGCGAGCTGTCTTCGGCCTTGGAGAGCTGGCACAGGTTCCCATCTCACACGCCATCGCTGCCTCCTCGGTCATCCCCGGCTTCTTCGAGCCCTACACTCTCAACACCCGCGACTACATAGATGGCGGGGTCGGGTACACGGCTCACGCCGACCTGGCCATCCAGGCAGGGGCGGAACTCGTGGTGGTGGTCAACCCGCTGGTGGCGATGGGGGAACGGGATGGGGCGGCAAAGGGGCACGTCAAGGAGCAGGGCGTGTACTCTATCATGGAGCAGGCCAGCCGGATCACCAGCCGGAACCTCCTCGAGCTGGAACTCCGAGAGCTCCACGCCAAGCACCCCAAGCCAGACATCTTCCTCGTCCAGCCCGAAGCCAACGAGGGCCCTCTCGGCGGTCCCTCCATGGGCTTCGAGGCCAGCCGCGCGGCCTTGCGCTTCGGCTACACCTCGACCAAGGAGTGGCTCGCCTCAGGGGGCACGGCTCTCATGCGGCGTTTTGCATTGGTGAAGCTGCCAACATCTGTGGCGACGTGACCGCGAGCGGAACGGGTGTCTTGCAGGAGTCTTTCTAAGGTAGACGAGGCATCACGCGCCGGTGCGCGGGGTACGGCAGCTCGGCGAGTGGGCCGACCTCATCCGCCTAGCCAGATTGAGCCGCAATCCGCATGGCCGAGGCCGTGACGATCAAGAAAAAACCCGACCTCCTGAGTGACGCGTACCGGGGTCTCGCACCCTGCACACGTCCGTCCGTTGCGATACCACTGTTCAGAGCATGCGTGGCAGACCGCTACGTCGCGCCGATCGCGGCCCCGTAGCGCTCCCTTCCTTGGAACTCGAGCGTTGCAGACCGTACAAGTCACCTTGGCCCATCCAAACACTGGTGATCTCCCCTTAATGTGTGAAGTTGAACACTGGAAAGAGCGGCATCTCGACGCGTCGCCGCTCCATTTCGATCATCTTGGATGTGCGTGGCATTGTCCCCTCTCTCGTGAGCCAGCCTTCTCTTGCTTCTAGGAGTGCCGGCGCTCGCAGAAAGTTTCAGCGAGTGACCTCACGTTCGGGCCGACTCGCCCGAAATCGGGGCTTGTGGCGTTCGCCACTTTTCTGGAGCCCGTTGCGAATCCTCCCCGCCGCTTGCGCCATCTTATCGGGAACCGGCTGAACTAACGCAGTCAGCAACCTTCCAGACCAACTGGAACAATATTACGGTTTATCCCGAGTTCACCCATGACCTCACGAAAGAGAACCGATAGAAACTCGGTTCGGCCCTCGGTCCAATCCACGCCGATCGCCATTCCCGAGGACGAGGCGGCCTCCCTTCAGGGTCTCCCCATGGGACCGGACAACTTGGACGGCATCCATCGGGTGATCGACGAGGTCGAAAGGGTCGTAGTCGGGCAGCGGCGCCTCATCCAAAAGGTGTCCATCGCGCTCCTGTCGGATGGACACGTGCTGCTCGAGGGCGCCCCCGGGTTGGCCAAGACGCTCCTGGTCTCCGCCTTGGGGAAAGCCATCGGAGGGACGTTTCAGAGGATCCAGATGGTCCCGGACATGATGCCGAGCGATATTGTCGGGACCTACCTCTACGTCGACGACCGCTTCGAAGTCGAGACAGGACCCATCATCGGCCCAAACCTCGTCCTGGTGGACGAGATTAACCGGGCGCCCGCGAAGACCCAGGCCGCCTTGCTCCAAGCGATGCAAGAGCGGCAGGTGACGATCTTGGGGAAGGAGACATTCGCGCTCGCGGACCCGTTCATCGTGCTGGCGACCCAGAATCCCATCGAACAAGAAGGAACGTATCCGCTTCCGGAGGCCCAGCTCGATCGGTTTCTCTTCAAGCTCCTGGTGTCATACCCCACCAGGGAGGCGGAGGTGGGAATTCTCGAGAATCCGTATCTGGATCAACGGGATCATCTCGAAGGTGTCCGCGGCATCCTCAAGCCGGAAGATATGGTCTCTCTTAGGGAAGCGATCAAGGGATTGGTCAAGGTGAAGAGGCCGGCCCAACTCTACATCGTGGACCTCTGCTGTGCGACCCGAGATCCGCTCGGGTACCGGCTCAAGGAGTTGGAGGGGAGGATCAAGATCGGGGCATCGCCCCGGGCTACGCTGGCTTTGCGCGACGCCGCCAGGGTCCAGGCCTTCTTCAACGGTCGCTACTCGGTCCACCCGGAGGACATTCAAGAGGTCGCCACGGATGTCCTCCGGCATCGGATCATCCTGGAGTACGGGGCTGAGGCAGAGGGCTTCACGGCCGACGAGGCGATCCGGCAGATCCTCGCAGAGGTTCGAGTGCCATGAACGACCTCCTGCAAAAGCTCGCCCGTGTGGATTTCTACATCCGATGGTACGTCTCCCAGGACGGTGCGGGGAGACGGCCGAGTTGGTTTCGAGGCGCCGGTCTCGAGTTTGAGAAGCTCACTCGCTATGACCTCGGGGACGATCCGCGGTGGATCAACTGGGCCGCCACCGCGCGGACCGGCGGCATGCGGGTCCTCAAGAATACCCTGATCGAAGAGCGCCAGCTCCAAGTCGTCCTGGCCGTCGATCTGAGCGGCTCCATGGACTTTGGAACGAAGCGGGCCTCGAAACGAAGGGTAGCGGCAGAGATCGCGGCGGTGTTGGCCCACGCCGCCTGGCGTACCGGCGACCCGGTTGGCTTCGTCGGTTATACCTCGAAGGTCGAGAGTTACTGGCCGCTGCGGTGTTCCGCGCAGTACCGGCTCCTGATCCCGGCAGCCGTTTTGCGCGCTGAGGCACGCCCCCGTGGGGGGGCCTATTTCTCCACGGTGCTCGATCGCCTGCCCAGAAAGCGGTCGCTTCTCTTCGCGCTATCCGATTTCCAGCAGGACCTGGCCGTGCTGGCGCCGACAGTGAGGACGGCGGCCCGCCACCACGACCTCGTTCCGGTGGTCATCGAAGACCCGCGAGAGCGGTCGCTCCCCGAAGGGATCGGGTTCATCCACATGCGAGACCTCGAGACGGGAGCGCATCGGAGCATCTGGCTGACCCGAAAGGTTCGCGAGGCCTGGCTGGAGAAGCTGAGGAGACGCGATGAGGAGCTGACCGCGCTCTTCAGAGGGGCTGGGGTCGATGCCCTGCGAGTGAACCCCACTATCGATCCTCTGACGGAGATCGCCAGGCTTTTCCTGCATCGGAGGGCGGGTCGATGCGGAAGTGGGTGATCCTGGCCTTCGTGTTCTCCCTCCCTGCCTGGCCGAGCTCTCTCCTGGCCGAAACTCCGCGAGAGAAGCCTTCGATCTCCGCTCGGTTCGAGACCCCCAGGGACTTTGGTTACCATATCGGCGATCTGCTCCCCCTCATCTTGGTGATCGAGGCGGAGACCGGCGTGGTGATCGATCTGGAGAGCCTGCCCCATCGCGGGGAGGCGGTTGGGCCCTTCGAAGTCCGGAGCGTTCAGACCCGCCACACCAGGACCGACTCAGGCTCGACCTATCGCATCGAATTCGCCCTCCAGACGTTTGTCCCGGCCACGGAAGCCGTGGGCGTGGTCTTTCCCCCTCTCGAGCTTCGCTTCGCGCTGCCGGAGGACCGATCGGTGGACGGCGGGTATGTGTACCGCACAGTCACCCTTCCCCCTCACGTCTTCTTCATCTCCCCCACCGCCATCGGTCCGCGGGCGTTGAGGCCTCTGAAGGGTTCCGTGGTCCCGCAGACAGGATGGCTCTTCTGGGGCTCTGTGAGCTTGGGCGCCGCGTTCCTTGCGATGGCGCTGGTGATGCTGGCTTGGGATTTCGCCCGGTGGTGGAAACAACGCGCCAGGGAGAAGGGCTCCCAGGCCGCGGGACGGGCCATTCGGACGCTCAAGGTGCTGCGGGGGCGGTACCTGGCCTGTGAGGAGAAGACGCCTCACTTTTTCCTCAAGGTCAGCGGTGTGCTGCGCCGCTTCCTGGCAGAGGAGTGTGGCATCCCCGCGCGCGTTCAAACGATCCAGCAGATCACAGAGCGCTTCGGGGGACACCCGCTCGAGAAGGACCTCGAACAGGTCTTGGAGCGGTGCAACAAAGTCATCTATGACGGACACGAGCCGAGCCTGTCGGAACGGGGCGAGATCATCCGAGAAGTGACCGCCCTGATCGGTCGGCTCGAGCAAGTCGGATGCCCCACTCATGGTGGAAACGGTGGGACTCGTTGATCCCCTCCTCCTTCTTCTCGGGTTCCTCTTCCTTCCCATCCTGCTGGCGAGGACAACGCCCCACCTCGGCTATTCGAGCCTCGGTCTCTTCCCAGACGCCCCTGGCGTCTCGGTGTGGCCGCGGCTAGCGGGTTGGACGATGGGGCTCGGAATCTGCCTCCTCCTGCTGGCCCTCGCGCGGCCCCAGTGGGGCCACGCCATCGAAACGGAACGGCTCCAGGCGAGGGACATCATCCTGGCCGTCGATCTCTCGGGCAGTATGCAAGCCCACCTCAGCGCAGGGGGAGGCACGAAGATCGACCTCGCCAAAGAGGCCGCGATCCGCTTCCTCGAACGACGGGAGGGAGATCGCGTTGGCCTCCTGGTCTTCGGTGACGAGACGTATGGGAGCTGGCCCTTGAGCGGTGACCTGGACGTCATTCGAGAGAAGATCCACGCGCTGCGCCCGGACCTCGGCGGGACCGATCTGGCCGAACCCTTAGAGCGGGCTCTGGCACACCTTGAGGAACTGGGCCAGTCCAACGCCAAGGCGATCATCCTGGTGACGGACGGAGAGGCGGCGTTTCCTGCCCACCTCCGGCAAGAGATCCAGGCGAAATTGGTCGCCATGGGTGTGCATCTCTATCTCCTGGGGATTCAGCTCAGTGACTCCGCCCCGATCCTCGATCTCGTGAGCCGAAGCGGAGGGCGGGTCTGGAAAGTCAGCAAGGCTGACGAGTTTTGGATCGGTTTCCAGGAGATTGATCGGCTGGAGCCGTCCGTCATCGTGGTCGAGAAGCGGCTCACCCACCGGGACCTTTATCCATGGTTTGCGCTTGGGGGGCTGGCATTTTTGTCGCTGGCCATTATGGTCGGAGCGATTCTCGCTCCCCAAATTGCCTAAACCGCGGAAGGGGGACTCATGAGCTGGCATCGGACCGCCGCCATCGTCGGGCTCCTGGTAGCCGGAATGATGTGGGTCGGGCTCGGTTGGTATCACAAGCTCGGATATGTCGATCTGATCGCCGCCGCCGCGAGGGCTACCGAGGAACGGAGGTTCGACAACCGGGACCTGGATCGCGCGGAGGGGAACGTGCTCGCTTCCAAGGACCTCCTCGCCTACAACCGAGGGGTGAGCGCCTCCGCGGCCGGCCGGTCCGAGTTGGCAGCCCGTCATTTCCAGGACGTGATTGCGCGGAGCCAATCGCCGACCCTCCGGGCGAAGGCCTACTACAACCTGGGTAACCTCCTCGCCCTGGAGGGGAATGTGCGAGGGGCGGCGGAGATGTATCGAGGGGCGCTCCGCCTGGATCCCTCGGACTGGGACGCCAAATCGAATCTCGAGATGCTGTACGCCCAACTTGGCGTCTCGGAGGGAGAGGGAACCAAGGCCGCCCTGAGACAGGCTCGAGAGGCGGAGAAGTCCGGCGACGAGAAGGGTCAGGGCGGCTCTCAGGCCGGAACGGCCGGCATCTAGGCAACTGGAGCACGAGCCGTCAATGATCAAGGCACTCAGCTTCGCTAACGCCTGGGCGGTGTGGTTGCTTCCTCTTCTGTCGGTCCTCCTGGGACTGATCCTGGTTGAGATGAGGAGGCGGCAGGCGTTTCTCAATGCCTTCGGCGATGTCCCACTCGTGGGTGTCTTTTCCTATCTCGGGCCCGAATGGCCCCGGCGGCTGCGGCCACTCTTCCTGTCTCTGGCGCTGGTCGCAGTTGTCGTGGCTCTTGCCAGGCCGGTGCTGGCCACCAAATCGGGGGAAGACCGCGAAAGACCGACCGACCTCGTCGTGCTGCTCGACGTGTCGCGGAGCATGGGCGCACAAGACTACGCGCCGAAACTCTCCCGCCTCGGCAAGGCGAAGGCGATGATCCTCGACGCGCTTCCCGGCCTGGCGGGAACGAGGGTGGGCGTCGTCACGTTCGCGGGCGCGGCGTTCCGGCAGGCCCCCCTTACGGTCGACCATCCGGCCTTGAAATATATCTTTGCCAACTGGGTCTTCATCGAATCGGCTCCCTCCGGAGGATCCGACATTGGGCAAGGGATTAGGGCCGCTGTCCGACTCTTCAGGGATCGGGAAGGGGAGCGGGTGCTCCTCCTCTTTTCCGACGGCGGGCAGGCCAAGCCGGAGGATCTGAGCTCGGCTCTCGCGGAGGCCCGATCGAACCGGATTCGGATCTTCGCCTTCGGCCTGGGGAGCCCCCTGCCGTCGAAACTCCCTCAGTACGACGACGATGGCAGGTTTTCAGGCTGGCTGACCTTGAACGGGGAGGTCGTCACGACGCGGTTCGATGAGGGCATCATGGAGGAGATCGCGGCCGGCACCGACGGAGGGTATTCCAGAGTCATTTCCGGCCGGGAACTGAGTCAGACGCTAACTCGGCTGAAGAGTTGGCGTGGGCAATCCGCTACCGAGCCCAGGGAGCTCTTCCAGTGGCCGCTCGCCGCAGCCCTCGTCCTCCTCTTCCTGGAGAGGGGCGGCGTTGGGCTGACAGGTTGGAGGTCCCTCGCTGCTCTCAGAAGAAAGGCCTCTGATGTGATCTCACATGGAGAGCGCAATCGTCAGCAGGAGCGTGGGAACTGGGCTAATGTACTTCGTGCTCTTCACCGAAATCTGTGGCAAACTGCTTGGATTATCCATTGAGTATCGCGTGCCTTTCGCGCTGCGTTGAGCAATGGTCAGGCGCAGCGTAGGAGCCGCGCACCGCGGGCAACTCGGTAGTGAAAGATCGCGCCTGGTGAACAATCTCCTTCCGCTCAAGCTCAAAGGAGCTGGTCGGGAACTAATGCGCTTCCTCCTCAACACGACGGTCGGCGTAGCCGACTTCTTTGACGTCGCGAAGACGCTCGGGATCGAAGAGAGCAAGGAGGACACCGGCCAGACCCTGGCGATCTATGGCGTGGGTCCCGGACCTTACCTGCTCTTGCCGTTTCTGCCCCACCTCACAGTCCGCGATGGGATCGGGTTCGGCGTTGATGCGGCGCTGGATCCGTTCAACTATGTCATTTTCCTGGTCGCCGCGCTGACGACCATCGGGGCGGGGGAGCGCGTCAATGATCGGGCGCTCAACCCGGAGCTATTCGAGACCGTCAAGGAGGCCACGCGCGACCTCTACACTGGGGTGCAGAACGCCTATCTGCAACGGCGGCAGAAGGCCATTGAGGAGTAGTCGGCCAGTCGGCGCGTCAGCGCGGGTGTCGCCAAAGGCCTCCTGCTGCCCGCCGTGGCGAAGGTGAGATGGCCAAACGCTGAGCGATCAGTAGGCGGTCCGGCCCAGGTACGAGGTGGCCCAGTAGAGCGACATGTAGACGACCACCATGGCGACGATAACGCTCGCGATGAGCTTCCACTGTGTCGCG
>JBHIAB010000002.1:0-53932 GCA_046758385.1 Methylomirabilia bacterium | reverse complement strand
CTGGCCATCGGGATCATTGTCCTCTTCCCAGACATTGCCCTCTGGCTTCCCTCCCCGAGGTGCGCGACCTCGCTGCCTCGGAGGGGGGCGGAGCCCCCCTCCGAGGTCTCAGTCGTGCCAGACCCGCCTTAGATAGGCGACCCAGTTCAGGCCCATCACCTTCTCGATGCGCGCGGCTGGCCACTTGCGCCGCTCGAGCGCCGCCGTGAGGTTTGCCGTCTCCTCGATCCGCTCGATCCCCCTGGGGTTCTTGATCTCGCCGAACTCGGTGAGCGTCCGCGCGTAGCCTTTGTCGCGGGTGAGCCACTCGAAGAATGGCCGGTCGTAGCCCTGCGTGAAATCGGTCCCGTAGGCGACGTGGTCCTCGCCGCACTGGTTGACCATCCACCCGATGATCTCGGCGTAGTCGTCGACGGTTGAGGCGGTGCCTTTCGGCAGGAACGCCGGGAACATGGTGACGCCGATGAGGCCGTCCCGGTCGGCGACAGCCTTGAGCTGGCGGGTCTCCTTGTTGCGCGGGTGTGTTTTCAGCTCGCTCGGCAGCACGTGTGAAAACAGCACGGGGTCCCGCGAGGCTCGGATGGCATCATCGCTCGTCTTGACCCCCACGTGCGAGAGGTCGACGGCGATGCCCACACGATTCATCTCGGCGATGACCTCCCGCCCGAAGTCGGAGAGCCCCGAATCGCGCGACTCGTAGCAGCCGCTTCCGATCAGGTTCTGCGTATTGTACGTGAGCTGGATGATCCCGACGCCGAGCTGCTTGAATAGGCCCAGGTAGTCGAGGCGGTCCTCGATGGGGCTCCCGTTCTGGAAGCCCAGGACGATCCCCGTCTTCCCCGCTGCCTTGGCAGCGGCGATGTCATCGGCCCGCCGCACCGGCGTGATCAGGTCCGTGTGGTGGTCGAACCACTGGAGCCACCGCGCGATGTTGTCGAGGGTCTGGCGGGCGTTCTCCCAGACCGCGCAGGTGGCGTTGACCGCCGTGATGCCTCCGGCGCGCAACGCTTTGAACACCTCCGGCCCCCAGTTGGACACGATCAGGCCATCGAAGACAATCAGTTGGTCGTGCAGGCTCATGGCAGTCTTCCTCACTTGAATCTCCCCGGGTCTAGGAGGCCCAGGTTGAGCATTGGCTCCTGGTGAGCCGCGAGCTGGGAGACCAGCTTGCCGGTGATCGGCCCCAGCGAGACCCCGATCGTGGCATGTCCGGTGGCGAGGATCAGGTTTTGAAGCTGGGCCGGTCGCCCGATGATTGGCAACCCGTCGGGCGTGCAGGGGCGCAACCCCCGCCAGATCTCGATCGTCTCGAGATCCTCGGTGCCGGTCAGGTAGCGGGCCGCGGCTCGCCTTATGGCGTCGACCCGCCTGCGGTTGATTGTGAGATCGAGGCCCGCCAGCTCCAGGGTGCCGGCAAAGCGGAGCGTCTCCCCCATGGGCGTGACGGCCACGCGGGCCTCAGCGAGCAGCAGCGGCACTGCCGGGCTCTGGCGGGGCCGGCGGTGGGTCACGCTGTAGCCCTTGGCGGGCTGGATCGGCAGACTCAGGGCGAGGGCACTCGCAATCTCCGACGACCATGAGCCCGCGGTCAGGACCACTTCGTCGGTCTCGAAATCCCCCCGAGTCGTTTCAACGGCCGTGATCCTCCGGCCTCTCCTGCTGAACCCCAGGACCTCGGTGGAGGGGTGGAAACGGACCCCCATGTGCTCGGCGATCTCGGCCAGGCCGTTGACAAAGCGATCGGGAGTGAGATGCGCATCGTCGGGGAAAAACAGCCCGCCGACCACATCGGGCGAGAGCATGGGCTCCATCACACGCGCCCCGCCGGCATCCAGGATTTTCCCAGCAACCCCTGCCTCCGCCAGCAGATGAGACTCTTCTCTGGCCTCCTCGAGCCCTCGCTCTGTTCGGAACACTGTCAGGAGCCCGTTCTGGTGGTAGCCGAAGGAGAGTCCCTCGATGGCCGCCAGCTCGCGATAAAGCGCAAGGCTCGCGCGGCTCAGATCATGGATCAGCGGCATGGCCCGGCGGACATGCCGCTCGTTGCAGGCGCCGCGGAACTTCCAGAGCCACGAGATGAGATCCCGGTCGAGCCGGGGCTTGATATAAAACGGGCTCTCAGGATTCAGCATCCACCTGAGCCCTTTGAGCAGGACGGCCGGCGCCGCCAGCGGCACGCTGTGGCTCGGCACGATGAGCCCCGCATTCCCGTAGGAAGAGCCGGAGCAGATCGCACCTTTGTCGACAACGGTGACCTCTCGCCCCTGCTGCGCCAGATAATAGGCGGAGCAGACGCCGATGACCCCGCCGCCGATGACGAGGGTTTCAGTGCGGATGGCCATGAAGTCTGCCCTTATTGCTCTCGTGTTGCGGCGACACTCCGGGGCTCATCGCCCGGACGGATCCTCAGGAGGGCCCGGGCTCGAGGGCCTGAGGCGCTCGGTTACAATCGCGCTCAGCACATGAGCCAGTCGCCGTAGGTGCCACGGATCGGCTTGCCCTCGGCAAACCGGGAGAGGCGGAAGGCAGAGATGTCCGACCCTGCGCGGGGACCCTCGGTGATCAGCTCGGCCATCATCTCCCCCACTGCCGGGGAAAGCTTGAAGCCGTGCCCCGAGAAGCCCACCGCGAGGTAGTGTCCCTGCGGGCCGGCCTGATCCAGGATCGGGTGCCAGTCCGGCGTTACGTCGAAGCAGCCGGCGTAGCCTTTGGCCACGTTGCCGTGCTCGAGCACGGGAAAGCGCGTCGCGGCCCGGCCCAATGCATCCAGGGTCTCATCGAAGGTGACCCCTTCCTGATACGCGTCAGGATCAGCCCGATCGTGCATCTCCTCGGAGTCGAGCCCGCCTACCAGAATGAGGTCCCCGGTCTCAGGGCGCGTGTAGATGTTGGTGACGAAGTCATACACCAGTGGGTGGGGGCGGCGTGCCTCCTGGGGCCAGGCGATGAGGTTGATCTTGTGCCGGCAGACCGTGATCGGCACCTCCAGGCCGACCATCCTGCCGATTCGGTCCCCCCACGTACCGGTGGCATTGACCACGATAGGCGCTTCGATTTCGCCCTTGCTGGTCTTCACGCCCGTAAGCCGATCTGCGCGGGCGAGGACGTCGAGCACCTCGGTCTGCTCCATGATCCGGACGCCGAGGTCGCGCGCCGCGCCGGCGTAGCCCTGCGTCGTTTGCGAGGGGTCGGCATACCCCGAGTCGGGCTCGTAGCACCCCACCAGGAGGTCATCGGTCCGGAGCCGCGGCTCGAGCTCACGCATCTCATCCGGACAGACGAGCCTGACGTTGATCCCCACCGACTGCTGGAGCGCCACCGAGGCCTCCATCTGTCGGCGGAGCCGATCATCCACGCCTAGGAGGTAGCCCGTCCTCACAAAGGATGCGGTCCGCCCCCCGGTCAGCTCTTCGAACTGCTCGAAGAACCGGAGAGATTTGAGGACCATTCGGCACGTCTCCTCGGTGGAGTAGTGTTGCCGGACGCACGCCGAGCTCTTCCCGGTGCCGCCCGAGGCCAGGAAGTGTTTCTCGAGGACGATCACATCGCGGACTCCCCGCTTGGCCAGATGGTAGGCGATGCTGGTGCCGGTCGCTCCTCCACCGATGATGACAATGTGAGCTTTCACCCTCTTCCGCTCCTTCTCCCTCGGAGGGGGGCTCCGCCCCCCCTACGCTCGCCGCTGGCTCGCGCTCTCCGCAGCCTCCCCAAGAGGAGGGACGGCGCTCTCCCTTGGTTGTTTCTCCAGGAGGCCCTGAGAATGCCTGGTATGTTTACTACGCTCTCTGGGCAGCCAAAGAGTTGTGAGATCAGTGCAACGCGGCCTTAGGCTGGCATGAACTGACCCGGAGCGCGGGATCGGGCTCGGCGTCTCGGAACGAGGCTCCTCCGGTCACACCCCCGGCGGTACGTCCTCCCACAAGACCGTGTGGTCACTCACATGCCGAACGGCGGGGATGTTCTCGGCGGCCACACGGAGAGCCCGGCGCTCGTTGGGAGATCGGACCAGGCCCCAGATGTGAACGATCCCCCGGTCCACCACAATGTTGAGCAGATGGGTGTCTGCCCATGGCTCGCGCCTGAGAGCCTCCAGGAGCTGCTTCCTGATGGTTTCATCCTCTTTGGCCTCCGGCGGCGCCGGCTCGACCCCCCGCGCGGCGAGCGCTCTGATCACGTCTGCCCGGCTGACGATGCCGACGAGGTGTCCGTCCCGAACCACCGGGACCCGCTTGATTCGCTTCTCCTCGAGGAGCCGGGCGATGTCCGCGAGAGAAGTGTCCTCGGTGACTGTGAGGACCTCCTTGGTCATGACGTCCCAGGCTTTGAGCCCGTGGGATTTGACAAACTCCCGTGCCATGACGTCGGCGTCCGAGAAGAAGGCCAGCCACCAGGAGCGGCGTGGCGGGGCCTCGGCCCGTTGGATCAAATCGCCCTCCGTGACGACTCCCAGCACGTGGCCCTCCGCATCGGTAACCGGCACGCCGCTGATGTGCCGATCGAGGAGC
The DNA here is from genome assembly GCA_046758385.1 of Methylomirabilia bacterium. Lineage (GTDB taxonomy): Bacteria > Methylomirabilota > Methylomirabilia > Rokubacteriales > CSP1-6 > JBHIAB01. The sequence goes on along the minus strand of JBHIAB010000002.1, from coordinate 49,427 downwards.
AGGGTCGCGATCTCGTTGACCGGGGTGTCGCGCCTCACGCTTACCACCTTGGTTGTCATAATATCCTTGGCTTTCATCGCTTCTCCTCGGAGATCTTCACCGTGTGTCCGACTACGACTCCTCCTGCCTTGCCGTGGGTCGCTATTGTACCAGGACGGGCTCCCGGTCGCTACACCATCCTGCGTCGGCCGTGGGTCGCCGGCTCAGCGGAGAAAGACTGGGCTACTTGACGAGGGGCCCCTTCGGGCCTATCCTCGGGCCCATCGAGCGGCTGCCCTGGCGGGCAACCTGAACGGCGGGCTGGTCCGGCGGGGCGCTGGCCGAACGGTCCGAACTGAGAGGGACCGGCAGTTGGGGCGAGGAACCTTAACCCACATCGGAGGAGGACCCCGTGATGAAGAAGCTCACAATCGCTCTGGGGGTGATCTCCGCACTCGTGGTGGTGCTAGCCTCCGGCGGCGTAGCCGCCGCTGAGAAGCCCCAGTACGGCGGAGTCCTCACCTGGTTTGACTACGCCGACCCCGCGCGCCTCGACATCCACAGCGAGTCGCCCCTCGGCGTCCAGCAGGCTGTAGCAGGGATCTACAGCAGCCTCCTGCAGTATAACCCCGATGACCCGACCAAGATCATCCCGGACCTTGCTGAGCGCTACGAGGCTTCGGCCGACGGCCTCACCTACACCTTCCACCTCCGCAAGGGAGTGAAGTGGCACGACGGCAAGCCCTTCACCTCGGCGGACGTGAAGACCTCGCTGGACCGGGTGCTCAACCCCAAGTTCAGGAGCCCGCGCTGCGGGGCGATGCTCAAGCCCCTGGTCGCAGGCGTCGAGGCGCCCGACTCTCACACGATCCAGATCCGGCTCAAGTTTCCCGCGGCCCCGTTCATTCCCTCGATCGCGTCGGCCTGGTGCCGGATCGTCCCCAAGCACGTCCTCGACAAGTACGGCGATCTAAAAAAGCCCGAGGCTCAGATCGGCACCGGTCCGTTCAAGTTCAAGAAATACACCCGGGGGAGCGTCATCGAGTGGGAGCGGAACCCCGACTACTTCATCAAGGGGCTCCCATATCTCGACGGGGTGAAGCAGTTCGTCCTCAAGGGGAAGGCGACGATGCTCGCCGCGGCCAAGGCCGGCAGGGTGATGCTCTGGGACACCTGGCCGCCGATGTCGAAGACCGTAGCCGATGAGCTCAAGCGGGCCCGTGGTGACACTATCGAGCTTTATCGGTGGCCCATCAATGTGCTCTGGATGGTGCACATGAACGCCACGAAGCCTCCGTTCAACAACAAGGACATTCGTCGCGCGGTGCACCTGGGGCTGGACCGCGCCGCGCTGGTCGCCAAGGGGCTCGAGGGCGCGGGCGCCCCCTGCACGGTTCTCGACCCCAAGCTGGTCGGGGACTACGCCCTCCCGCTCGAGGAGGTGCAGAAGATCCCCGGCTGCCGCCAGGACAAGAAGGCCGACGACATCGCCGAGGCGAAGCGCCTGGTGGAGAAGCACTATCCGGGAGGCCTCGATATCGATGTGGTCGTGCGCACGGTGGGCAACTACGTCGACCGGGTCCAGCTGGTGCTCGCCGGGCTCCGCAAGATCGGTATCCGCGGGAAACTCAAGACCTATGAGAGCGCCGCGGGCTACGGGGTCTACGGGAAGGGTGCCTTCACCATGATCGGCACCCAGGACACGGCCATGGTGGTCGCGGATCCCTCGAGCGCGTTTAGCATCCTCTACACGACCAAGGCGGGGCGGAACTGGGAGAAGTTTTCCGACCCCAAGATCGACGAGCTGGCGGCGAAGGGGCTCCGGGAGCGAGATCACGCCAAGCGCGTGAAGATCTACCACGAGCTTCAGCGCTACATCCTCACCCAGGACAGCGGCGCAATCCCCATCGCCTGGGTGGAGGGGTGGTTCTTCAAGGACAAGCGGGTGCAGAACTACAAGCCTGCCAATACCATCTATGACAACAGCACCTTCATGAAGGTGTGGCTGAAGAAGTAGGGAGGCCAACGAGCAGTACCCGTCCTCGCGGAGGGCCCCGTTGAGGGGCCCTCCGGGTCAGTGGTCTGACGACTCACGATGCAGAAGCATGTCCTGCGACGCCTGCTGCTCTTCGTACCCTCGCTCTTCGGCGCCTCCCTCTTGATCTTCGTGCTGATGCGCCTCGTTCCCGGTGACATCGCCGAGATCCTGGTCTACGAGGCGGGCACCGAGTTTAGCGAAGTCCAGGAGCAGCAGATCCAGCAGATCCGCCACGAACTCAGCCTCGACCGCCCCGTCCCTGTCCAGTATGTGATGTGGCTGGTCAAGGCGGCGCAGGGCGATTTCGGCTACTCCTACTGGCAGGACCGACCGGTGATGCAGATCGTGCGCGAGCGTTTCCCGGTTTCGATGCAGCTCGCGATCATGACCGTGATCGTGGCCGTCCTCTTCGCGGTTCCGTTCGGCGTGGTCTCGGCCGTGTACCAGAACAGCTGGCGTGACTACCTGGTGCGCGTCGTCAGCATCAGCGGGCTCAGCATGCCGATCTACTTCACCGGCATCCTGATCATCTACAGCCTCGTCCGGTTCTTCCGGTGGCTTCCGCCGCTCGAATATCACGGTCTCTTCGAGAACCCTGCCGAGAACCTCAAGCAGCTCATCTGGCCCGCCCTCGTCCAGGCGTACTACATCAGTGCCCCGATCACGCGACTCACACGCTCCCAGATGCTCGAGGTGATTCGGGAGGACTACGTGCGGACCGCCCGAGCCAAGGGGCTCGGGGAACGTGCGGTCGTTTACAGCCACGCCCTTCGCAACTCCTTGCTGCCAGTGGTGACCTTCGTGGGCTGGTGGGGAGGGCGGCTCCTGGGTGGCATCGTGGTTATGGAGATCATCTTCGCCGTCCCCGGCATGGGCACGGGGCTTATCGAGGCGGTCCAGCACCGGGACTACCCCACGGTGCAGGCCATCATCTTCATCATGGCGTTGGTATTCCTGATGATCAACCTGGTGGTGGACCTGCTCTACGCCTGGCTGGATCCCAGGATCCGGTACGCCTGATGGCCCGGGCTCGAGCCAGCTTCGTCGGCGCCCCGCCCGCCAGCCCGTCTGCGGCGCTGGGCTTGGAGGTGCCGCGGGCGCGTCCCGGGGTTGCGCGGGCGCTCCTTCGCTTTGCCGCCCGGCAGCCGCTCGGCGCCGTGGGGGGCGTCATTGTTTTCGCGCTTGTCACCGTGGCTGTCTTCGCCCCGGTGCTCGCCCCCTATGGGCCCAAGGACGTCAGCTTCGACAACTACCTCGCGCCGAGCGCAGAGTTCCCCCTCGGGACCGATCACCTGGGGCGCGACATCCTGAGTCGCGTCATCTGGGGCGCCCGGCTATCGCTCTACGTCGGGCTGGCCTCGGCCTTCCTGGGGATCACCCTGGGGGCCCTCTGGGGCGTCGCCACTGCTTACTTCGGGGGGCCGGCAGACACCCTGAGCCAACGGGTCGTGGATACGCTCATGTCGCTGCCGCCGATCATCCTGGCGCTATCGCTCATGGCCGCACTGGGCCAGTCGGTGAACAACGTGATCTTAGCCTTAACCGTGCTGCTGGCCCCCACCGCCGCACGCACGCTCCGCTCGGTCGCGCTCAGTATCAAGGAGCGTCCCTTCGTCGAGGCGGCGCTCGCAGCCGGGTGCTCGCACTGGCGAGTCATTCTGCTCCACATTGTGCCGAATAGCTTCGCCACCTACATCGTCCTCGTCACCCTGAACCTCGCCTACGCGATCGTGGTGGAGGCCGCGCTCTCCTTCCTGGGCCTCGGGGCGCCGGCCGACGAGCCCTCCTGGGGAACCATGCTCTCGGCCGGCCTCGATTCGCTCGAGCGGGCGCCCTGGATCGTGTTCTTCCCCGGGCTGGCGATCAGCCTTGCGGTCTTCGGGCTCAATCTGCTCGGGGACTCGGTCCGCGACGAAACCGACCCGCGGCTCCGCGGCGGCCTCGGCTAAGCGTGTTTTACGCCACGCCTGCGCCCATCCCGCCGTCCACGGGGAGGGCAACACCTGTCACCCAGCGCGCCTCATCGCTGGCCAGGTACACCGCGGCGTGGGCAACATCGTCCGGGTCGCCGAGGAACCCCAGCGGGTGGCGCTTCAGCAGCTCCTCGTACTGCCGGGTCTGCTTGAGTTCCGCCAGGAAGTCCCGGTTGATGTCCGTCTCGACGAAGGCGGGGCAGATGGCATTGACCCGGACCCCGTGCCGGGCGTAGTCGAGCGCCATCTCCTTGGTCAGGATGACCACGCCGCCCTTGGCTGCCCCGTACCCAGCCCGGCTCCGCGTGCCCTTGAGCCCGGCCATGGAGGCGATGTTGACGATGTTCCCCCTGGCCCGGATGAGGTCCGCGAGCACGTACTTCGAGCAGAGGAAGACGCTGGTGAGGTTACCCTCGAGCATCTTCTGCCACTCCTCCTCGGTGCACTCGCCCGCCGGGGTGCGAGAGGCGATCATGCCGGCATTGTTCACCAGGACGTCGAGCTGCCCGTAGGTATCCACGGCAGTCCGGACCAGGCGCTGGATGTCGGCGACCTCGATCATGTCCCCGGGGACTGCCAGTGCACGTCCTCCCGTCGTCGAGATCTGCTTGGCGACCGCCTCGATGGGTCCGGGACGGCGGCCATTCACTACCACGGTGGCCCCTTCCCGTCCGAACATGAAGGCAATCGCCCGGCCAATGCCTGTGCCGCCGCCCGTGACGATGGCGATCTTGTTCTTCAGTCTCATTGCTCAGCTCTCCTTTTCCCTCTCACATCTGGGAAGCGGGTCAGGGTGAGGGTTATCGGAGCGATCAGCGGATGGGTCTTGGGCGCCACACATTGTAGGATATCTAGACCAAAATGACCAATATAGTCACGAGTGGGCAACCATTGACCCGTCCGCTTCGAGTTAGGCGGTCCGCGCCGTTGACAGTGGTGCCGGGGGCATGCTATGAGTCGACCAATCGTTTGGTCAAAAGAGTGCGACGTCGAGGGGCGACTTGCTGCGAGGGAGGTCGCCCAGCAATTCTCCGGCCTCGTCCTCGGCTGACTCAGAGCCCGCGGACTTGAGCCGATCGGGCCCGCGGAGAGGAGGACGAAGCCCTGACGTCCAACCTTCCTTATCGACATCCCGCACGGCATCACGGATGAACGTGCCGTAGGCTTCTCCAAGTTCGGGGCATGAGCCGTCTCGACGGTCGTGTGGCACTAGTCACGGGCAGTTCCCGGGGCATGGGACGCGCCATTGCCCTGCGGTTGGCGTCCGAGGGGGCGGACCTGGTTGTCACCTACCGCAGGGAGCAGGGGCTTGCGGAGGAGGTGGTGGGGGCGGTCACCGTGCTCGGCCGTCGCGTTATCGCGGTGCGGGCCGACCTGGAACAGAGCGAGGATGTCGAACGAATGTTCGAGGCGACGCGGGCTCAGTTTGGTCGGCTGGACATCTTCGTGGCCAACGCCGCGGCCACAGCCTTCCGCCCCCTGATGGAGGTCAAGGACTACAACGTGACGCGAACCTTTGCGATCACGGTCACGGCCTTCGTGCTGGCCGCCCAGCGGGCGGCGGCGCTGATGGGGGAGGGATTCGGCCGCATTGTGGCACTCTCCGGCTTCGACGCGAGGGACGTCATCCCGGGGCATGGCGCCCTCGGCGCGGCCAAGGCCGCCATGGAGACGCTGGTTCGCTACCTGGCGTGTGAGCTGGGCCCGCGGGGGGTCACCGTCAACGGGGTAAGCCCGGGCCTCGTCGAGACCGACTCGTACCGGATGTACCTGGCGCAGGGGCTCGGCGTTGATCCGACCCCTGCCGAAGCGCGGCTGATCGCCTTCACCCCCCGGCGGCGGCTCGGGCGGCCCGAGGACGTCGCGAACCTGGTGGCCTTCCTCTGCTCCGAGGAGGCCGACTTCCTCACCGGGCAGACGGTGGTCCTGGACGGCGGGCTCGCGCTTGTGTCGCCGTTGGGCTTGTTCTGAGGGGAGGCGACGGGCATGAGCCGCACGCGGCTTACCGAGCGGAGCTGCTAGCGCGCGTCGAGGGTGAAGCGGACGCCACGCTCACCCGCATCCTGGACCAGCTGAAGCCAGCCGGGAGGTGATCGACTTCGTGATCGTAAAAGTGGATGGACTCCAGCTTGACCAGCCGCTGGCCAGCGCGCTGGGCCTCGGCGGGGACGCTGACAGAAATGACTGAGGAGACGACCATGACGCTCACCTGTGTCAAGTTCACCGTGGGCGCGGGCGTGGCCAGCGTGGCCCTGAATCGGCCGGAGCAGTTGAACGCGGTCAACCCTGAGCTCCTGCGAGAACTCTGGAACGTGTGTGAGAGCATCGAGCGGGATCCGTCTATCAAGGTGGTGGCCCTCACGGGCGCGGGGCGCGCCTTCTGTGCCGGGGCCGACCTGAAGGCGGTGCGGGAGCTGGCGCCGGACCCGGCAAAGTGGAATGACTTCATCCGCCTCTGGCACGAGGTCTACAATCGGATCGAGACCCTTCCCATGCCGGTTATCGCCGGGGTGCACGGCTTCGCGCTGGCCGGGGGGTTGGAGCTGGCGCTGGTGGCAGACCTGGTCGTGGCGGACGAGGAGGCTCGGCTGGGGGACCAGCATGCCAGCTTTGGTCTGGTGGCGGGTGGAGGCGGGAGCCAGCGGCTCCCCCGCCTGGTCGGCGTACGCCGCGCCAAGGAGCTGATGCTGCTGGGCGGGTGGCTCACCGCCCAGCAGGCGCTGGAGTGGGGGCTTGTCAACCGGCTGGCTCCTGCGGGGAAGCTTGGCGAGACGGTCGAAGAGCTGGCTAGAGCCCTGGCCTTGAAGAGTGGCTCGGCCAACCGTACGGTGAAGGCCCTGGTGAACCGCGCTCTCGACACGGACCTCGCGAGCGGACTGGAAATGGAGATCGCGCTGGTGGGAGCGCACATGCGCTCCGCCGACGCGGCCGAAGGGCTCCGGGCCTTCGTGGAGAAGCGCACGCCGGTCTTTCCCGGGGGGCAGGAAGGGCGACGATGCTGAGCCCGGCCGCGGCGAGGCCAAGCGCCCAAGAAGGCGGGGGAACCTACGGAGGACGACAACATGCCTGTTGACCGAAGCTACATCGGCAAGAGCGGCGAGCCCGTCACGATGCACGTCGAGCGGGGAAAGATCCGCGAGTTTGCCAAGGCGATCAAGGACAGCGATCCGGTGTACTTCGACGAGCAGTACGCCACGCGCGAGGCGGGCGGGATCATGCCTCCCGTCACGTTTCTTCAAACCATCACGCACTGGGACGATGGCCGGGGGCGACCCAGGCTTCCATTTGATCTCAAGCGCACGCTTCACGGGGAGCAGGAGTTCGACTTGCTCGCGCCCATCTTCGCCGGTGATGTGTTGACGGCCGTGGGCCGGATCACGGACCTCTACGAGAAGGCGGGGAAGCGCGGGGGGACGATGACGTTTGCCGTGACCGAGACCGAGTTCACGAACCAGCGGGGTGAGGTGGTCGCCCGCGCCCGCCAGGTCACTGTCGAGACCGGCCAGGTGGTGAAGGACTGAGGAGAGGAGGCGCCATGCCAGCGATCAAGCGTAGCTGGGAAGAGGTGCAGGAAGGCGAGGCTTTGCCGGAGGTGCGGGTAGAGGGGCTCACGCGGACGGACTTCGTCCGCTACGCGGGGGCCTCGGGGGATTTCAATCCCATTCACCATGACCAGACCTTTGCGGAAGCCTCTGGCAACCCGACCGTGTTCGCGATGGGAATGCTCAACGCGGGGATCCTGAGCCAGGTCGCGACCCGATATGTCGGCCGTCCTAACGTCCGCCGCTTCAAGGTGCGCTTCGCCACCCGGGCGTGGCCGGGCGACCACGTGATCTGCTCCGGCCGGGTGACGCGAAAGTTCGAGGAGGCGGGTGAAAAATGGATCGAGGGAGAGCTGCGCGCCGTCAATCAGAAAGGCGACACGCTCATCAGCGGGAGCTTCGTCGCCGCGCTTCCGTCGCGGCGATAATGTGGTCTCCCTCCTCGAGATCGTGGTCCACGTAAGGCCGGCCGAACGCCGGGAGTCGGAGTGGCTCAATCTACTGGAAGGAGCGTAGCATGCCTCGTGAATTCACAGACATCCTCTACGAGAAGAAGGCCCAGGTGGTGCGAATCACGATCAACCGCCCCAAGCAGTACAACGCCTTCACCGGTGACACCCTCAAGGAGCTGACGCTGGCGTTCGAGGACGCCGGGGTTGACGAGGAGGTGGGCGTGGTCGTGCTCACCGGCGCGGGGGACAAAGCCTTCTCCGCTGGTGGGGACGTGAACTGGGAGAGGGAGGGAGGGCTCGAGCGGCAGGCGCTGGAGCCGTACATGCTGCACCTCACGGTCTCTCGCTGTCCGAAGCCGGTGATCGCGCGGGTGAACGGCTACGCCATCGGGGGTGGCAACCACCTGGCGTATTTCTGCGATTTCACCATTGCTGCCGAGCATGCGGTCTTCGGCCAGAACGGCCCGCGGGTCGGCAGCCCGGCCGGGGGGCCGATCGTGAGCTATCTGACGCGGCTTGTCGGGCACAAGCGGGCGCGGGAGATGTGGATGCTCTGCCGCCGCTATACGGCGCGTCAGGCCCTCGAGTGGGGGCTCGCCAACGCGGTGGTGCCGTACGAGCGACTGGACGAGGAGGTGGGAAACTGGTGTGAGGAACTGCTCGCCCTGTCGCCGACGTGCCTCAAGATCCTCAAGGCGTCGTTTGTGGCGGAGTTCGAGCAGATTCTGGGGCACGGGGACGCCATTCGCCGTCTCGTTGTCACGCCGGAGTTCTGGAAGGAAGAACAGCAGGAAGGGGCGCGGGCGTTCATCGAGAAGCGGAAGCCGGATTTCTCTCGTTTCCGCAAGCGGCGCGATTGAGATGAACGCTCGCGTTGATGCGGTGCCCGGCAGCGGGCCTCGCATGATCCGGACCATGTGTCCGATGAACTGTCATCCGACCTTGTGCGGCATGCTGGTCGAGGTCGAGGACGGGCGCCTGGTAGGAGTCCACGGCGACAGGGAGAACCCGGACAGTCAGGGCTTCCTGTGCATCCGCGGTCAGGCGTCGCGGGAGATCATCGAGAACCCGCGGCGGCGGCTGCATCCGCTCGTCCGGGCCCGGCGCACGGACGATGCGTGGCGTCAGGCGAGCTGGGACGAAGTCCTCGACCTGATTGCCGAGCGTATGCTGGCCGTTGGTCGGGAGGCGGTGGGCACTTGGTCCGGCCACGGCGCGTTTGCCAACAACTACGGAACCCGGATCGCGTCACATCTGATCCGCCGGTTCTCCAATTTCTACGGCTGCCAGTGGTGGAACCCGACGATGGTCTGCTGGGGGCTCGGCGGGTTCGGGCTGGGGCTCACCGGCGTGCTGGAAACGAACACCAAGGAAGACATGGGAGGGTACGCGGCTTTCATCGTGCTCTGGGGCGCGAATCTGGCGAGCCAGCCGAACACGGGACGCCACCTCGCGGCAGCGAAGCACCGCGGGGCTTACATCGTCACCATCGACGTGCGGGAGACCGAGGCGGCGGCGCAGTCAGACGAAGTCCTGCTGCTGCGTCCCGGCACCGATGCCGCGCTCGCGCTCGGGATGATCCACGTCCTGATCACGGAGGGACTTTACGATCGGGAGTTCGTGGCCCGGCACACGGTCGGGTTCGATGAGCTGGCAGCGCATGTGCAGAAACACTCGCCGGCGTGGGCGGCGGCTGTCACCGGCATTCCTGCTGCGCGCATTACCGCGCTCGCGCGCCGCTATGCGACGACGAAGCCTGCGATGATCCTCCTCGGCGGCAGCTCTATGCACAAGGGCGCCAACGGCTGGCAGGGCGGACGGGCCGTCGGCTGTCTCCCGGCGCTCACCGGTAACCTCGGCGTGCGGGGTGGCGGTCTGGGGCCCCGCCACGGCAGCGCCACACGCGGCCAGGCGCTCACGAGCATCGCCGCCCTTGACCGACGTCCGCCGGGTGACTACGTCCCGAACCAGATGTCGCGCCTCACCGAAGCGCTCCTCAAACAACGGGTCCGCGTGCTCCTCCTGTTCGGGACCGACATGCTGTCGTCATTCGCCGATGCCGAACGCCTGGCCGAGGGCCTCGCGCGCGCGGACCTGGTCACAAGCTACGACCTGTTCCTGAATGACACTGCGCGCCGGTTTGCCGACGTGCTCTTGCCGGCGACCTGCTGGCTGGAGGAGCTCGGCTGCAAGAGCACAAACACCCATCTCTACTTGATGTCGCAGGTCTTGCCTCCGCCGGGACAAACCCGCTCGATCGCGTGGATTCTGAAGGAGCTTGCCCGGCGCCTCGGCCTCACGGAGTTCTTTCCGTGGGAGAGCGATGAGGAGCCGATCGACGCCATCCTCGACCATCCGTCCACGGGACACGCCACGGTCGCCGCGCTCCGCGCAGAAGGCGGGATGCGGGCACTCAGGATCTCGCATGTCGCGTACCCGGACCGCGTGTTCCATACGCCGTCGGGCAAGGTCGAGTTCTACTCGGAGCGGGCGCGGACACTCGGGCTTCCGCCGCTGCCGGCGCACGAAGACTTGCCCGCCTCGAGCTATCCGCTCGCCTTTCGGCAAGGGCGGACGTTGACCCAGTTTCACGGGTTCTATGACCACGGACGCGCCTTGCCGACGCTGGCGAAGGTGGATCCCGAGCCCTATCTCTGGATCTCGCCGTCGGACGCCGACGGGCGTGGGGTCGAGGATGGTGCGGCGATTCGCGTCTACAACGAGCGCGGAGAGTTCCGGGCCCGCGCGTGCGTCACGAACAAGATCCGATCGGGGACCGTGTGGATGCGCGATGGGTGGGAAGGCCTCAATGTTCTGACGTCGGGACGCGCGTCGATTCCTGATGACGCCGTCGATCTCTTCGGGTTCTCGGCGGGACAAGCGGCGTTCGACGCCATGGTGGAAGTGGCAAGGCTTTCGGCGTGAGCGAGGTCGCCCTGTCCTGCTGTTCCATTGACGCTCACCGCATTGTACACTACAAGGCTGGGCCCCGCAGGCGGCCCCGATGTCCCAGATTTACTTCGATCACATCGCGATCGCAATGGAGAGTATGGCCAGCGCGCCGGCGGTTCTCGTGGGAGAGCTCGGTGGCGTGCCCGAGCTCGGAATGCCCTCCGGCGTCTTCCGCTGGGGGACGTGGCGCTTCGAGGGGGGAGGGTGCATCGAGATCATCGAGCCGATGGGGGAGGACGGTTTCGTGCACCGCTTCCTGGCTCGGCGTGGCCCGGGAATCCACCACGTGACCTTCAGGGTCCCCAGTCTACGCGAGGCCTGTGATCGGGCCGAGGCGCACGGCTACACCATCGTCGCGTACGATGACTCGGATCCGCGCTGGGCGGAGGCGTTCCTTCATCCCAAGCAGGCTCTCGGCATCGTGGTGCAGTTCGCCGAGTTGAGAGCCGCCGGAGGGGGGGGAGGCCGACGGGACTGGCGGCCGCCACCAGGACCGGCGAATCCGCCCCCACCCGTCACCATCCTGGGGCTCAGGCTGCGGGCCCGAGCCCGCGAGCGTGCGCAGACCCAGTGGGAGCTCATCCTGAAGGGCGAGTGTACGGAAGGCGCGGCAGGTGAGCTCGTCTACGGCTGGCCGGGCTCTCCCATGTACCTCACCGTGGAGATCGATCCCTCCCGTGACGAGGGACCGATCTCTATCGAGTTTACGAGTGACCGCCCCGTCTCACTCGCCGAGGTTCCACACGCCGTTCTCGGCACCGTCTTCGCACAGCGGGCGCCTTCTTGACGTGCGACCCGCTCTTGGTCTAATTTGTGTTGCGATGTCGGCACGAGAGGAGCACGCCCATGTCGGATTGGACGGGACCGACGCAAGCCCGTATCGAAGGGTATTTCAAGGAGCTGAACAACTGGGGACGCTGGGGCGATAGCGATCAGCTCGGCACCGTAAACCTGATCACGGCGCAGAAACGGGCGCAGGCGCAGGCCCTCGTCCGCACCGGCCGGACAGTGTCGCTGGCGCGAGACATGGGGCCGCAGCCCGCGCTGATGTATCACGTCACGTTCCCGTCGAACCGGGAGCGGGCCGACGTGATGCTCGATCGCTTCGATCTCGTCTACCACGGCTTCACCATCACCCACATCGATGCTCTCTGTCACGTGGCGTTCGACGGGCAGCTCTACAACGGGCGCCCGTTCGGTCAGAGCCTGACTGCCGCGGGGGCCACCTGGTGCCCAATCGATCCTCTCTTCGATGGGATCACCACGCGCGGTGCCTTCCTGGACGTCGCCGCCGGGCGCAAGGAGGGATACGTCACGGTGGGCAAGCCCGTCACACCCCATGAGCTGGACTCGGTGGCCGCGCACGCGGGGGTGAAGGTCGAGCCGGGTGACGTCGTGGTGGTCCGCAGCGGCCAGGAGGCCTTTCAGCGGGCCAATCCCGGCTGGGTGCCGCGCGTCTCTCCGCATCCGGGCCTGCACATTTCTTGCCTGGAGTGGTTTCGCGAGCGTGACATCGCGGCCATTGCCTGGGACATGATGGACGAGCGCCCCATCGGCTATGCTGGTTACGGGATGGGCACTCACCTGGCCATCCCCTTCCTCGGGCTGGCCCTGATCGACAATGTCAATCCTGAAAAGCTGGTCGCGGCCTGTGCGGAGGCCGGACGCCACGAGTTTCTCTTCACGGCGACGCCGATACGGCTCGTCGGTAGCACCGGCGCCCCCGCAAATCCGCTGGCGATCTTCTGAATCGAGCACGGCGTTGCCCTCGCTCCCACTTCTCGCGTCGCGCGTACTCGCCGCGTGGTAGGCTGCGTAAATGGATTTCGCGTTCAGCGAAGAGCAGCTTCTCCTCGAGAGGACCCTTCGGCAGTACGCCAAGGCGGAGCTCTTGCCCAGCTACCACCGGTGGGACCGAGGCGAGAAGTTTCCGCGCGAGAAGATTCTGGAGCTGGGACGACTTGGACTCCTCGGCCTCCGGATACCCGAACGCTATGGGGGGCAGGACGCGCCCTTCGTGAGCTGTGGGATCGCCTCCGAAGAACTGTCCCGCGGCGATTTCAACTATGCCCAGTTCATCCAGCTCACCTGCATTCCGGCCGAGCTCCTGCGCGAGAAGGCAAGCCCCGAGCTGCAGGCCGAGTGGTGCCCTCGCCTGGCCCTCGGCGAGTCAGTCTTTTCCTTCGGCCTCACCGAGCCTGCCGTGGGCTCGGACGCCGCCAAGCTGGTGACCCGCGCCGTCAAGCAAGGCGACGAGTATGTCATCACTGGCGAGAAAGCCTCCATCACCTTCGCCAGCTACGCCGACGCCTGTATCGTGTTTGCCCGAACCGGAGAATCAGGCTCTCGCGGGGTCTCCACGTTTCTCGTGCCGCTGGACCGGCCGGGGGTCACGCGCCAGGGGTATCAGAGCCCGGGAGGACGCCTCACCGGCTGTGGATCACTTTTCTTTGATGGAACGCGAATCCCCGCCCGCTTCAGGCTCGGCGAGGAAGGGGAAGGGTTCGTCAACGCGATGGCGTCCTTCGACTACAACCGGGCGCTGATCGCGCTGTCATGCGTGGGAGCCGCGATCCAATCACTCGACGAGACCGTGGAATACACGAAGACCCGTCAGGCCTTCGGCCGGCCCCTGGCGAAGTTTGAGGGGGTGTCGTTCCAGGTGGCCGAGCACCTGACCATGATCGAAGGTGCCCGCCTGCTCGCCTACAAGTGTCTCTGGCTGAAAGATCAGGGCCTGCCTCATACGAGGGAGTCGGCCATGTCGAAGTGGCTCGGGCCCAAGGCCGCCGTCGACGCGATCCACGCCTGCCTGCTCCTCCACGGTCACTACGGATACAACCAGGAGCTGCCGCTCGAGCAACGGCTGCGTGACGTCATCGGACTGGAGATCGGCGATGGCGCCCCCGAGATCATGAAGGGGCTCGTCGCACGTGAGGTCTACGGCCGGGAATTCACCCCCTTCCGTTAGCGGCAACCTGAAGGTTCAGGGAGAGGGGGCCTCGGGCCGCAAGTGGGTCACCGGAGGCGTTGCGTGGCTGCGCACCCGGCTGCGGCCTAACCGTCGCTGTGCTTCTACGTCGTGATCAGCCGGGCTGAACGAAGTGAAGAGATAGGACGAATGGCCGGCTACGATGTGGTGGTGGTGGGAGCGGGGAACGCGGCTCTCGCGGCTGCTGTCTCCGCGCGTGAGCAGGGCGCCGGGCGAGTGCTGGTCCTCGAGAAGGCGTCCGAGGAACTACGCGGTGGCAACACCCATTACAGCGGCGGGCTCCTGCGCTTCGCCTTCGATGGCGCCGCCGATCTCCTCCCACTCCTGCCCCAGGCCGCCCGAGGCGAGCTCGGTGTCCTCGCCGGAGCCGAACCCTACCCGGAGGCGCGGTTCCTGGGCGACCTCATGCGAGTGACCGAGAACCGGTCGGAGCCAGAGCTGGCCGACATTCTCATTCGGCGCTCCCAGACCACCGTGAGATGGATGGTGGCGCAGGGGATCGAGCTGGAGCCCGCCGTCTCGCTGAGCGGGGTCACGGTGGATGGCGCTGTCAAGTGGCCGTCCGGAGCTGTTCTCCGCGCCCGCGGCGAGGGTGTGGGGCTCTCACGCATGTGGTTCGACATCGTCGGCCGGCGGGGCATCGAGGTCCGTTACGAGAGCCATGCGGTACGCCTCCTCCAGGATCGCCGCAGCCGGGTGACCGGGGTCACGGTCAAGGGGCCCGACGGGTTCGAGGACATTACGGCACGCGCGGTGGTGCTTGGGTGCGGTGGCTTCGAGGCCAACCCCGAGTGGCGCGCCCGGTATCTCGGGCGACCCTGGGACCTGGTGAAGGTGCGGGGCACACGATTTAACACGGGCGACGGCCTCCGGACGGCTGTGGAGGTCGGGGCGCTTCCGCACGGCCAGTGGACGGGGGCTCACGCGACGCCGATCGATGCTGACGCGCCCCCCTACGGTGATCGCCGGCTGACGGATAAGACCAACCGCCTCTCCTACACGCTCGGCGTGATGTTGAATCTTCAAGGACGGCGCTTCGTGGACGAGGGCGAGGACTTCCAATTCTACACGTACGCCAAGTACGGGGCAGCGATCCTGAACCAACCTCGGGGGCTTGCCTTCCAGCTCTTTGATGCCAAGGTCACCCCGCTCCTGGAAGCGCGGTACCGCACGCGGACGCCGATCGTGGCGGACTCGCTGGAAGACCTCGTCAGGCAGCTCCCCGTTGACCGAGCAGCGGCGCTGGAGACTTTGGAGGAGTGCAACGCTGCGGTGGTCCCGGGCCGCTTCGACCCCTCCGAGCGTGACGGAGTCGCGACAAAGGGGCTGGCCCTGCCGAAGTCGAACTGGGCGCAGAGGCTGGACACGCCCCCGTATGCCGCCTATCCGGTGACTTGTGGGATTACCTTCACCTTCGGTGGCATTCGGGTGAACGAGCGGGCCCAGGTCCTGAGCACTGCCTGGCAGCCGATCC
Source organism: Methylomirabilia bacterium (assembly GCA_046758385.1). GTDB lineage: Bacteria > Methylomirabilota > Methylomirabilia > Rokubacteriales > CSP1-6 > JBHIAB01. The sequence goes on along the minus strand of JBHIAB010000002.1, from coordinate 34,025 downwards.
CCGGTCTCTACGCGTGTGGCGAGATGGTGGGCGGTTTGTTCTACATGAACTATCCGGGCGGCAGTGGTCTCGTCGCCGGCGCGGTGTTCGGTCGCCTGGCCGGGATCCACGCGGCCGGAGAGTAGGAGGAGAAGATGGGGCTCTTGGACGGAAAGGTGGCGGTGGTCACCGGCGCCGGGAACGGCATCGGCCGCGCCGTCGCCCTCGGGCTCGCCCGCGCAGGAGCGAAGGTCGTCGTCAACGACTACGGCGTGACGGTGCACGGCCGGGAGCCATCGAGCGCACCGGCCCAGGTGGTGGTGAAGGAGATCGAGGCCTTGGGCGGGCAGGCGGCGGCGAATGTCGAGAGCGTCGCGACCACGGCCGGTGGGCAAGCTATCATCGACACCGCGCTCAGGCGGTTCGGGGGCCTCCACGTTCTCGTCTGCTGCGCCGGGATCCTCCGGGAACGGATGATCTTCAACATGAGCGAGGAGGAGTGGGACGCGGTGGTCGCCGTCCACTTGAAGGGCCACTTTACCGTCATGCGGCCCGCGACTCGTCACATGCGTGAACAGCGTCGTGGGCGCATCATTACGTTTACCTCCACTGCCGGGCTCGAGGGGAGCCCGGGTCAGCCGAACTACTCGGCGGCGAAAGGGGGAATCGTCGGGCTCACGCGCTCGACGGCGCTGGCCATGGCGAAATACGGCGTCACGGTCAACTGCGTGTCGCCGACCGCCGAGACGCGAATGACCGAACGGTTGCCGGACGCGCGAAGGGGCCAGGCGGCGGCTCCGCCCGAGGCAGTGGCGCCGGTCGTGGCGTTCCTCGCCAGCGACCGGGCGGGCCACGTGACCGGCCAGGTCATTCACGTGCGCGGCAACCAAGTGAGCCTCTGGTCGCACCCAGCGCCGCTGCGGGCGGTCACCAGCCGCGAGGGGTGGACTCCGGAGGCGCTCGCGGACGTCTACGACACTGCGCTCGGTCAGGATCGGCTGCGCCGCTTCGACGCGCTGGGGATCCTCTGGCCGCCTCCGCGTTCGTAGGTTTGAGGAAGCGAGCGCGACCGTTCCCTCGCCCCCACCGACGCTTGGTCGACCACGCCCTCGAGGCGCGGTAGGGACTGCCCGGCCTTCGTCGGGAGTGGAGGAGTAGATGGCAGACGAAATCCTGTGTTCGATTCAGGGTGGCATCGCGACGGTGAAGCTGAATCGCCCGGAGAAGCGCAACGCGCTGAATACGGCGATGCTTGAGAAGCGCAGGCCGGCCTTCCGCGGGGAGTGAGTGGGAGGTTGCATCCACACGCGGGCGGCCAAGGAGGGCGAGATGAAGCTCACGGATCGGGTAGCGATCGTGACGGCGGCGGCGGGGGCGGGGATCGGGCAGGCGGTGGCGCGGCGCTTCGCAGAGGAAGGGGCGCAGGTCGTGATTTCCGACGCCCATGCCAGGCGGGTGCAAGAGGTGGCCGCGAAGATGCAGAAGGACTACGGCCGCGAGGTGCCGGCGTTCGGGGTGGATGTGACCCGCAAAGACCAGGTGGAGGCCATGGTCCAGGCCACGGCGGAGCGCTTCGGGCGGATCGACATCCTCTTCAACAACGCCGGGATCAACAAGCTGGAGCCGGTGTGGGAGATGTCGGATGAGACGTGGAACCTCGTCCTGAACGTCTGTCTCACCGGCACCTTCTACGTGACCCGCGCCGTGTTACCCCACATGATCCGGCAGCGGCGGGGCACCGTCGTCAACATGGCCTCCATCGCGGGGTGGATGGCGTCCGATGCCGGTCAGGCGCACTACTGTGCGGCGAAGGCCGGAATCATGGCGTTCACCCGGGCGGTGGCCGCCGAGTGCAGCAAGCACGAGATCCGCGCCAACGCCATTGCTCCGGGGGTGATCTACAACGAGTTCCTCTCGCGGATCTATCCGCCCGGTTACTTCGAGGCGCGGAAAGAACAGGCCCTTCTCGGGCGTCTCGGCGAGCCCGCCGAGGTGGCGAACCTGGCCCTTTTCCTGGCGAGCGACGACTCGGCCTACATCACGGGTGAAATCTTCTGCATCAGCGGCGGGTCCTACGTCCGCGGATAGCCCGCGCTAACCAGGGTCTCGCGCCCCACGAGCAGGTGCTCGACAACCCGGAACTGTTCGCCTGGAAGGTGATGTCCCGGTTCCGCTGACCCGGGTCAGGCCACCGAACAGGTCAGGTAGCTTCGGACGGGCACCAGCCGCTTCGCGACCGGGTCGACACCCAGGGCGAATTCCTCCAAGGTCACCGCGCCGAGGAGGGTCGGACCTCCGTTCGGGCCGATCAGGCAGAACGTGGGCCCTTCTTGTCCCTCCAGGGTAAGCAACACCGCGGCAACAGGCCACTCCTCTTCGCGCCCGTCGGCCAACAAGACCCGTCGACTGCCGATGGGTTGGCAACCAAGAGCCTCCATCACGTCTCGGGCCAACGTCATGTAGGTGGCGCCGGTGTCCACCACGACCGATAAAGTTTGGCTCCGGCCCGGCTCCCGAAAGTTTTTTACCGTGACCTCGACCTGAAACGCGCCCACCTTCCCCTCCAAGCTTCGGCCATTGTAGCACGCCCTCACGAAACGCTCTTGACTTGCCCCTCTCCGGCCGGTGTCATCGAAGCGATTTCCTTCCTTTGGCGGCGGGGCTTTGCCTCCCTGGAGGGGCGAGCACCCCGGAGGAATACGCGCGCCAAAGGAGAAACGACTGGCGTTAAGAGCATAGCCAACACAAAGGCCCTTCTCGGCCCTTCCGGCCCACGGCGGAGGGAGGGCCGGACTGCTGTCGTCTCGTCCCTGCCCGTCTCTGCGTCGAGGATAGCGTCCCCCGCATAGCCCCAGGTTACGGGAGAGCCAGGATACGGGGCCATGGGTTAAGCGGAGACCTTTAGAGCAGCCGCTGCCCTCCGGAGAGGCCCGTCAAGAGTCCACAGTGAACAGCCAGTGAGGAGTGCCGACGCCAGCAGATGCACGTCGATCCAGCCCAGCCCTCGGCTGGAGAGCCGCTCCAACTCTAACAGATGCAAAGCCTCTTCATGCTCTGCAACGCGAGCTTCGGGCAGGGCGGCCAGTAAGCCAAGCACTTCCTCCCTATTCCGCAGGTCTCCACAGGCTAACTCGCCAACGACAAACGGATGACAGAGAACCTGCTCATCAAATAGCAGAGATCTCAAGCGTCCGCTGCCGGCTCGCAAATGTTCGATCCAGACTGAGGTGTCGACGAGAGTCACGCAGCCCTGCCCGGTCGCCGTCTGCGAACGGGGCGGAGCCGCTTCTCGGTCCCGCCGAGCTCGGCAAGGCGCCGTGCACTCTCTCGGGCCACCAACGCCTCGAGCCCTAAGCGAACCAGCGAAGTCTTCTCCTTGACGCCGGTGAGCTTGGCCGCCCGGCGCAGAAGCGAGTCATCGATGTTCAGTGTAGTCCTCATATGCATCAATATGTATTATTCTGACATACGAGTCAAGTCTCGCGTTGGAGAGATAATGGATGACAGCTAAGCTGCGCCGAACACTTCAAAAGTGCCCTCCACCAGCGCTAACTGGTTCGGCATCAGTCTTAAGCCGCGGGCTAGGCGGTTGGCTTCCAGTTTTCCTCATAGTTCCTCCCCTCAGGTCCAAAGTTCCCGAACCTGCTGGTCACGGAAGTGTCGGCGCTATCCGAGTGGGCGCCCCGGTCCATCGTGAGCACGACGCCAGAGACAAGGACAGGGTCGAAGTCGCCGTTAGCCTCGCATCGATAGATGTCCATCAGGCAGAGAGTTGACGTCGGCGGGTGGGGGCAGACGCCTTCTTCGGGTGCGTCGGGTGCCGCCGGTGGCCACGTCAGGAGCGTGAATGTGAGATCTCCTGGACGGAGCGCGGCGGCGGGGTGGGTCCGGGCCGCGGGGTCAGGCGACGACCTTTTTCTCTTTGAGCGTCTGGATCTCCTGGGCTGCCATCCCGAGGCTCCGGAGCACCTCGTCGGTGTGCTCGCCCCGGTAGGGGGACGCGCGGCGAACCGAGCCCGGCGTCTCCGACAGCTTGATGGCGACCCCGAACTGCTTCACCTTGCCGACCTCCGGGTGCTCGGTCTCCACCACCATCTGGCGGTGCTGGACTTGCGGATCCTTAACCACCTCCTCGACGTCGTGAACCTTCCCCACACAGACGTCGTGCTTGACCAGGAAGTCGTACCACTCATCCCGCGTCCTGGTCCGGATGATGGCTTCGATCTCCTCGCGTGCCCGGACCTCTTCGGCGTTGGCAGCGCGGACGAACTGGTCGGGCTTCCGGGCGTATTTGGCGAGCTCCGGGCGGTTGATCGCCTTGCAGAAGTTCTCCCAGAGCCAGGGCTCGGTGCAGCCGATGGTGAGGAGCTTCCGATCTTTGGTGTCGTACACGGCGTAGTACGGATAGGAGCCGCCGAGGAAGCCTCCCCCTCGGCGCGGGGCCAGGCCGTCGCTGAAGAGAGCCCATAACGCGGGAGTGGCGGCGAGAAGGGAGAGGGTGGTGTCCAGGTAGGCGACATCCACCATCTGTCCTTTCCCGGTGCGCTCGCGGGCGAAGAGGGCCAGGACGATGCCGAGGGCGCCGTGGAGACTGGCCCCGCCGTAGTCGGCGATGATGTTCAGTGGAATCGCCGGCTTCTGGTATGGGTCACCGATGAGCCCGAGGACGCCGGCCAGGGAGAGGTAGTTGAGGTCGTGGGCGGGATAGTCTCTGTAGGGGCCGTCCTGGCCGAATCCCGACAGCGAGCAGTAGATGATGCGCGAGTTCAGGCGCTTGATCGTTTCGTAGTCGCCGCCGAGGCGCTTCGTGACGCCGGGTCGGAAGCCCTCGACGATCACATCGGCGTTGGCAGCCAACCGCTGGAAGATGGCTTGGCCTTCGGGGGCCTTGAGGTTCAGCGTCATTGACCGCTTGTTCCGGTTGACGAAGACATGGGCCGCTCGGCGCTTTTCGTCCTGAGGCTGAGGTTCACCGTCTGAGGGTGGTGTTTCGATCTTCAGCACCTCGGCCCCCATGTCGGCCAGCATCATGGTGCAGAACTCGCCCGGGGCCACCCGCGCGAGCTCCAGGATCTTGATACCGTCAAGGACTCCAGGCATTGAGCTCTCCTTTAGGATGTCTCCCCCCCGCATGGTGGTGGCGGGTGTGACCTCACCGGTAGCAGTCGGGGGCTTGCCGCACGGTTTTCCAGAACACAGGGTCGTGGTTGGGGAAGATCCGACCGTTCACCAAACGCGCGAGCGTCTTCAGCCGCTTGATGGAGTAGAGGGCCAGGGTCGGATTCCAGACCACGCCGGGGACGCGCTCCTGGTCAATGTGCTCCTGCCAGTAGCACGAGTCGCCCGCCAGGATAATCGGCCCGGACTCGGGGAGCTCGACGAGGAGCGACTGGTGGCCCGGGGTGTGGCCGTCAGTCCGGAGCGCGGTCACTCCTGGAACCAGCTCGAGGTCCCCCTCGATGAGCCGCCAACGGTAGCCGGGAAGGTCGAAGTTCTTCCGGTAGTACATCGACGAGAAGAAGGAGGCCGGGTAGTGAGCGTAGGCATACTCGTCCTGCTGGACGATCAGCTCGGACTTGGGGAAGAGAAAGGCGCCCCCGGCGTGATCGTAGTGCAGGTGGGAGATGACCACCGTGTCCACGGCGTCAGGCTTGAGCCCGATGGAGCCGAGCCGGTGGACCAGGAGGTCCTGATCGGTGAAGCGGGCTAGAGGGTCGTTCCTGAGCAGGCCAGGCACCGCGCGCGGCGAAAGGCCGGTGTCGAAGAGGATGGATCCATCGGAGGTTTTCACGAGATAGCAGGCGATGGGAATCTGCACCCGCTCCCCGGAGCGCTCGCCGTAGAAGAGCCCGTTACGCTCGAGCCCCATGAACCCGTTCTGGAACGCGTATAAGGCCCTGACCGCCATGCTGCGGATTATGGCACAGGGTGTTCGCCTTGCCAACCCTCCGCGCCCGGTTCCGTGAGCGCGGGCGGGACTTTCCGACGCCTCGGCTTTGCGGCTATACTCGGGGTGCCTTGAGGCATGTGGGCCCGGAAGGGGCCATTTCTCAGCGGACACCTGCCGTGCGGGCGGGTCGTCGGGAGTGGGATATGGACTTCGCGCTGACCGAGCAGCAAGAGATGATTCGGAAGGAAGTCGCGGCCCTGGCGCGCTCCTTCTCATTGGACTACTGGCTCGACAAGGATCGGAAGGCCGAGTACCCCCAGGAGTTCATCGACGCCTTCGCCAGGAACGGCTGGCTCGGGATCATCGTGCCCGAGCAGTACGGCGGCTCCGGGCTCGGTGTCACCGAAGCCTCGATCCTGCTCCACGAGATCTGCGCCTCGGGGGCGGGGACTAGCGGGGCCTCCCCGATTCATTTCTACGTTTTCCCCCCGCTTCCGCTGATCAAGCACGGGAGCGAGGGCCTCAAGCAGGAGAATCTCCCGAAGATCACCACCGGCGAGATCGTCATGTCCTTCGGCGTGACCGAGCCCAACGCGGGCACGGACACCTCGCGAATTCAGACTCGCGCCGAGAAGCGCGGGAATCGGTGGATCATCAACGGGCACAAGGTCTGGAACACCAACGCTCAGCACGCCACCAAGATCCTGCTTTTGGCCCGCACCACGCCGCGCGAAGAGACCGCAGGCCGGCCGTTCAAGGGAATGACGCTCTTCTTCACCGACTTCGATCGATCCCGGATCGCCGTGCGAGAGATCGAGAAGCTGGGCCGGGCCGCCGTGGATTCCAACGAGCTGTTCATCGAGGATCTGGAAGCTCCCGAGGAGGACGTGGTGGGCCAGGTTGGGGAGGGGTTTTACCACCTCCTCGATTCGCTGAACCCCGAGCGGATCCTGACGGCCATCGAGGCCGTGGGGATCGGCAAGGCGGCCCTGGAGCGGGGCGTTCAGTACGCCAAAGAGCGCATCGTCTTCGATCGACCCATCGGACAGAATCAGGCGATCGCTCACCCCCTGGCTGAGGCGTGGGCCAAGCTGGAGACAGCGGAGCTGATGTGCTGGAAGGCCGCCTGGCTGTACGATCAGGGTCGCCCCTGCGGCCCCGAGGCCAACACCGCCAAGCTGCTGGCCGCGGAGGCCGGCTTCGAGGCCTGTGACAGAGTGCTACAGACCTTCGGCGGCTTCGGCTACGCCAAGGAATTCTACGTGGAGCGGCTCTGGCGGGAGATCCGCCTCTACAAGATCGCGCCGGTCTCCCAGCAGATGGTGCTCAACTATCTCTCCGAGCACGTGCTGAGACTGCCACGCTCGTATTAGCCTCGGAGGGGGGCTCCGCCCCCCTTCCGAACCTCCCCCCCGTCCGGGTTGTGCGGGCCGCGCACCCACGCCGAAGGCGTGGGTGCGCGCTCGGAGCGGCCCGTCGTATCGTTCCGAGCGCGCTAAATCAATTAGACCAGCGTCTGCCGGCCCACACCGGTAAATCGCGTCACGTATGTCTTCTCTGCCATTCATGTCAAGCAACCGGACCAACTTTTCGTCGAAATTGCTCATCAGAAGAAATTCCAGGCTGTGCAACCAAAAATACCTAAGGTCCTCACCTCTCAACCGCAACCGACTTGATTGGAGACCCTGCAGCTCACCAACGACGTGGGAAGTAATCAAAGGCGTCCGAATCTGCCTGAATAGCAGCAAATACTCCTGCTGCGTGCTTTCGCTTTCAACTATTTCCGCATCTACCGCTCTCTTCAGGATCGCAGCTCCTTTCAGCCCTGGTAGCGCTGCTCTTTCCACGTAGTTCAAGGTGAGTAGCGTAAACACAAGTCCGCTGTCAATCACTGCCCTCGTCGTGGTCGGGACTATCATTGTTCTCTGGTCTTTTACGGCTCGGCAGACTCGGTTCCTGTTGCGACGAAGGGCACGTCGTGCTCTAGAGAAAGCCTTAGTCGATGCTCCTTCAACAATCCCACTAGCCTATCCGTCGCACTGAAGAGCGCGTTTCCCGCAGAAACAGTTTCTTGGTAGCGTCTTCGAATCGCAGGGCGATCTAGCATCGCTAAGAACTCGTCCTTATGCTTATTCCAAAGAGGCGCCGTCGTGTAGTAGTTCGGCAGCTCACCCGTGCTGTTAATGATGTACTCCCCGAGAAGATCCAAATAATCCGACTCAGGATACGCCCCAAACAAATCCTTGACAGTTACCTCCCTGCCCAGGCTCGCTAAAGCCTCCGGGGATGTCACTCTGCGGAAGAGGTCGCCCAACAGTTCGCTCGTGCCCAAGGTCTTGTAAAGTCCTCGACACTTGTCTCTAAGCGCCGACACTTTCTTATCGTGTTCTTCCTCGCCACGCTTTACATCTGGATAAAGCATGTTGAACTGCTCCAAATTAGGTCGAGCCTCCGGACCCACGTACGCATTAACTTCTCGTATCGCCTCTAGGGCCCCGGGTCTAAAGCGCCACGTCCAATTCTTGCGAGCTACGAGCTTCTGCTCCCTCTCCAAATACGAAAGCAGTGGATTAATGACGGTATCGAACCACGCCCGTACGATCCGAGGCCCGACCTGACTGCGCTTTCTTGGAGCACCTCTTCGCTTTCCCATCGGTGTCGCCTATCTCAAGGCAAGGCTTGCAGATTCCCGAGGTCACTTAGTTCCAGGATGACGCCTTCCCTCACTTAGCTCGTAACTCTCTAGCAGAATGACTGAGGTCAACCGACGCGTTTGGCCTTCGATAACGTTTCGAGATTGTAGGCACTTCCTCGACCGGCACGCCTGACGCAAGTAACAACGCCTCCACAATGCTGTCCCCTTTTGGAGGCCGGGCGAGTTTGGCCACTGCCTTCGAACCATCAGCATCATCTCCCGATATGCTACCTGCGCTATTGCCTCCGCAGGATCTCGACCTCGTTGCCGCTCAAGGTCCCGGTAGCAACGTGTCACGGCAACCCCGAGAACTCGAGATCTCCCATCTATAAAGACTCACAGCGTCTCTGCCACAGCCATAACCCCTCCGCCGCTACCCCTTCCTGTGGCCTACCGATCTTGACGCTCGCCACTCGCCGCTACTGGCTGCCATCAGCTCTACTTCCAGGATCGCTCTGTTCCACGGATACCAACTGTCGGGTACCCTCTGCAACAACACCTCAGTCTCAGAGCGATTCCACCAGCAGCCGATCGAGCGTTGTTACCAGTCTCTACAACTGGTCAATGGCAAGTTCGGCGTGACGAGCTTCCAGACTAGCTCTTCTTCACCCCGCGTCTGCGAGACCGATGTCCCGACCCCAAACATGTCACCCCACTCTGGTAACTCTGCTGTCCTCAATAATCTCCTATGTAAAGTCTGACCGCGAACTTCTGGGGGCTCTCCTGAACCAAAAGCTCGAAGAACGTCCTGACCGGAGTCAGTTCCGTCGAGAGCGAGAGATGCATGTCAACCTCGGCATTGCGGAACCTCCTGGTAAACCCTTTGAGGGAAAGTGCCTGAACCCGTTCAAAGAGCTTCGCGCGTAGAAGGCTATCCGCCTTTTTGGCGGAAATGACCCTGAACTTCCCTTCCGGCATCTTCTCGACGATGGGGTTGAAGCGGTCGAGGGGCTCCGGGGAGCGGAGCCGTTCAACGATGGCCTCCTCCATGACCCTCCGACCCTCGAGGACGGCGAGCGTCCAGACGTACTCGTCGGGGACCAGCTTGGCAACATCGCCCGCGCCCAACTCGGGGACGCTGAGCACAAGGAACACGTACGGGAGCTTCTCCGACTCCTGGCGCTTCAGCGCATTGTTGAGCCGCTCGATGCCGTGCCGCTGGAGCTTCAGTTCAGTACAGACGGATTCTAGACGCTCGCCCCCGAGGATGCGGTTGATCGCGAAGACCTTGCAGACCTCGCGAATGTCAACGGGACCCTGTTTGAAGATGTCGCTGAGACTGTGAACGAATCTCTGAAAATCTTCCAAACGGGAAGGCTAAGGGTTACGCTTCCGCTGATTCATAAGGGCGAGCAGTGGTGGTTCTTCGAACCGCAGCTTGGAGGCTTCGAGATACTCCTTTACCAGTTCGACGGCAATCCACCGGCGATCCAGTCGCTCAGCCGCTTCTCCCGTCACGTTTGATCCCGCGAACGGGTCCATCACCATGTGTCCGCGATCCGTGCAAAGCTTTATGAAGAATTCGGGTAGCCCGCGGGGGAATCGTGCCGGATGGACAGGTAGACGGGACGCTAGGCACTTCTTGAGGTAACCGCCATTCGAGTCGTTGTTTCCGAGCTCGATCAGATTGGGCGGGATGGCGCCGCCGTGGTTCTTGGTGAACTTCGGGGTGATGTTGTGCCCACTCGGACGTGTCTTGACCCGATAGCCGCGCCTTAACAGTCGGAGCATGTCATCGCTGTAATCTCTGAGAACCTTCCGGTTGTCGGCCTTCGGCCAGGGGGTTTTGCTGAGCCACCACACGAGATTGACGGCGCACTTGGCTCGGATGCGGCGCACGTTCACCCACTCGGCAGGCGCCGGCAAAGCACCGGGATTATACCAGTAGAAGTCTTGGGCGAGGTGGAAGCCGACTTTCTCGCAGAGCGCGATTAGCAGGTGATACTGGTAGAGGTTTCGGGTGGGCTCGCCCTTATTCCACACTCCGCCGATGTCGATGACAAAGCTCCCGTCGCGTGTGAGGATCCGCTTGAACTCGTCGGCCATCGGGAGGAACCACGTGACGTACTCTTCGATCTTGACCGAGCCGTAGGGCTTCTTCTTCTGGAATGTCAGTGGGAACGGTGGGGAGGTAACGATCAGGTTGACCGATTCGCTGCAAAACCCCCGCGTCACCGCGAGGGCGTCGCCGAGGTAGGCCTTGCCGAGTTGTGTCTCGTAAAAGGGCTTCATTGCCTCACCACTTGTGGCGGCGTGGAGGTCTTTTAACCCCCAATATTAGGCGAGGACCCCACCCTTGTCAGCCGGATATGCACTAAACAGGTGATCCAGGCACAAGATCTTGGGGGCCGCCACCCGCATCGCAGCGAGCTTTGGCGCGTAACTCTTCGTTGTCTAGACCCTTTTCGCGCTAAACAGGGAGCGTGCCGTCCACTCGCAGGACCCTGAATCTGATTGTTTCCAGGGAGTCCCTCAAGAGCTGAGCCTCGGCGCTGCGCCACAATCGCAGCCGTCGCGGGGACAGTCTTGTCGCTGGTAAACCAGTGGACCTCGCCGCTGAGGGTGATCCCCGGGCGTTCGGTGAGGGTTGGCTTGCGGCACTGCCCGCGATCAGGCATCTGTCTGCAGGGGCGACCCTTCGGCTGCCCGGGCGACGCCGAGTCGACCTGGCAGGCCAGGCGACTCTCACGCCGATAGCTGAGGGGCCGCCACTGGCGCTTTCGATTTCAGCCGCGTACTATCCGCACCAGAGTCGGGTGGATCTCTCGCAGGTAGCGGCCGCGGGCTCATCAGCGCGGAGAACCGTGATCGCATGACCATCTATCGAATCCTGGTCGAGCAGAACAAGATGCCGCCCGGAGAGCTCAGGCGGGTCCAGGCGGCGTTCGCCAAGATTCAACGGGACAAGGCGAGGGCTGGTGAGTGGATCCAGACCGAGAATGGCAAGTGGGCGAAGAAATAGGCTTCCCGGCGCAACGGCTTTTCAGAAACGCGTTCTAGTGGCAAAATAGGGACACCGGGCGGATTGCCATGACAGAGCTTCAGACTCTACTCGAAGAGATTCCGAAGTACCAGCCGGGCGCCGATCTGGACATACTCCAGCGTGCCTTCCGCTTTTCCGAGCGTTCTCACCAGGGACAGCAGCGTGCCTCTGGCGAGCCGTACCTCTCCCATCCCGTGGAGGTCGCCGACCTGCTGGTCAGATTCAGGATGGACGTCATGACGGTGACTGCCGGTCTCCTCCACGACGTCATCGAGGATAGCAAAGCGACCAAGGACGACCTGACCCGGGAGTTTGGCTCCGAGATCGCCGAGCTCGTCGATGGGGTAACCAAGATCGGCAAGCTTGCCTTCTCTTCCCGGGAGGAGCGGCAGGCCGAGAATTTCCGCAAGATGCTCGTGGCCATGGCCCAGGATATCCGGGTCCTGATGGTCAAGCTGGCCGACCGTCTGCACAACATGCGCACCCTCCACTACTTGGCCCCGCCCAGGACACGGAAGGTGGCCGAGGAGACCCTCCAGATCTATGCCCCGCTTGCTCATCGCCTCGGCATGGCCCAGGTCAAGACGGAGCTGGAAGACTTGGCCCTGAAGGCCCTCCATCCGGTGGATTACGAGGAGCTCCAGCGACAGGTCGCCAAGCGGCGCCTGGAGCGGGAGGTGGAGATCAACCGGGTCATCGCCATCGTGGGGAAGAAGCTTCGGGAGGTGGGAATCGAGGCGCAGATCCAGGGGCGGCCCAAGCACTTTTACTCCATCTGGAAAAAGATGCACGACCAGGGGCGAGAGTTCGACGAGATCTACGATCTCACCGCGGTCCGGGTGATCGTCAACTCCGTGCGCGACTGCTACGGGGCGCTGGGTGTGATCCACTCGCTCTGGAAGCCGGTGCCGGGGCGCTTCAAAGACTTCATCGCCATGCCGAAGGTCAACATGTATCAGTCGTTGCACACCACGGTGATCGGGCCGACGGGCGATCCGGTAGAAATCCAGATCCGCACGCGGGAGATGCACCGGGTGGCCGAAGAGGGGATCGCGGCCCACTGGCTTTACAAGGAAGGGAAGAGCGAGAAGGACAGATTCGACCGAGGGTTCCTCTGGCTGCGCCAGCTCATGGAGTGGCAGCAAGACATGAAGGACCCGCGGGAGTTCATGGACTCGGTCCGGTTCGATCTCTTCCCGGACGAGGTCTATGTCTTCACGCCCAAGGGAGACGTGAAAGCGCTCCCCGAAGCGTCGTGCTCCATCGATTTCGCCTACGCGGTCCACACCGAGGTGGGGCATCATTGCATGGGGGCCAAGGTCAACGGCAAGCTGGTCCCCCTTCGCTACACCCTCCGGCAGGGCGACATCGTGGAGATTCTGACCTCTCCCACACAGCATCCGAGCCGTGACTGGCTCAAGGTGGTCAAGTCCACGCGCGCCCGCTCCAAGATCAAGCAGTGGCTCAAGGGCGAGGAGCGCGTCCGCTCACTCAGCCTGGGGCGCGAGATCTTCGAGCGGGAGGCCAGGAAGCACCGCCTCTCGCCGTCCAACCTCCTGGCCTCAGACGAGGCGGGGAGGACGTTAGCTGATCTTGGCTTCCCAACCGTCGACGAGTTGCTGGCCTCCATCGGCTACGGGAGGACCTCGGTCCACCAGGTGATGAGAAAGTTGGTCTCCAGCGAGGCGCCGGAGGCCGAGCGGGTACCAGCAGCCAGGCCTCAGAAGGCCGCCAAGCCCGCAGCGAGGAGCGAGGGGGGCGTCAAGATTCGAGGCGTGGAAGACCTCTTGATTCGCTTCGCCAAGTGTTGCTCGCCGGTTCCGGGGGATGGCATCGTCGGGTTCATCACCCGCGGCCGCGGCCTCACCGTTCACACCAGGGAGTGTTCCACCGTGGCTCAGGGCGTTCTGGACCGGGACCGGCTGGTGGGGGTGGAGTGGGAGGTGGCCGAGCCCAAGGTTCGCCCGGTGAAGATCGATGTCTACATCGGGCGCGATCGTCCTGGGCTCTTGGCTGAGATCAGCAGCGCCATCTCCTCGCGGCGTGGAAACATCACAAGGGCCGAGATTACCGTTACCGAGGACCGCAAGGGGATGAATCGCTTCGTGGTGGAGGTAGAGGACCTCGCGCAGCTCAGGGAGATCATGACGGCCATCCACCACGTGGAGGACGTCATCAACGTGGAGCGCGTGCAGGGGCTTTAAGCCTGCCCCCGTGCTGGAGCACCGTGACCCGGGAGCAGTTCCAGTCTCTCGTCTCCTCTGCCCTCAAGTCCCTTCCGCGTCGTTTCAAGCGGCGGCTCCGGAACATCGCTGTGGTGGTGGAAGATTGGCCCGACGCCGCGACGCTTGAGGAAATGGAGATCGCCCCGCCCGACACCCTCTACGGCCTCTACCGGGGTGTGGACTTTCCCCACCGCGACTCGTTTTACGGGAACGTGCTTCCGGACACCGTTACGATCTACCAGGGCCCGATCGAGCAAGACTCTGCCGACGAGGATGAGATGAGCGAGCTGATTCGTGACGTGGTCATCCACGAGGTCGGCCATTACTTTGGCCTCGACGACGAGCGGATGGAAGAGCTCGAGCAGCCAGAAGGGAAGTAGCCGTCGTCGGCCCCAACGGGGGCCTCAGCCGGCATCGTCGTCCGGTCCTTTCACTGGCCTCCAGAGGCCGCCTGAACCAGCGTTTTGCAGCTCAACTCAAACGACATATCAGTGCCGGATGTTTTTTGCTTGACAAGGGTTTCAACCTTTCCTATGTTTTCAGCAAATGCTGAAAACGCCGGGACAAGTGAAACGATGCTTAATGACAAGCAAATCGGGCGGCTGGTGGTCCAACGGCTTCGGGAGCTCTTTCCGAAGGCAAGGGCCTGGGAAGAGACCTCCGACGAGCGAATTGGCAGCCAAGCCACCGATGTCGTTGTGAAATTTCGCATGGGTGAGTACGACCACACACTCGTGCTGGAAGTGACCGGGCTGGGACAGCCTCGGCAGATCAGAGCGGCCGTGACCCGCCTGAACGAAATCCATCGCGAGCTTCCCGGCGCCTACCCGGTCGCGGTTTCTGTGTACATCAGCCCTGAGAGCGCCGCCATTCTCCGCCGAAACGGGTTGGGCTACCTGGACCTCTCCGGAAACTGCTACCTGGCCCTCGAGAACATCCTGATCGAGAAAGAGGGGAAGCCGAACGTTCACCCTTCCACCCGCCCGCTCAAGTCGCTCTTCGCATCGCGGGCTACCCGGGTGGTACGGACGCTGCTCGTCAGCCCCTATCAGGCCTGGCGGCTCGAGGCGCTCGCGCAAGCCGCGGGGGTGAGCCTGGGCCACGCCCACAATGTCGTCAAGCGTCTCGAGGAACTGTCCTGGGTGGATCGTGGTGAGCAGCAGCGGATTCGCCTGGCCAAGCCTGCCGAACTCCTGGAGGCCTGGCGCGAGGCCTACACCTATCGGCAGAACGCTCTTGCCGCCTACTTCTCAGCGGAGCGAATTACGCGCAAGCTCATGGTGGAGATTGCCCGAGCCGCTCAGGCCCAGGGACGACGCTACGCCTTTACCCTCCATTCGGGGGCCGCCCTGGTGGCTCCCAACATTCGCGTCCCTGAGATCCACTGCTACCTGGAGGGAGAGTCGGAGAGCCTGGGGCGATCCCTTGGTCTTCGTCCCGGCGAAGGGGAAGGGAATGTTCACCTCCTGGCTCCGTACGATCAGGGGGTGTTCCATGCCCCGCTGGAGAAAGGGGGCCTCTCGCTGGTGTGCCTCCCGCAGCTGTACGTCGACCTGTACCACTACGAGCGGCGTGGCAAGGAGCAGGCCGAGTACTTGCGGCGTGAGGCGATAGGCTACTGAGCCTGAAAGGGGGTGAGCTCGCGCATGGCCAAGAAGAAGAAGGCGGCCGCCAAGAAGCCCGCGAAAAAGAAGAAGTAGTATCCCTCGTTGCCGACCTGAGGGAGATACTCCATGGGAGCGCAGGAGGGGGTATCCCCTCATGGGGGAAAGGAGGTGAGAACTGGGCATGGCTAAAAAGAAGAAGGCTGCGGCAAAGAAAAAGAAGAAGAGATAAGCTAGCCCGCAGTCATCGGTGGGGGGTGGCGGCCTCCCACCGGCACTCATCCCGAGGGGGTGTGGCGACACCCCCTCGTCATTTCACCGGTCCTTCCCCATGGCGTCCTACACCACTTTGGTCACCTTCCCGCTCTTCAGGCACCGGGTGCAGATGCGAACCCGCCGGGGGCCGCCGCCGATGAGCGCCCGGATCGAGACCAGGTTGGGCCGCCAGCGCCGTTTGGTCGCGTTGTGGGCGTGGCTGATCCGGTAGCCGACGGCGGGTCCCTTCCCGCAGATATCGCAGCGCAGCGCCATGGTGACTCCTCGGAAGACGGGAGTTAAGGTTGCTGCAGACGAGAACGTTTTATAGCATACATTCGTGAACGAGGCAAGGGCTTGACGTCTCACGGCGTCCCTCCTCCCTCCGACACGGCCCAGGGCCTTCAGACACCCCTGAGGTACCTGAAGGGGGTCGGCCCCCAGCGGTCGGAATTGCTTTCCCACCTCAGACTCCTTACCGCTGAGGATGCCCTCTTCTTCTGCCCCGCTCGTCACGAGGACCGGAGTCGCCTGACACCGTTCCGGTCGCTCACTCCCGGCCTGTTTCAGTCATGCTCGGGGACCATCGTCGGGGTCAGCCCGGCGCCGCGGGCGAAGCGCAGGCTGCCGCTCCAGGCGCTGCTCCGCGATGGGTCGGGCTACCTCACCGCGGTCTGGTTCAACCAGCCGTATCTGCAGAAGGTGCTGAGCCGTGGGCAGCGCCTGGTGCTCTACGGCAAGGTCACCCGCTTCGAGGGCGGGCCGCTCCAGATGCAGCACCCGGATTTCGAGATCCTGGACGGCGACGAGGAGGAAACCCTCCACACCGGCCGCCTGGTCCCTGTCTATCACCTGACCGAGGGGCTCGGGCAGCGCCAGCTCCGTGCGCTTCTCTGGCGGGTCGTGGAAAGCTTCGCCGACCAGGCGCGTGAGACCCTGCCCGAGGTCGTCCTCGCCCGGCGAATGCTCCTCCCGCTGTCTCAGGCGCTCCGGAGCATTCACTTCCCCGAAAGTCGGGACGCTCTCGCGGCGGCGCGCCGGCGCCTGGTGTTCGAGGACTTCTTCCTCTTCCAGCTCGGACTGGCGATCAGACGGCAGCGGGAGGGGCAGGAGAGCGGGGTCCCCATACGATCGGCGGGGGTGCTGCTGCACCGTTTGCGCAGGTCCCTGCCGTACGCGCTGACGACGGCCCAAGAGCGGGTGTTGGAGGAGATCGGCGAGGACTTGGCCCGGTCGGTGCCGATGAACCGGCTCCTGCAAGGGGATGTCGGCTCAGGAAAGACCATCGTGGCGGCCATGGCCATGCTGACTGCCGTCGAGGCTGGCCATCAGGCCGCCCTCATGGCGCCCACAGAGATCTTGGCCGAGCAGCACTTTCTGACCCTGTCGCAGATTCTGTCGCCCTTGGGCCTGCGCGTCACGCTTCTCACCTCGGGCGTGAAAGGAAAGGAACGGGAAGCCCGGCTGGATGAGGTGGCACGCGGGGTGAGCCCGGTGGTCATCGGGACCCACGCACTGATTCAGGAGGAGGTGGTGTTCCAGCGACTGGGCCTCGCCGTGGTGGATGAACAGCACCGTTTCGGCGTGATCCAGCGCGCCAGCCTGAGGGCCAAGGGTGTGCGTCCCCATCTCCTGGTAATGACCGCGACTCCCATCCCGCGCACGCTTGCCCTCACCCTGTACGGCGACCTGGACCTCTCGGTGATCGACCAGATGCCTCCGGGACGTCAGCCGGTGGTCACGGGGGTCAGGAAGGAGTCCCGTCGAGCCCGGATTTATACCTTCCTCGGCGAGCAGATCCGGGAAGGGCGGCAGGTCTATGTGGTGTGCCCGTTGGTGGAGGAGTCGGAGGCCTCGGACCTCAAGGCCGCCTCCGAGATGGCCGTGCGCCTGGCCCAGGAGGTTTTTCCCGAGGTCCGAGTGGGCCTCCTTCACGGCCGGATGCGTTTCGAGGAAAAGGAGGCTATCATGGCCGCCTTCAAGGCGGGGGAGATCAAGATCCTGGTCTCGACGACGGTGATCGAGGTCGGAATCGATGTCCCCAACGCCACGGTCATGTTGGTGGAGCATGCCGAGCGCTTCGGCCTAGCCCAGCTTCACCAGCTCCGCGGGCGCATCGGGCGCGGGCCGTGGAAGTCTTACTGCATCCTGCTGGCCGCGGAGACGGCGAGCCGAGAGGCGCGCCAGCGGCTTCAGGCGATGGTGAAGAGCCAGGACGGCTTTCGGATCGCCGAGGTGGACCTGGAGCTCCGCGGCCCGGGGGACTTTTTCGGCACGCGCCAGTCGGGCCTTCCAGAATTTCGGGTCGCAAACCTGCTCCAGGATGGTCGCGTGCTCGAGGAAGCCCGCCAGGAGGCGTTCGGACTGGTCGCGGCCGATCCCGTTCTGGTGCGCCCCGAGCATCGCGTCCTTCGGGAGGCTCTGCTCTCCCGGTGGCAGGGGAAGCTGGACCTGGCCAGTGCGGGGTAGGCCCGTGCGGGTCATTGCCGGTGAGCTGAAAGGCCAGCGGCTCAGGCTCCCGCAGGGGAGACGGACGCGACCCACCGCCGACCAGGTGCGGATCGCGTGCCTGGACACCCTCGCGCCGTGGCTCCCCGGGTCGCGCTTTCTCGATCTCTACGCGGGGGCCGGGGGGGTAGGCATTGAGGCCCTCTCTCGCGGCTCGGCCGCATGCGTCTTTGTCGAGCGCGGCCGCTTCGCCGTCCAGGCGCTCCGCGAGAACCTCACGCATCTCGCCCTCGAGGGCCGGAGCCGCGTCCTCGGCCGCGATGTGCTCCCGACCCTCGATCTCCTCAAGCGCGAGGGGAGACCGTTCACGCTGATCTTCCTCGATCCGCCGTATGAAAGCCCCGAGGCCGAGGAGGCACTCGGCCGGCTCGCCGACGGCGTCCTCCTCATCCCCGGCGGCGTCGTCACGCTCCAACACCTCACCAAGCGCGCGCATCCCGATCGGGTCGGCTGCTTGCGCACCTTTAAACGTCGGCGGTTCGGGGAAACGACCTTGACTTTTTTCCGCGCCGGAGCCTAAGATCAGCGGGGTTTTGTCATGGGTTCCACCCACCTGAGAGGAGGCGGCGCGTGGGGAAACGGGCAGTGTATCCCGGCATGTTCGATCCGGTCCATAACGGGCACCTGGATCTGATCACGCGCAGCTTGCAGATCTTCGATCAGCTGATTGTGGCCGTGGTGGCCAACCCCGCGAAGGAGCCCCTCTTCACGGTGAAGGAGCGCATGGACCTGATCGATGAGGCCACCGGCGGGCTGGCCAACTTCCGCATTACCTCCTTCGATGCTCTCCTCGTGGACCTGGTGACGCGAGAGGGGGCCAATGTGATCGTGAGGGGCGTCCGGGCGGTCTCCGACTTCGAGTACGAGTTTCAGATGGCGCTGATGAACCGGAAGCTCCGCGACAGCGTGGAAACCGTCTTCATGATGCCCCACGAGAGGTACACCTACATCTCATCCCGCCTCATCAAGGAGGTCGCCAGCTACGGCGCGTCGGTGGCCGGCATGGTCCCCGAGAACGTCGAGACGGCCCTCAAGGAAAAGTTCTCCAAGAAGTAGCCGTCCGGATGTTCGCCGACCGGCTCAAGTCCCTTCAGCCCTCTGCCACACTGGCCGTCCAGGCCAAGGCCAAGGCCATGCGCGCCCGGGGGATCGACGTCATCTCCTTCAGCTTGGGAGAGCCGGACTTCGATACCCCGGAGCGGATCAAGCAGGCGGCGTGCCGCGCGCTCGAGCGGGGCCAGACCAAGTACACCGAGGTCGCGGGGATCCCGGAGCTCCGGGAGGCAGTCTGCCAGAAGCTCCGGCGCGACAACGGCCTCGAGTACCGGCCCGCCGAAGTCGTGATTTCCTGCGGGGCCAAGCATACCCTCTACAACATCTTCCTGGCACTCCTGAATGAGGGGGACGAGGTTCTCATCCCGAGCCCCTACTGGGTCTCCTATCCCGAGCAGGTCAAGCTCCTCGGTGGCGTGCCGGTGGCGGTTCCCACCGAGGAGTCTCGAGGCTTTGAGGTGGACCCGGATCGCTTGCGCGCGGCAGTCACCCCTCG
This sequence comes from Methylomirabilia bacterium, assembly GCA_046758385.1. Taxonomy (GTDB): domain Bacteria; phylum Methylomirabilota; class Methylomirabilia; order Rokubacteriales; family CSP1-6; genus JBHIAB01. The sequence continues at coordinate 14,337 of JBHIAB010000002.1, read as the reverse complement.
CACCAGGGCCATTGTCCTCAACAGCCCAAACAACCCCACCGGAGCCGTGTTCTCTGCGGAGGCTCTCCGGGCCATCGCCGCGCTTGCAGTCGAGCGGGACCTCTGGGTCATCTCGGACGAATGCTACGAGGCCCTCACCTACGGGTTGCGGCGAGTCTCCATCGCGACCCTGGGCCCAGAGATCAAGGCCCGGACCATCGTGGTCAACACCTGCTCCAAGGCCTATGCCATGACCGGCTGGCGGATCGGCTACGCGGCGGGCCCTGAGCCCCTGGCCGCCGCCATGGCGGACGTGCAGAGCCAGGTGACCTCCAACCCGTCTTCCGTCGCGCAGTGGGCGGCCGTTGAGGCGCTGACCGGTCCGCAGGACGATGTGGCCAAGATGGTCGGAGAGTTTGACCGCCGACGCCGGGCTCTTGTGGAGGGGCTCAACTCGATTGTCGGGATCCCCTGCGTGATGCCCCGAGGCGCCTTCTACGCGTTCCCCGATGTCTCAGGGCTCTTCGGGAAGCACTGGCACGGCACGGCTGTGACCGGTTCCTCAGCCGTCGCGGCTTTTTTCCTCGAGGCGGCGCGGGTGGCGGTGGTGCCTGGGCTCGACTTTGCCTCGGACCACCATGTGCGCTTCTCCTACGCGGCGGGGCTCGGCACCATCACGGAGGGGTTGGGCCGGATGGCCGACGCTGTCCGGTCGCTGGACGGATGATTCCGGATCCCTCCTGGGAGAAGGCGCTCCGGCGGGCTCTTGAGGTTCCCGTCATCCTCATCCTCGGTGAGACCGACACCGGGAAGAGCTCCTTCACCACCTACCTGGCCAATAGCCTGGTCGAGCGCGGCTTCCGGGTGGGTGTCGTCGATGCTGACCTAGGCCAGTCCGACATTGGCCCGCCGACCACGGTGGGGTTGGGGCTGATTGGCCAGCCGGTGGAGCGACTGGGAGAGGCGGAAGTCGTGGGGCTGTACTTCGTGGGCTCCACCTCGCCCCAGGGCCACCTCCTGGCGACCGTCATCGGCACCAAGCGCATGGTGGAGAAAGGCCTCTCCAGTGGGCTCGGGCGCGTGCTCGTCGACACAAGCGGCTTGATCCAGGGAGAGCTGGGGCGCACCCTCAAGCAGCACAAGATTGACCTGGTCAACCCGGATCTCATCGCGTGCCTGCAGCGCGGGGATGAGTGTGAGCACATCCTGAGGCCGTACAGCCCGGGGCGTCGACCCGAAATCCTCCGCCTGGCTCCCGGCCCGGCCGGACGGAAGCGTTCCCAGGAGGAGCGGCGTCTGCACCGTGAGCGGACCCTTCAAGCGTATTTCCACGGAACGCGGACGCTACACCTGGACCTCTCACGGGTGGTGCTCCGGCAGCCCCCCCTCTCCGTTGGTCAGCCGCTCCCGAGTCGCCAGCTCGAGGAGGTCTCGGGGCTCTTGGATGACATGGTCCTCTGGGCGGAGCGACGAGGCACCGAGCTGATCCTGGTCACTCCGGATCCACTGAAGGATGTCCAGATCCGGCAGATCTCCCGGCGCTTTGACGAGTGCCAGGTGGTCAACTACTCTCTGGACGACTTCCAAGGGGCGCTCGCCGGGCTGGACAACGCCGAGCGAGAGACGTTGGGGCTCGGGATTGTCCGTTCCATTGACTTCCCCAAGCAGGTCCTCGTGATCGAGACAGCGGTGCCCGAGGATTCCGTCGCGTTCGTCACCGTCGGTCGCCAGAAGTTTCGTCCCGCCTGAGCCGGCGCGGGCAGCCGATCGACGTCCCACGTAAAAGACGCGGGGGCCTTCTGGGAAGAGCTCGGAGGGCCAGCGGCCCGGCGCCGCCCGGGTTGCAAGATTCGGCTGTCCACCGTATCCTACCGGCGTTGCTGTCTCTGTAGGGGTCTCCGTACAAACACGCTGACTCAGGCCTGATCGGGTTCACCTTCAGATCCGGTCTGGAAAGGACTGTCTCTATGAAGATCGAAGGCAGCTACACCCTCCCCGCTCCTCGCGAGCGAGTGTGGCAGGCGCTGCTCGATCCCGAGCAGCTCGTCAAGGTCATCCCGGGCTGCGAGAGGCTCGAAGCGGTGGGTGGAGACGAGTACAAGGCGACGTTGAAGGTGGGAGTCGCCGCGGTGAAGGGGACGTTTGATGGGAAGGTGCGGTTGTCCGACAAGGAGCCACCGTCCCGGTACAAGATGGCGGTGGAGGGAAGCGGTGCTCAGGGCTTCATGCGCGGGGAGGCCTCCATGGAACTCTCCGAGGTCGGCGGCGGCACGAGGGTCGCCTGTCACGCCGATCTCCAGGTGGGGGGCCTGATCGCGGGAGTCGGGCAGCGGATGCTGGGGGGCGTGGCCAAGATGACGTTGGACCAGTTCTTCTCCCGGGTGGCGCAGGAACTCGGGAGCACCGGATGAGGCGAAGCCGCCCCAGGCAGCCCAGGCGCAAGGCCGGGAGAGGGCCTCGCTCGGCCAAGAGGCTGAAGGCCGGTTCCCGCTACCTGGAGCCAGAGATCGAGACGGCCTCGCGAGGGACGCTGGCGCGGCTTCAGGAACGCCGTCTCCGGGAGCAGGTCGAGCATGCCTACCGAGCGAGCCTCTTCTACCGGGAGAAGCTCCGCGAGGCAGCCGTCACACCCAGGCAGGTCAAGCGGCTCAAAGATCTCGAGCGCCTGCCGTTCACGACCAAGGACGAGCTCAAGCAGGACCAGGCCGATTACCCCCTCTGGGGAACCTTCCTCGCGGTCCCGCTGGAGGAGTGTGTGCGTGTACACATGACCTCCGCCACCACGGGGAGGCCGCTGGCGATCGTCGACACCGAGGGGGACTGGGCCCGCTTCTACCGCACCTATGCCCGGTCGCTGTACGCCTTCGGAGTGCGGAAGGCGGACATGGTGATGGCCGCGTTCTCTTACGGACCGTGGGTCGGCTACTGGTTGGGTTTTCACGCGGCCCAGCATCTCGGCGCGATGGTTTTTCCTGCGGGCGGTCTCACGACCGACCAGCGGATCGACGCGCTCCTGACTTATCCCATCACGGTCTTGGGCTGCACGCCCTCCTACGCGCTATTCCTGGCTGAGCAGGCGGGCAGGAAGGGGGTCAGTCTGGCCAAGGAGAGCAAGGTCCGAATCACCTGGCACACCGGCGAGCCAGGGGCCTCCATTCCGGCGACCAAGGCCAGGATAGAAGCGGCGTTCGGCGCCCGGGCCTTCGACCTCCCGGGGCTCACGGAGATCATGGCCTGGGGCTTCGAGTGCGACGCGCAGGCCGGCCTCGTTCACGTCCACGAGGACTACTGTTATCCGGAAGTCCTGGACGAGCAGGACCAGCCGGTGAAGCCCGGGGAGAAGGGCGAGCTGGTGCTCACCAGCCTCTACCGGAAGGCCATGCCGCTCCTCCGGTACCGGACCCGAGATCTGGTCCAGCTTGCGGATCGTCCGTGCACCTGCGGCCGAACGCTGGTCGCCTTCGAGGGCGGCGTGCTCGCCCGTCTGGACGACATGAAGAAGGTGCGTGGCATCATCGTCTACCCCCGCCGCATCGAGGAGATCGTGCGAGGCCATCGGGGCGTGGACGAGTTTCAGATCATCTTCCGGCGCGCCGAGGGGCTCGATGACATCCTGGTCAGGATCGACCCTGCGCCGGGGCTGTCCCCTGAGAAGCGCCAGCGCATGCAGGTGGCTCTGGCCGAAGCGCTCCGGATCGGGCTCGGGATCCGGGTGACCGTGGAGCTGACACAGCCCGGTGGCCTGCCGCGCTGGGATCACAAGGCCAAGCGCGTCAAGGACGAACGCGCCGAGGTGCCGTTCTAACTCCAACCTGACTCCGCGTCACACGAAAGGACCACGATCGGTATGAAAGCGGCCTACTTCAAAGAGCACGGCGGTTCCGAAGAGATCATCTACGGCGACTACAAGGATCCGGTGCCGGGTCCGGGCGAGGTCCTGGTACGTGTCCGGGCCTGCGCGCTGAACCAGGTGGACCTGCTCCTCCTGGACGGTCGTTTCCCACCGCCCGAGGGGCTGCCGCACGTCAACGGCTGCGAGGTCACCGGGACCCTGGCCGCCATGGGTCCCGACGTCAGCGGGCTCACGATCGGGCGGCGCGTGATCGTCTTCCCTGGCTTCTCCTGCGGTCGCTGCGAGTTCTGCCTCCGCGCGCAGCGGACGGTCTGCCTCCGCTACGGCTATCTCGGTGCCCACAAGGATGGTGGTTACGCCGAGCTGGTGAAGGCGCCGGCCGAGAACATCATCCCGCTTCCTGAGGCGATCGGCTTTGAAGCCGGTGCGGCTGTCCCACTGGCGATGCTCACCTCGTGGCACGGGCTCGTCTCCCAGGCGCCCTTGCGGCCCGGCCAGACCGCGCTCGTTCACGCTGCTGGGAGTGGTGTGGGGAGCGCGGCCATCCAGATCGCGAAACTGGTCGGCGCCAGGGTGATCACCACGGTGGGCGCCGACGAGAAGATCGACTTTGCCCGATCGCTCGGCGCCGATCAGGTGATCAACCATCGCCGGCAGGACTTTGTCGAAGAGGTCCGGCGCTGGACCGACAAGCGGGGCGTGGATGTGGTAGTCGAGCACATCGGCGGCGAGACCCTGGAGCGGAGCGTGTACTGCCTCACGCGCCTCGGCACGTTGATCAGCATCGGGTCTCACGACACCCACTGGGGGCGCATGGACCTTCGCCACGTCTACTCCAAGAACCTCCGCGTCATCGGCACCAACCTGGGGTCCATCCTGGAGCTCAGGACCCTTCTGGAATTCGTGGAGGCCGGCCGCCTCCGCCCCGTTGTGGATCGCGTGTTTTCTCTCTCAGAGGCTGGGCACGCGGTCCAGCACCTGATCGACCGGAAGAACCGCGGCAAGGTTGTCCTCGTCCCCGAGAGGACGGCATGAGCGACTATCTCCGCGTCGAGCGGGGTGGTGCAGTCGCTCCCGTGCATGGCTCGACTCACATCGCGACGGCTCATCAAAGAGCCTGGTGCCAGCGTGAGAAGTCCCAGACAGGATCTCCGATCGTTTGCGGAAGACTACGGCACGGCCTACCCGGGTGAGTTCATCCGGGTGACCGAGCCGGTCAACCTCAGGTTCGACCTCCAGGCCATTGCGCTGGAGCTGGAGCGCCGGCGCCGCTTTCCCATTCTCCTCTTCGAGAAACTCGAAGGCTACGACATCTCGGTAATCTCCAATGTCATGGCCAGTCGGCGTGTCTACGCCCACGCTTTGGGAGTCGCGGAGCCGCAGATGTCGGCCACATGCGCTGGCCGTCTCAAGCAGCACCTGAAACCTGTGGTGGTGGACGATCCTCCGTTCCGCCACACCATCCTCACCGGCGACCGGGTAGACCTGCTCGGCCAGCTCCCCATTCCGACTTACTATCCCGGCGATGCAAGCCCCTATCTCACCGCCGCGCTGGCCGTAGCCAAAGATCCGGACACCGGGGTCGAGACCGCGGGCTATCACCGCTTTCAGGTGAGGGACAGACGTCGAATGGGCGTGAGCCTGCACTCTCGTCGGCGGATGTACGAGTATCAGCGGCGCGCGGAGGCTGGGGGGAAAAATCTCGAATGTGCGCTCGTCATCGGGCTTCACCCGCTCGTCAGCCTGGGTGCGCTCTCGTACCCATCCCCCGAAATCTCGAAGTTCGAGGTGATGGGAGGGTTGTTCCAGGAGCCGATGGAGGTCGCCAGGTGCGCGACCGTTGACCTGCTGATCCCCGCTTGGGGGGAGATCGTCATCGAGGGTGAGATCCTGGCCGGAGTCAGAGAACCCGAGGGCCCCTTTGGGGAGTTCACCGGCTACTTCTCCAGGCGGAGCACCGAGCACGTCTTTGTCGCCAGGGCTCTGTCCGTGCGGGACCGGCCGTGGTTTCAGTCCATCAGCTCGGGTCGAGCGCCCGACCACATCTCGCCGCTCGGCGTCCTCCGCGAGGTCGAGATCAAGAGCGCGCTGAGCCGGGTCGTCCCGAATGTCACCGCCGTGCACGTGCCTGCCTCAGGGGGTGCGGCGTTCACCGCGTTCGTCTCCATTGCCCAGAGCCGGCCGGGGGAAGCCAAGCACGCGATCCCCATCGTGCTCGGGGTAGATCACTACTTGAAGGTCGTCGTGATCGTGGACGACGACATCGACGTCTTCGATGAGGCTGACGTGTTCTGGGCCCTGGCGACCCGGATGCGGGCGGATCGAGACCTCGTGATCATCTCCGACAGCCTCGGCGCCATGTTGGATCCCTCCGCCAGCAAGCGGGGGCTGACGGCGAAGATCGGTATCGATGCCACGAGGCCATTCGGAGAACCGTTCGCGGAGAAGCTCTCCATGGAGCCGGGTAAGATGGCCTGGGCGCGCGACTTCGTCAGCCGGGTGCTCGTGTCCTGATTTAGCCCGAATAGCCCCACGACGGGAGGCAGCTCAAAGGCTCTCCCTGTCTCTGTCGCCCAATCTGCGTTAGGGCGGAGCCTGCATCGAGCGCCATACCCGCTCCGGTGTGACGGGCAGAGACCGGATGGTGACGCCGGAAGGCGCCAGTGCGTCTTCGACCGCGTTGGCGACCGCCGCCGGGCTCGGGATCGCGCCTCCCTCACCAACACCCTTGGCGCCGAGCGGCGTGAACGGCGACGGGTGCTCCAGCCGGTCGACCTCGATGGCGGGCACATCGGCCGAGGTGGGCTTCAGGTAGTCCATGAATGTGGAGGTCAGGAGCTGGCCGCGCTCGTCGTAGCGGAACTCCTCCAGGAGCGCCGCGCCGATGCCGTGCACTGTGGATCCATGCACCATGCCCTCGACGATCAGCGGGTTCAGCTCCCGGCCGCAGTCGTGCACCACGACGTACTTGAGGATTCGGACCAGCCCGGTCTTCGCGTTGACCTCGACCAGGCAGCAGTGCGCGGCATTGGAAAACACCAGCTGGGCTCGCACGCGCCGCCTGGCGTCCACCGGCGTGGCTAGCTCGTTCTGATGCGCGTGTCGCGCCTCGAGCCCTGGCTCCTCGCCAGGCGGGAGCCCCAGCACGTCTGCGTACGCGGTCCGCGCGAGTTCCTGGAACGACAGGCTGCGGCCCGGCACCCCACGGACGCGAACCGCCCCATCGCGCAGCTCGAGGTCAGCAGGATCGATCTCGAGCCGGTGCGCCGCCAGGCGGATGAGCTTGTCGCGTACCTTGCGCGCCGCGCCGACCACGGCGCCGACATCCGTCACCGAGAACTTGTTCGAGTAGTTGCCCGAGAGGTAGAGCCACGGTGTGCTGGTCGAATCGAAGCCTGCTGCCACCTGCACGCGGTCCGGGCTGAGGGCCAACTCGTCGGCGACGATCTGCGCCACCACTGTCTCGTAGCTCTGGCCGCTCGCCGGATCGCCGAGCGCCGCGCGCACGTGCCCGTCAGGCTCAATCCTCACCATGGCCGCCTCGGCGGAGCCCGAGACCGTCCGGCGGCCAGTGATGAGTTCGTACGATGCGAGATTGGTCCCAGCTGGCTCCACGGACGTCGCGATGCCGATGCCGAGGAGACGGCCGACCCGCCGAGCCTCCGCTTGGGTGGCGCGCCACCGCGCGTAGTCGAAGCGTTCCAGCGCCCTCCGAAGGGTCGCGGGATAGTCACCGCTGTCGTACTGGGCGCCGGGCGGCGTGGTGTAGGGCATCTCGTGGGGGCGCACGTAGTTGCGGAGCCTCAGCTCGACGGGGTCGAGCCCAAGGCGCCGTGCCAAGAGCGCCACGGCCCGCTCGATGGCGAAGCACATGAAAGGCTTGCCGATGCCGCGGTTGGCCCCGCTCGGGCACTTGTTCGTCAGCACCGACCAGGCCTCGTACTGGATGGCCGGGATGCGGTATCCGTTGGCGATATTGCCGAGTTTGATGAGATTGTGCTGCGTGGATGATATCAGGTTCTTCCCTTCGTCGGTGATGTCGCGCACGCGAAGCCCGAGGAGCGTGCCGTCCGCGCGGTAGGCCAGCTCCAGATTCATGATCCCGCCTGCTGCGTGCATCAGCGCGCCGAGGTTCTCGAGACGGTCCTCGATCCACTTGACGGGCCGCCCCGACTTCTTGGCGAGCAGTGCGCACACCAGAAGGTAGGCAGGTCGCCGCTTGTTCCCGAAGGCGCCGCCGCTGTCGGGGCAACTCAGTCGGAGCCGGGACTGTGGCACCCCGAGCGACTCGGCGAGGATGGAGATGGTGAGCCCTGGCCGCTGGTCGTTGGTCCAGAACTGGTAGCCGTCGGCGGCCGGGTCGTACTCGGTGATACCCCCGAAGGTCTCGAGCGGGGTCGACGCATAGCGCTGGATCTCGAAGCGCTCCTGCAGCACGCCGTCCGCCTCGGCAAAGGCCCCATCGACGTCACCGTAGCTCAGCGTGTCGTGCCAGAGCACGTTCGTGCCGAGGTCCGGGTAGAGCAGCGGCACATCTTGGCGGATCGCGGCCTCGGGATCGACCACCGCCTCCAGCGGCTCGTACTCCACGACGATTCGCTCGAGCGCATCCTCGGCCGTCGCACGATCTACCGCTGCTACGGCAGCGACTGGCTCGCCCATGAACCGCACCCGATTGACGGCGAGACAGTAGTCGCGTAGGGGCACCGCCGTCGGGATCAACGGCCGGATGGGGTTTGAAACCGTGGCGGCCTCGGCACCTGTGAGGACGGCGAAGACACCGGGCAGCGCCTCTGCCTCTCGCGTCTCGACGGCGATGATGCGAGCGTGCGCGTGTGGGCTTCGGAGCATCGCCGCGTGCAGCATCCGTGGGCGCGTGAGATCATCGATGAAACGGCCGCGGCCTGTGACGAACCGTATGTCTTCCTTGACCGTGCAGGCCGTGCCGACCCAGCCGCCGCCAGCCCTGTGTTCCGTCATGGCTCGCGAACGGCGTCGCGGCTGAGAGCCGCCGCCGCTTGCCCCACCGCCCGGACGATGTTGACGTAGCCGGTGCACATGCAGAGGTTCCCGGACAGCGCGTGCCGGATCTCCTCCTCCGTCGGCCTCGGGATCTCGCTCAGCAGCTCGTGACTGGAGATGATCATGCCGGGTGTGCAGAACCCGCACTGGAGCGCGTGACGGTCGCGGAACGCTTGCTGGAGTGGGCTCAACCCTTCCCTCGGCGTCAGGCCCTCGATGGTCGTGATGCATGCTCCGTCGAGCTGCACCGCAAACAGGAGACAGCTCCTGACGCTCCGCCCGTTGAGCAGCACGGTGCAGGCACCGCATACGCCATGCTCGCAACCCACGTGGGTCCCGGTCACACCGACATCCTCGCGCAGGAAGTCCGCCAAGGAACGCCGAGCCTCGACCAACTGCTCGACGGCGCGGCCGTTGACGGTGAGCCGCACGACGCTTCGGTCGAGACCTTCGTGCGACATCAGCAGGCCCCAAGGAGTCGGGTCATCGCCTCGAGCAGCACCTGCTCGGTCAAGACCGCCGCGAGATGGCGGCGATACTCAGCGGAGGCATGGACATCCTCTGGCGGCTCGCATGCGTGGCGTGCGGCCAGCCCGGCCCGTCGCGAGGTGCCGGCGTCGATCAGCGCGCCTGTCACCGACGCCTCGGCAGGTTGGAGACGAACGGGGACGTGCCCGACGCCGAAGGCGACGAGGCGCGCTGCTGCGCAGCGGCGCCGATCACCCGGCGCGGGCCGAAGCACGGCGGCCACGCCGGCAAGCGCATAGTCGCCGGGGCGTCGCGCCAACTCCCCGAAGCCCCAGGCCGCGCCGGCGGCGGGGATGCGCACTTCGGTGAGTAACTCATCGGGGCGAAGCGCCGTCGTGAGGACGCCCCGAAAGAACGCTGCGGCCGGGAGGGTTCGGGTGCCCATCGCACTGACTAGGGTCAGATCCGCCTCGAGGGCCATGACTGCGGCCGGCAACTCGGCTGCAGGGTCGGCATGCGCGAGGCTCCCGCCAAGCGTGCCACGATTTCTAATGGCTGGGTATCCGATATGCCTTGCCGCCTCGGCCAGTAACGGCGCGCGCGCCCACACCAGTGGTGAGCTCACGAGGTCGGCATGGCGCACCAGCGCGCCGGCGATGAGACCGCCGTCGGGGGTGGGTCTGATGGCATCAAGCCCGGGGAGCCCGTTGACGTCCACGACCAAGGGGGGGCGCGCGAGTCGCATGTTGAGCATCGGAACCAGGCTCTGGCCGCCGGCGAGCACCTTTGCATCGCCGTCGGCCCCTGCCAGAATGCCAACCGCTTCCTCGAGGGTCCGGGGCTTCACATACCGGAACGGGGCGGGTTTCACCGCGCGGGATCCAAGCGAAAGAGCGTGACAGCATTCCGCTCGAGGATCGCTGCCGCGGGCTCGGCCCGGAGACCGGCCGCCCGAACGGTCGCGACTGGTGTGGGATCGCCCACGTCGAACGGTGCATCACTTCCGAGAACGATCCGCTCGATCCCCACCAGCCCCGCGAGGTAAGCCAGCGCTTCCGGCATGTGAGTGATGGTGTCGTAGTTGAACCAGCGCAACGAATCCTGCACGGAAGTCGCTGGCTTCGGCTCGGGTTGAAGCGTGAGCCCCCGCTGGAGTCTGCCCGCCTGGTACGGGTAGAACCCGCCTGCATGAACCAGCACCACACGAAGATCCGGAAAGCGATCCGCGATGCCCCCGAAAATGATGGAGGCTGCCGCGAGCGTCGTATCTGCGGGATAGCCGATTAGGCGGACCATGCCGTGCCGCTGCATGCGCTCCTCGCCAGCCACATGCCACGGGTGCAGAATGATGGGCACGCGGAGCCCGGCGGCCATCTCCCAGAAGGCGTCGAGCCCGACCGTGTCAAGGTTCCTCCCCAGCACGTTCGTGCCGATCTGCACCCCTTTGAGGCCCAGGCTCTGCACCGCATGGATCAGCTCGTCGGCCGCGCGCTTGCCATCCTGGAGTGGCACCGTGGCCACGCCGCTGAACCGGCCGGCTGCGGCTGGTTCGCGCAGCGCCTCCGCCAGGCTCTCATTGTAGAGACGGCTCCAGCGTGCACCGGTGTCCGGAGGCAGCGCGTATCCCACGGCATCCATCCAGTTGGCGAGCAGCTGATGATGGATCTCGGCCTTGGCGAGCTCGTCCACGCGTCGCTCCAGGTCGAGCAGCGCAGGAAGCACCGGCCTGGTGTAGCCCTGTCCGGGGAAGAGCAGGCGCACGCCGCCATGGGCCTGGCGTTCGACGCCAACACCGTAGGAGGTCGGATTGCGCTCCAGCTCCCGAAGCACGCGCGGTGGGATGTAGTGGGCATGAACGTCGATGGCCATCAGTGGCTCCTCCCCCTCTCCCGGCGCCGGCTACAGGGCCGGCGCCTCGTTGGTCGCGATGCGACCGCTCTCGACCGGAGCTATCGGAAGCATCGTGGGTAATGCATAACGATTTCCTCCGGCGGAGTCAAGCGTCTCCGCGCACATCAGGGCCATTTCTTCACCCTGCGTCATACCGCTACGATTTGGAAGGGCTCGGAGGGCTCAGCCCATGAGTGGGAGTTCAGGGGCCCTTGACAGTGACGGCCCCCGGATTCCCCGGATTCGGGCCCGGCTCGCCATGGTGGGAGGTCGCCCCGTCTTCCGGCACGAGCCGCCGGAAGGCGCGGAGCCCTGACCGCCCCGGTCCACCGGTGGGCTTAGTCAGCCCTTCGTTTGACTCCAGGCGGGGTTTTGACTATGATCCCACTTGACTCACGCGACCTTACCGCCCGCGGTGCTAGGGAGGAAAGCCATGAGGACAGAACGGCACGACGTCGAAAAGTCTCTCAAAAACCTGGAATCCATGGGGGTGGACAGGAGGACAGCTCTCAAAGTGATGGCCGCTGCTGGCTTGGGGTGGGCTGCCGGGAGCCTGATGCCTACCGGGGGACCCCGCATGGCACGTGCAGCCGAGGACACCATTGCCGTCAGGATGCCCACCCTGATAGCCGGCAGCACGTCCATGATCAACACGGTGATCTCGGACAAGGGGTTTGACAAGCAAAATGGGTTACGCATCGACTACTCCAAGCGCTCCAGCATTCCGGCCTACTATGCGGACTTTCGCGTTGGCCGCTTCGATGCCATCGTGGGAGGGGTCGGCAACGCCATGAAGGAACGGGCGGCGGGGGCAGATTCCACCATCTTCGCCACCCAGTCTCCTACCGCGGCCTTCTTTCTCACCAGGAATCCGGCACTCACCGGTATCGAAGGCCTCCGAGGCAAGAAGATCGCGGCTCCCGTCGGATCCGGCAATTTCCTGGTCGCCAGGGCCACGGCCGGGCTGTACGGCATCGATCTCCAGAAAGACGCGGAGCTGATCAACGTCAAGGGACCCGGCGGGGGACCTACACAGCTGGCGGCGGGCAGGGTCGACGTGGCCTTCTCCTGGGAGCCCGCAGTGTCCATCTTTTTGAGCAAGAACCCAGATGCGCGCATCATGGTCAACGTGCGTGAAGCCTACCGCCGAAAGACCGGCAAGGATTCGCACGTCATCGTCCTCTATGCCCATGAGGCCTTTCTGAAGAAGCATCCGGAGGTCGTCCCCAGGCTGATCAAGACGTATCAGGAGGCGGGCAATTACTTCAAGACAAACCTGGATGCCGCCCTGGAGGTCGTTGCGAAGAAGACGGGTAAGGGGACCGGGCCCATTAAGGCGGCCTTCCTGGCAGGGAGGGTGGGGTATTCGACGAAGCCCGCCCATGAAGAGCGGGATATGTTGACGACGCTCATGCAAGCGCTGGTGAAGATTGGGTTCGTGAAGGACATCCCGCCTGGGATCATTTACCAGAGCTAGCGGGGGAACAACGATGCCAAGATGAGGCTGCCAACTCGGCACGAGATCTATCCGGTCCTAGGGTTCCTACTGCTGTTTCAGGTGGTGTCCGCTGAGCCGCCGAGCCTCCCGTTCCTTACCCTGCCGCCTTTTATCGCCCCTGGCCTCTACGCCATCCTCAAGGCTCTGCGCGATATCATGGCCACCGAATACATGCATTTCCTCCGCACCCTCATCCGAATCGTCGAGGGATTGACGCTGGCCTTTGTGGTGGGGGTGACCTGGGGCATCGTAACGGCGTTTTCGGAACGGATCGAGCGCAGCTCGACGACGCTGATTAAGCTGATCATCGGCGTACCAGGCCTGTGCTGGGTGCTGATTGCCGTGATCTGGTTCGGCAATATCGAGTTCCGGATCTTGTTTGTGATCCTGATTACGAGCTTTCCGTTCTACGCCATGAACGTCCTCGACGGGATCAAGGGAGTTCCGCGTGATTACGTGGAAATGGTGAAGTCGTTTCGCCCCGGAAAGATGCAGCTGGTTCGCATCCTGATCATCCCGTTCGTCACCCCCCATGTGCTCACGACGACCAAGGTGGTCCTGGGCTATGCCACCCGAATCGTCATCATTGCCGAATTGGTGGGGGCAGCGGTGGGGGTCGGCGCGCAGCTCCAGCTGGCGCAGGAATTCTTCGAAATCGAGTTCATTTACGCGTGGACTATCCTCCTCGTGGTCTTTGTGCTTATTTTGGAAGCTTTGATTGAGACCTCCGAGAGCCACCTGTTGAAGTGGAGGCCGAAGGAGCTTTTGTAGCCAGGTTGTCATGCGCGAGAAGATACGACTGGACAATGTGATCAAGGCCTTCCGCGTGCGCGATGTACAGTCAGGCCGTGAGAAGGAGTTTGTAGCCGTCAACGGCGTGAGTTTTGCGGTGGGGGAGGGCGAGCGTGTAGCGCTCATCGGTGCCACCGGCTGTGGCAAATCTACCTGCCTCAACATCATCAACGGGCTGATTCCGGTGAGCTCGGGTCGCGTGGAGGTTGACGGCGTGGATCCGTATGCGGAGTTTGCTCAGCTCAAGCGAAAGATCGCCGTCGTCTTTCAAACCGATCGGCTCTTGCCGTGGCGGACGGCGCTGGACAATGCGGCGGTAGGGTTGGAGATTCTGGGTTACAGCAAGCAGGCGCGGCAAGACCTGACTCGGGAGTGGCTGGCCAAGCTCGGTCTTGAGAGCTTCGAGAACCGTTACCCTCACGAGCTTTCCGGCGGGATGCGGCAACGGGTCAGCTTGGCGAGGGCCTTTGCATTGGATCCGTCGATTCTGGTCTTGGACGAGGCCTTCGGGCACCTTGACGAGGTCACGGCCCGAAGGCTCCGCAACGACTTCTTGCAGCTCGTCACCACCATCGATGAGCACAAGCGGGCAGGCACGACGGTGGTCTTCGTGACCCACAACATCGAAGAGGCCATCGAGGTGGGGAACCGCGTGATCGCGTTAGATCGCCCGGCGCGCGTCCTGACTGAAATGCGCATCGATAGGGAGGCGCGATCCGATCTGGCGCTGGCGAAGGAGTACCGGCAAAAGCTCGTGGCCACTATCGGCGACGTTCTCTAAAGGACTCGGAGGGGGTCTCGGCGGCCCCCTCCGAAGCCTCCCCCAGAGGGTTGC
>JBHIAB010000001.1:0-68370 GCA_046758385.1 Methylomirabilia bacterium | reverse complement strand
CCCTCCCCGGTCGCGCCCCCGCTCCCTCCGCGAGCTCGAGAGCCACTCCCTGAGCTTCCGGTCTCCCAAATCGAAGAAAAGGTGACCAAGGTCGTGCCCCGGAAGCTCTACACCCTCTCGGTCCGCAACGCCGACATTCAAGAGGTGCTCCTGGCGTTCGGCAAGAAGACCGAGTTGAACATCGTCTTCGGTCCAGACGTCCAGGGGGTCGTGACAGTGGACCTCAAGCGTGTCACTCTCGAGGAGGCCCTGGATGCTCTCCTCTCCCCCCTCGCTCTCGTGTACAAACGCGAGGGGAACTTCATCCGGGTCTCCGAGCCGGCCGTGGAGACACGGATCTTCACCGTCAACTACATCTCCACCACGCGCACCGGCGCGGCCTCGCTCTCTGCCACCTCGGGCGGGGCTACCGCGGGGACCACCGGGGCCACGACCGGAGGGACGACCGCTGGGGGGGGAACCACAGGGGCCACCAGCTCGGTGACCTCCGCCGACAGCGTGGACCTCTGGGGCGAGCTGGAGAAGACCCTGGCCGGGTTTCTTTCTGAAGACGGCAAGGCGGTGATCAGCCGGACTGCGGGCCTGATCGCCGTCACCGACTTCCCCCGGAACCTCCGGAGAGTCGCCCAGTACCTTGAGCTGGTCGAGGGGTCGGCCCAGCGTCAGGTCATGATCCAGGCGCAGGTCATCGAGGTGGCTCTCTCCAAGGACTTCAGCGCGGGGATCGACTGGAGCCTGGTTGCACGGCAGAGTCTCAGGCTCGGTCCCCTAGGGGTGGTCACGGGGGCCTTGACGGGTGGAAGCCTTATCGCCCAGACCCTGGCGCCCGCGGCAGCGGATCTCTTCCAGGTCGGGGTTTCGAGCCAGCTGGGCAGCCAGACGGTCCAGGTGCTTCTGAAGGCCCTGTCCGCGCAGGGGAAAGTGGCCATCCTGTCCAGTCCGAAGATCTCCACCCTGAACAACCAGAAGGCGGTGATGAAGGTGGCTGTGGACGATGTCTTCTTCACCGTCACCCGGGAACGGGACCCAACCACTGGCGTAGTGACCGAGACCGTCACGCCCCAGACCGTCACGGAGGGAATCGTGCTGGACGTGACTCCACAGATCGGTGAGGACGACACCATCATCATGAACATCCGGCCGAGCATCTCCGAGCGTGTCGGCCAGGCTACCTCCCCGAGTGGGGATGTCGTGCCCATCGTCGCCGTCCGGGCTGCCGACACCGTGGTCCGGGTCAAAGACGGCCAGACGGTGGTTATCGGTGGCCTCATGCAGAACCGGTCCTCCAGGAACGTCACCGGCGTGCCCCTGCTTCAGGACGTTCCGGTTCTGGGGGGGTTGTTCCGGCAGAGGCAGGATGACGACCGCAAGACCGAGCTGGTCATCCTGCTCACCCCCACGCTCCTCATCGGGCGCCGCCACAGCGAGCTGACTCCGCGGGAGGTCGAGATCCTGCGGGAAGTACGGCGCGCCAAGCCCCTGCGCTGAGGCGCCAGAAGAGCGGCCATGTACGAGGCATTTTACGGCCTCAGAGAGAAGCCCTTCAGCCTGACTCCGGATCCCAAGTATCTCTACATGAGCCGAGGCCACCGGGAAGCCATCGACCATCTCCTCTACGGCATTCAGGAGCGCGAGGGCTTCATCGTCATCACGGGCGATGTCGGAACCGGCAAGACCACCCTCTGTCGCGCCATCCTGTCGCGGCTTGATCCCGAGACCAAGAGCGCACTGATCCTGAACCCTCTCCTCTCCGAGGAGGAGCTGCTTCGCGCCGTGCTTCATGACTTCGGCCTCACTGGCAGCGGCAGCACGAAGAAGGAGCTGATCGACGAGCTCAATGATTTCCTCATTCGGTCACTCACGGAAGGCCAGAACGCGGTCCTCATCATCGACGAATCCCAGGACCTCTCGCCGACGCTCCTGGAACAGATCCGGCTCCTCTCCAACCTGGAGACCGAGCGGGAGAAGCTCATCCAGATCATCCTGGTGGGCCAGCTGGGCCTCCTGGATCTCTTGGCCACGCCCGAGCTCAAGCAGCTCAACCAGCGGGTGTCCGTCCGCTGCCAGCTTCGGCCGCTCCCATTCCAGGAGACCTGCCAGTACATCTATCATCGGCTAATGGTGGCCGGCGGGAGCGGGGAGGTGACGCTCTCGTCGGGAGCCCTTGAGGCTATCTACCGCTTCTCGCGTGGCGTCCCTCGCCTGATCAACCTGGCCTGCGATCGGGCCCTCCTTCAAGGGTTCGTGGACCACTCCACCCACATCACCCGGGGACGGGCGCACAAGGCCATCAAGAGCCTGAGCCACGAGGTCAGTGTGGGGCCGGCCGGCCCGGTGCCGCGGCGGGCCCTCCCCCTTTGGATCGCGGGCATGGTCGTCCTTGCGTTCGCGGCCGGGTGGCTGGCATCCAAGGGGTGGGATTGGGGCCCTGCCTCCTCCACGTCTTCGCCGGGCGTCGAGCCCTCGTCCGATGCAGAGCGGGGCAAGGGTGACCAACCGTTTACGCTCCTGGTCGGGGCATATCCCACCGAGGACCAGGCACGGGAGGTGGAGCAGCGGCTCTCCGTGCGTGGCTATCGTCCGTTCGTCGCCGTCAGGGCTGGTGAGCGTGGCGAGCCGAACTACGGGGTTCTCGTGGGGCGCTTCCTGGAGCTGGCTGAGGCCAACGAGACCCGGGATCGGCTCACGGCAGAGATGGGGTTTGAAGCGGTCAGGGTCGTACGGGTCGTCGACAGCCCCGGAAACGCCCACCGGCCGTGAGCCTGATCACCGAGGCGCTGAAGAGGGCGCAGCAGGGAGCCGTTCGGAGACTGCCTCCATTCTCTGTCAAGCGGCCATTGTCGGCGCTCCCGGGCTGGGGCGGAGCATCCGCGCGGAGGCTCGTCCTCCTGGTAGGCAGCATGGGTCTGGTCGGCCTGCTCCTGATCGGCGGGCTTTATCTGATTCGACCGAAGCCCGCGCGCGTGAGGGCTCCCGCGCAGCCTTTCCTGATCGTCGAATCAAAGACACCGCTGGCACAGGCCCCTGCCCCGGCCCCGAAGTCGGAGGAGGGCACCACGATCCCCGAGGTTCGGGCGGCTCTCGAGGCCGCACTGGCGGAGAAACCACGGCCCCCGGTCAAGCAACCACCTGCCAGGTCGACCCCCCGCACCGACCCTCGCCGGGAGGTCGCCCTTAGCCGAGTGAAGGCGGCGCTCCCGGAGGCCAAGGAGGCCGAGAAGGCCCCGCCTCCCGCTCCCAGCCCGGCGAAAGTCGAGGCACCTCCGCCGCCTCCTCCCATGGCTCGTCCGCGCCCGGCCAGGAAGCCGTCCTCGCCGACCATCGTGGAGATTCGACCCGATGAGGAGAAGGGGGCTACCAAGTTCTTTGCGGCCGCACTCCGCTCTCAGCGGACGGGCCAGCTCGACCGGGCGGTCGAGGAGTACCAGAAGTCGATTGCGGCGGATCCTCGCAACCCTGCGGCATTCAATAACCTGGGGGTGGCGTTGAAAGAGAGCGGGCGGCTGGATCAGGCCATCGAGGCCTTTGAGCAAGCTCTCGCCCTGGACCCGAAGTACGAGAAGGCCCTGAACAACCTGGGCGTGATTCGTTACCGCAAGGGACAGTATCGGGAGGCCATCGACCTCTTCAAGCAGGCCCTTCGGATCAACCCCGCCAACGTGGAGAGCCACACCAACCTCGGGATCATCTTCTTGCTGGCCGAACGCCACAACGATGCGCTGGAGGCGTTCGGGGAGGCGCTCCGGTACGATCCCACGCTGGCCGAGGCCCATTACAACGTCGCGCTCCTCTGGGAACGTCGCGGGCACAGGGAGAAAGCAGAGCGGCACTACCAGAAGTTCGTCGAGTTGGCCTCTGAGCGCCATGCCCCCCTGGTCGCGAAAGTGAGAGAGCGCCTTCGGTTTCTCGCCCGCGGCCGCTGAGGCGCCGGGTTCTGGATCGCTCAAGTTGCTAAAATTCCTGGTATAATGGTGTGTTTGAACGCAGAACCCCTCCTAACCGACGTGACAGAGAGGAACGGTCCAGATGGCTCGGAAGCCGCTTGGGGAGTACCTGGTCGAGACCGGGGTGATAACGAAAGAGCAGCGTGACGCGACCCTGCGTGAGGCGCGGACCTCGGGTGAGCTGTTCGGAGAGGTGCTGATCCGCATGGGCTTTGCCACGGCCGACGACCTCTCCCAGGCCCTGGCCGAGCAGGCCGGCATTCCCCATATCGACCTCGACAAACATGACTTTGACCCCGACCTGTTTGCGCTCGTCCCAGACACCTTCGCAAAGAAACACACGTTGGTCCCGATCTCCCAGGAGGAGTTCTCCCTGACGGTGGCCATGGCCAATATTTTTGATGTGGCCGCGATCGACGAGCTTCAGCGGACTACCCAGCGCTTCATCAAGGTGGTGTCTGCCAAGGAAAGCCAGATTCGTCAGGTGATCAACAAATTCTATTCCGGGCAGGCGGGACGCAAGGGGGCCACGGAAGAGGAAATCCAGCAGGCGGAGGGTCGCGCGGCGGGAGCAGCGGGCAGCGTGAGCGTCGAGACTCCCATTGTTCAAGTCGTTGACGACCTATTCAGGAAGGCCGCCCAGGACGGTGCCACCGATATCCATATCGAACCCGACGAGAGGACGGTTCGCACGCGATTCCGACTCGACGGGATCCTCTATTCGGGTCCGACCATTCCCAGCTCTCTTCACTCGGGGATCGTCACCCGCGTGAAAATCCTTGCCAATCTGAACATCTCCGAGAGCCGCGTCCCTCAGGATGGCCGCATTCAGTACTACGAGGGTCCCCATCGGTTGGACCTGAGAGTCTCGACGTTTCCCACCATCCACGGGGAAAACCTGGTCATCCGTGTCCTCGATAAGAGCCGAAGCTTTGGCCTCGAGCAGCTCGGGTTTTCACAGGAGCACCTGGCCATCTTCAAGCGGCTTATTCAAAAGCCCTATGGCTTGATCCTTGTGACTGGGCCGACCGGCTCGGGGAAAACCACCACCCTCTACTCGGCCCTCTCGCACATCAACTCGCTGGAGGTCAACATCATCACCCTCGAGGATCCAGTGGAGTACGAGATCCCGCTGATCCGGCAATCTCAGATCAACCCGCGGGCGGGGCTGACCTTCGCGTCGGGACTTCGCTCGGTTCTTCGCCACGACCCGGACATCATCCTCGTGGGGGAGATGCGAGATCTGGAAACGGTCGAGACCACGGTGCGGGCTGCCCTGACCGGACACCTCGTCTTCAGCACGTTTCACACCAACGATGCCGTCGGAACGATTCCCCGCATGCTGGAGATGGGAGTCGAGCCCTTCCTCGTGGCATCCTCCCTCCTCGCCGTTCTTGCCCAGCGTCTAGTCCGGGTCATCTGCCGGAACTGCAAGGCCGAGGTCACTCCCGACGATGAGCTGTTGGCCCGAGCGGGACCGACGGCCCAGGCGATTGCGACCTTCTACGAGGGCAAGGGGTGTGGGGCATGCAACTTCACCGGATACCGGGGCCGGATTGCGATCTTCGAGATTCTCCTGGCGAGCCCGCAGGTCGGTCAGCTCATTACCCAAAAAGCCGAGCCGGGACTTCTCCTGAAAGTCGCCCGGGAGCAAGGGATGGAGACCATGCTCGAGGACGGCATGAAAAAGGTGGCGGCCGGGATCACGACCCTGGACGAGATCATCCGGGTCACGCATTCCATCGAGTAGGAATCCGGAAGATGCCGCAGTTTGCTTACAGAGCCAAGGATGAGATGGGGAAGACCGTGACCGGGGTGATGGACGCCCCCACCGAAGATCAGGTGGATTCCATGCTTTCGGACAGGGGGCTCTACGTCATCTCCGTCCAGGAGCGGGCCCCGAGAGCGACGCGGCAGCCTCGAGAGTCCGTGGGTCGAATCTCCCGCAGGGAGCTCATTCTCTTCACCGTACATCTGGGCACCATCTTGTCCGCCGGGGTCCCGCTGCTCCCTGCTCTCAAGGAGTACGCCAGAGAGGCTAGCCCGCGCGTCAGGACCGTCACGGAGATCCTCGTTCAGAAGCTGGAGAGAGGGGTCATGCTCTCGGAGGCCATGGCGAGCCTGCCCAAGGTATTCTCAGAGGTCTATGTGGCCACCGTCCGTGCTGGCGAGGCCTCTGGAAAGCTCGACGCGGTGCTCATGGAGCTGGTGGCCTCCCTGGAGTGGCAGGAGGGGTTGGCGAGCCAGCTCCGCCAGGCCAGCATCTACCCCGCCCTTCTCATGACGGCCCTGGGGATCCTGGCGACGGTCCTCTTTACGTTCGTCCTGCCAAAATTCAAGGGGCTCCTCGCCAAGACCGGGGCCCCCATGCCTCTTCCCACCAAGATCGTCCTGGCGATTGGCGATTTCATGGCAGCCAACTGGATGCTTGTCTTCCTCGGGATCTTCGGACTTGTCGTGGCCGTCCGACTGGCGGTGAGGGTGCCGGCTGGCCGGCTTCTCGTCGATCGCGTCAAACTGCAGGTGCCAGTCGTCGGGGGTCTCCTTCAGAAGATTGCCATGAGCCGCTTTGCGCACTTCCTGGAAACCCTTCACCGAGCGGGAGTGGAGTTCGCGCTAACCCTGATGGTCCTGGAGCGGGTCGTGGGGAACGCAGTGATCGCCCGAGGGGTGGCCCGGGTACGTGAGCGAGTGGTGGCAGGGATGTCCTTTACCGACGCCCTCCGGCTCTCCGGAGAGTTTCCGCCCCTCGTGGTCAGAATGGTCTCCACCGGGGAGATGTCCGGCAACCTGGGCGACAGTCTGGCCAAGATCTCTCAGTACTACGACCGTGAAGTACCCGACACCGTTCGACGGCTCTTTGCCCTCATCGAGCCCGCCGTCATTGCCGTCATGGCCGTCGTCGTCTTGGGCTCCATCCTGTCCGTCTACCTCCCCATCTATTCAATCCTGGGGAAAATGAGATACACGGGCCGATGAGACTGAGGTAATGGCGGTGCTGACCTCACACCGAACCATCGGGCTGGAGATCGCCGCCACGCGGTTGATCGCCGTGGAGGTGGATCGCAGCACTGATCCACCCACCATCCTCAAGGCCACGGCCAGAGCGGTCCCCGCGGGGACCTTGGACGGAGCCCTCCTCAAGTCCCTGATGGTCGAGGGAGGGATCACGGGGCGGCAGGCCCATCTGGTTTTGTCTCCTCCTGACTCGACCCACCGCATCGAGGTCCTTCCCTCCATGACCGGGAGGGAGCGACAGCTCTACCTGGAACGAGGGCTGGCTCGGGAGCTCGGGGGGAATCTGCTCGTGGGGCACCAGACACTCGGGCAGACCGAGGACGCGGTCCGGAAGGATGAGGTGCTGGTGGTTGCGGTCCCGCGGAAGGAGGTGGACCAACCCCTGTCCGCCCTGCTGGACGCCCGTCTCATCCCTCACTTGGTGACCACGGCACCGTTGGCTTCACTGGAGGTGGCGCGCTCTCTCTCGCCATTCTCGTTGGACCGCCCCACGGCGGTCGTTCACTGGGGGTTCCGCGCGCTTACCGTCACCGTGGTCGAAAGGGGGACGATCCGGCTGACGCGAGAGATCCCTCAGCTCGCGGTTCCCGGTCTCCAGCTCAGCGAGTGGTTCGTGACCGAATTTCAGCGAACAGTCCGCCAATACACGGTCGCCTCGAAGGGAGAGCCCGTCGGCGCCGTGGTGGTGGGGAGCGTAGACGCCAATTTCGAGCGGGTCCTTCCCGAGGTCGAAGCCCGTCTCCCCGGAGTGTCGGTGTTCAACCTCAACGAGGCGATTCGGGGAGTCCTTCCGCCGGAGACCGAGGAGCTGGCGGGTGTTCCCGCAGGGGCCTTTCTCCTCCCTCTGGGGGTGGCGATGCTGTCCTCTCGCGAGACCGCTAACCTCCTGCCTCGATCCATTGTCGAAGCGCGGCAGTCACGGCTGTTGAAGACGGTAGGCGGGGTCGTTGCGGCGCTGCTTGTCCTTTCTTTGGGCTATTCCTTCTGGGGTGCTGCTTGGGAGGTGGCGAGTTATCGCCGGGCCCTGGCAGTCAGGACCGCGGCGAAACAGACACATCTGGCCAGGGTCAGGGGGGTTGAACGGATCCTGCGGGAGCGGGAGATCCAGCGCCAGCGAATCCACCTGCTCACCCAAGACCCCTTGGGGGGGCCGCCGCTGGCCGATGTCCTGAAGGAGATAAGCCGCCTGGCCCCGGATCATCTGCGCCTGGAAGAGCTGGCCCTGTCCAGGGATAAAGCTGGCACTCGTATGAGGCTCACAGGGGCCGTGGAGTTCGCCGATATCGCCAGGGCTCAATCAGAGTTCAACCGCTTCTACTTCGGCCTCGGGGATTCGCCGTTCTTTTTCGAGGTGAGGTACGGGGCACTGAGGCCCGAGGTCCAGACGAGCCAGCGCCGGAGCAAAGAGGGGAGGCGGGCGAGAGACCTCCGGCGCAAGGCCCAGCCACCCCAATCGACCCAAGAGATGGTCACGGCCGAGGAGGACCGCCTCGCCTTCGAACTGACACTTCACTTGAAAGAGCTGCGGTAAGTGCCTCAGCTACCCCAGCTTCCCAATTTCCAGCGCTTGCCCTTCAAGGCACAGGCCGCGATGGTGATGGGGCTTCTCGGCCTCCTTGCGGTCGGGGGATACCTGGGACTCGTGGCCCCAAAGTATCGAGAGATCAGGATGCTCAAGGCCCAATTAGCCCGTGGGGAGACAGAGCGCCGAGTGGTGCGTGAGCAGCAACGTTCGGTGCCACCCGTCGGTGAGGAGGAGCGGAAGCTCTGGAAGCAGTTGGAGGCCCGCCTGCGAGATCGCTTCCCTCCCGAGCAGGCTCTCCCCAGCGCTCTGGAGGCCGTGGCAGATCTGGCTCGCTCGGCCGGCATGCAACTCGTCAGCCTCAACCTTCAAAGCCCCCCAAGCGATGGGGAAGCATCTCGCGGGCGTCGGTCCCGGGGTCCCTCACGCTCTGAACGTCCACGATCTTCATCCTTCAGAGTGCCCCGTGGACTCACGGCCAGCCCCTTGATCATCCGGCTGAGGGCGGTTCATCGCTATCGCCATCTCGTACGGTTTCTCGAAGGCCTCCGCAGCCTTTCCATGTATGTGGCAGTGGAATCCGTGCAGGTGCAGCACGAAGACGGCCAGCTCGGTACGGAGATGCAACTCAGGACCTTCCGGTGGGGGAAGTAGTGGAGATCCGGCGCATCGTCATTACGGTCCTGCTGCTGGCAACGATGGTGTGGGCCTTCTTCACCTCGCCCCTCACAAAAAGGTTCAGGGGGCGGTCTCCGGCCCGGCGGCCAGTTGCTCAAGCACCGGCAAGGCTTGACGAGCCCGGACCTAGCTCCACTCCCTCTCGCACTGCGGTCGCCATCCTTGCCAGGGATGACTACGCATTGTGGCTCAAGCGGTTCGAGGGGACTTGGGGACGAGATCCGTTCCTGACGGCTGAGGAGGAGCGGGCCCTCCGTGCCCCCAAGAGTGCCAAGAGTCCCGTCGCCAAGCCGTTGCCTCCCCCGCCTCCGCCCGCCCCGCTTCCTTCCTACACCGTGAAGGCTGTCATCATCTCGGGCTCAGAGAAAGTGGCCTCCATCGATGGCCGTCTCTTGAGCGAGGGAGAGCGGCTCGGGGAGGAGCGGGTCGTGGAGATCCGTCCCGACGGGGTGGTGCTGGAACGGGCTGGCCGGCGCCGTCGAATCGAGCTCGAGGGAGAGGCCATTCCCATCTTCGAGGCCGAGCGTTGAAAGGAGCCGAAGCGCGGCTTCCCGCTGAAGCCAGATGGTTGGATAGAGCGAAGCGAACATGGAACAGGAGGATAAGACATGGAGCAGGGCTTTGAGCGCGTCATTTCCGAGATCGGCGAGCTGCGAAAGGCGATAGCGGAATCGCAGCGGGAGGTGGAGGGCCGGATCGACAAGAGTTTCAAATGGCTGGTCGCCATCGTGGTGACCTCCGTGACTGTCACGTGGTTTGGCGTCGTGACCTCTCTCATATTCTGAGCAGTCTTTTAACCCTGATCCGAAGGAATCCGGCCCCCACTGGCCCATTGTCGCTCGCCCCCACTGGGGGAGAGGGCGGGGTGAGGGGGAAAATCACCTCCACCCGGCATGAAATCGCAGGTAGCTGACAGGCGGCAGGGGCTTACCCTTCGCCGCGTCATTGGACGGGCCAGACGGCTGACCGGCATCCGTCTGATCGTGTTCCTCCCCCTGGTCCTCATGGGACTTGCCATGGCCGTGGGGTTGTGGGCCATCCGCCTCACGACTCAGTCGCTGGGCGCCGGCGTTTTTGCGCTTCTCCCCATTGCTGAGGCCCAGGCGCTTCGGGAAACCACCTTATGGGTGATCGGTGTCGGGGGAGGGCTGGCTCTTCTCCTCGGGATTGCCATCGCGGTCGCCATCGTTCACCCCATCCGCCAGATGCTTGGCCGGCTGGAGCAGACGATGCCTTCTTCGGCCGAGCGCCCGCCGGCGCGCGAAACCGATGAAATCTCCGGGCTTACCAACCGCCTGAACTACCTCCTCCTCTCCTTTGAGAAGTACGCCAGGGCTACAGACATCCTCGACCGCCTCCCGGAGGGAATCATCACCCTCAGCCCCGCCGGGGAGATCCTGGATGCCAACGCCGAAGCCCGTCGGATACTCGGTCTGGCGCCAGAGCAGTTGGTGGGGAAGACAATGTGGGAAGTCCTGGAACCGAGCGAGGGACAGGCCCAGCTCCTTCGGGCGTTGCGCGAGGCTTTCACGGCCGAGACGCCGACGACGCTCCCTCATCTCATTCTGGCCTTGCGGGATGGCAGACGCGTGATGGTGAGGGGAACCATTGGCCCGGTAGACTCGCACATAGGAGAGAGCCGGGCGGCGATCCTCGCCATTCAGGATCTCGCTCAGGTTCAGGCCATTGAGAGAGAGATCCGTCGCGTGGATCAACTGGCCGCGTTGGGGGCGCTGGGGGCCAGCATCGTCCATGAGATCGGCGGCAGCGTCCTTGCGGTTCAGACCCTCACCGACCTTATTGGCGACACTATTGCTCCGGATAGCCCCGACCGTCGTTACGTGGAACGAATCGAAGCGGAGCTGGAGCGGGTCCGGCGCCTCACCGACGAGATCAGGACGCTGGCCCAGGTGCAGGTCCGGGAACCGGTCCTCTGCCAGGTCGAGAGTCTCGTGGCGGACGCTGTGTCGACGGTATGGAGCGAGATGCGCTTTTGGGAGAAGGGGGTGGAGCTGGAGAAGCTCATCCCCTCCTCCCTTCCTCCCATCTCGGGCAATCCGGATCGTCTGAGCCAGGCGTTCGTGAACATCATTATCAATGCCTTCGAGGCCACCCCGGCGGGTGGCCGGATTGCGGTGGCCGTAAGCCAGGAGGAAGCCCCGGCCGACATAGAACCCGGGCAGGTCATCGCCGTGCGTGTCATCAACAGCGGCTCCTACATCCCGGCCGAGGATCTGGACCGGATCTTCACCCTCTTCTACACGACGAAGAAGGAGGGGTCCGGCCTTGGCCTCCCCATCGCCTATCGTGCCGTCGCCGATCACGGGGGGGAGATCAAGGCAAGGAGCTCGCATGATCATGGCACAGAGTTCGCCATACTCCTGCCCGTTAAGGGCACGACGGCCTCTTGATCCTCTCCCTCTCCCTTTCAGGGAGAGGGCTGGGGTGAGGGTGCAGGGCGGATCAAGGCTAACACGGTCGGAGAGCGACCCACGATGACCGAGCGTAGCGTGGCGCCGGAGTCCATCGCCATCCTCGTGGTGGAGGATGAGGAGTCTGTCCGTTTCGCCCTTCAAGAAGCCCTGACAAAGCAAGGCTATGCGGTGGAGGTTTCCTCGACCGCCGAAAAGGCCCTCGAGTGCCTGCGCTCTCAAACTATCGACATCGCCGTGACCGACGTGAAGCTTCCCGGACTCTCCGGGATCGAGTTCGTAAGCCGGGCCAAGGCCTTCGCGCCGGATCTGATCGTTATCGTGATGTCGGGGGTAGCCACTAAACAGCAGGCCATGGAAGCCCTGGCTCGGGGGGCCTACGATTTCTTCACCAAACCGTTCAGGGTGAACGAGTTGGAAGTGGTGATCGCTCGAGCGCTGGAGAAGCGGCTACTGCAGCGCGAGGTCCGAGAGCTCCGTGAGCGCCTCCAGCGGCGGTATGACTTCCCCGGCATCATCGGGCAGAGCGGCCGGATGCAAGAGGTCTTCGTGCTCCTGGAGAAGGTGGTCCGGAGCCAGGCGACAGTCCTCATCCAGGGGGAGTCGGGGACGGGGAAGGAGCTGGTGGCCGAGTTGGTCCATCGAAACGGCCCGAGACGAGAGGCTCCGCTGGTGAAGGTCAACTGCGCCGCCATCCCGGACGGTCTCCTCGAGTCGGAGCTCTTCGGCCACGAGCGGGGAGCCTTCACCGGGGCCACGGCGCAAAGGCCGGGCAAATTTGAGCTCGCCCACGGGGGCACCCTCTTCCTGGACGAGGTGGGAGACATGGCCCTCACGACCCAGGCCAAGATCCTCCGGGCCATCGAGAACCAGGAGATCTACCGCGTCGGGGGCACCAAGCCGATTCGGGTGGATGTCCGCGTCATCGCGGCCACCAACAAGGATCTGGCGGACTCGGTCCGACGGAAGGAGTTCAGGGAGGACCTCTACTACCGCCTCAATGTCTTCGCCATCGTCCTTCCGCCGCTCCGAGAGCGGGTGGGGGACATCCCGCTCCTCGTGGAGCGTTTCCTCCAGGAGATCGCCGACACCGAGGACAGGAACGTGAGGGGACTGTCCGGTGAGGCGATGGAGCGGCTCATGGCCTACTTCTGGCCGGGAAACGTCCGCGAGCTTCGAAACTGCATCGAGCGCGCGGCGATCATGGCCGAGGGAGAGCTTATCCAGAAGGAAGACCTCCCCCTGCACCTCCACCCCTCCGCGCCGGCGACCGAGAGTTCCGCGGCGGCAGGCTCCCTGGACGAGCGCCTTGCCGCATTAGAGCGGGAACGGATTATCGAAGCCCTCCGGGAAGCGCGAGGGGTCCAGGCCGTTGCCGCCAAGCGGCTCGGGATCAACGAGCGGAGCCTGTGGTACCGGGTCAAAAAGTATGGGATCGACCCCGAGCGCTTCAAGGGCGGCTGACCTCCTCGACAGAGTTCCCTCTCCCCTTTGGGTCCTTTGGGGGAGAGGGCGAGGGTGAGGGGGAAGGACAGCAGCCACGTCGAACCCGGAAGAATCCAAACATGAGCACAAAGTTCCCGGGTCATACCGAGAAGGTGATGGCTCTGGCGAGGAAGGTCAGCGCCGCGTTGAAGCACGCCCTGGGGGAACAGCTCATTGCGGTGGCGCTCTTCGGCTCTGCCGCCAGAGGGACTGATCGGCCGGGTAGCGATTTAGACATCTTGGTTATCCTTCAGAACCCTCCCAAGAGCTATGCCAAGAGGACCAAGAGCTTTCTTCCCTTACTGGCTGAGGTTCGGGAAAGCAGAGAGTATCGCGACCTAGAGGCGTGCGGCCGACCCCTTGAACCCGCCTTCCTTGCCCTTTCAGAGGAGGAAGCAAGGGCGCACCCCCTCATCTTCCTCGACATGGTGGAAGAAGCGGTGATTCTTTACGACCCCAGAGAACAATTCCGCAAGGAATTGGAGGTCGTCCGCGAACGATTGCGTGCCCTGGGATCCCGAAAGAAGTCTCTCCCCGACGGGAGCTGGTATTGGGTGCTGAAGCCTGATCTCAGGCCCGGCGAGATCATCGAGCTATGAGGAACGACAGAGCCGCTCGATCGTATCTGGCGGACGCTGAGATCATCCTGAGAGAAGCCGAGGGGTCTCAGCGGGCAGAACATTATCATCGAGTGGTACGCAAGTGTCAGGAGGCCGCAGAGCTGGCGATCAAGGGCCTGTTCCGTCTGTGGGGCATCGAGTATCCGAAATCTCACCTGCTTGGACGGCTGATCAAAAAAGAGCTGGCCCGCAGGAAAGTCCTTGACCGGAAGGCGGCGGACCGGCTGGCCTATGACTCTGACAGCTTGGCGTTAGACCGGGAGCCTGCCTTTTATGGGTCACCGGATGGGGTCCCGGCTAGCCAGCTCTTCGATGCGGAAGACGGGGGAGACGCCCTGGCAAAGGCAAGGCGGGTGTTGGACACCGTCCGGGCCGCTATCGATCGATACGGCCCTGATTAATGATCCTCAAGATTTGTAGGGAACTCCCAAATTTTGTAGCTTTCTCCTCTTATTGTTCGAGGCGTTTTCCCCAAGAAATCAAGCACTTAACGCTGGCCCGATGATTGCTATCTGCCTCAACCGGCGGAGGACAAAGGACATGAAGCCCGTAACGAGATTGCTCAGGGGTCTTATCCGACACCTCAAGGATGTCCGCGGGGTCACGCTTTACGAGACCACGGCGGTCGTCGCCATGACCGCCATCCTCGCGGCGGTGGCTCTGCCGGTGGCGCTGGACAAGATAGAGGCAGCCAAGAGTGCCAAGGCCGCCCAGGAAGTGACCATCATCACCAAAGCTATCGCGAGCTTCTTCGAGGACACAGGCCGGATGCCCGGCGAGGTGGAGATCAGGACCGATGGCACATCGTGCTTCCTCCAGACGGGGAGGCCAGGAAGTGATCCACAGACGAGCGCGCTTCTTCCCACGCTGACGCGCGCTGAGATCGGAACGATCGATACCGGCGACTTTCTGCCTCAGGCATCTCTCTGCGCGACCTTCAGCCACACCAATGCCCTGAACATCAACGACTACCTGGTCAGAAAGCCTAACCCGGTGGATTACCCCAGCTGGCAGGGTCCCTACATGGAGCCCATTACGGCTGACCCCTGGAATCAGGCGTACGTCATCAATGTCCTCCCCTTGATGTTCGCCGAGGCGATCACAGCCGGTGTCGGGGCCGCGGGCACGCCGGACGCCGTTACCGGGGCCATCGAGACCGGGGGGGATCTGGGATATGCCTGGGTCCTCAGTGTGGGGCCGGATCGGCTGCTCCAGACAAGGCTGACCGACTCCGTGCTCGCACCTGCGACAGACGATGTCGGGCAAAATCTTGGCAAGCGGATTGAGAAGGTTCAGTCTGGCGTCAGTTAACGCAAACCCATAACATCTCGAGAGAAGCTCTCGAGACAAGGAGGGTGAGAAGATGGGACGGATGGCCAGAATGTTCAAGGCGTTGCTGAGGCACCTCAGGGATTCACGAGGCATCAGCCTCTACGAGATCACGGCGGCGGTCGCCATGGCGGGGATTATCGCCGCCGTCGCGGTGCCTGTGGCCCTCCAGCAGATTCAGAGCGCCGAGGGCACTGCCGCGAAGCAGGAGACGGAAACCATCTTCAAGGCTGCCTTTAGCTTCTTCAACGACACGGGAAAGTGGCCTGGGGAACTCGAGATGGATACCAGCGGCAACGATGGGATCCCAGACCAAACAATCTTCCTCGTTAGCGGCAGCGCCCCACTGCCCGCTCTGACAGACCTCACCCTGACTCCCAACACCTGCCTTGGCAATAATACCTGCGCTCCGCCCGTGGACCTCAACACCTACTTGTCGGCGAGCACTGGGCCCTCAGGCTATTCCAACTGGAATGGACCCTACATGGATCCGATCACCGCGGATCCCTGGGGCCGTGCCTATATCTTTAACCCCCGCCCGTTGTTTGACGCCGAGGACTTGGGTGCCCACAATTACTTGGGCTACGGGTGGGTCATCTCGGGTGGATCCGACCAGACCCTGACCACCGACTTTGTAGATTCGGACTTGGATCCGAATGGTAACGACATCGGCCGGAGCCTCGGCAAGAAGATCGTCCAAAACTAGGGACAAGTAGTAGCGCATAAGACACGAGGCGGGTCTTAGCAGCGCCGCGCCAGTACTTCTTGGAAGAAGGCGTTTGGGGGACTTTACCGGGGGGAGCGGCATCGCTTCCTCTCCCCCCGGCCCCATTCTTTGGGTGCAGCTATAATCGTGACGCATTTGAGTGCGCTCTCAGTTAGAGATGTCGAGAAGACAACGCCATGAGACGCATCGTCAGAACGCTCAGATTCCTTCTCGCCCGCTTCAGGGATTGCCGCGGGGTGACCCTCTACGAGACTACGGCGGTCGTCGCGATGACCACGATCGTCGCGTCCGTAGCCATTCCCATGACGATGGATCGGATCGAGGAGGCGAAGGAGACCAAGGCTGCCAGAGAGCTGTTGACCCTTGCCAACGCCATGATGAAGTTCCGCCAGGACACGCGCCAGTGGCCCGGGGAGGAAAAGATCGGGGTGGTCGGGGGGGCCGGACCGTGCTTCCTCCAATCTGGGGTGCCGACATCTATAGATCCGACGCTCGGCACGCCCCTCCCGGACTTCTTGAACATCGGCTTCTTCGATGCCACCGTTTTTATCGGCCGGAGCTGCGTGAATTTTTCTCCGAGCACTGCCCTGGACATCAACGACTACCTGGTCAGAAGGCCGAGTGTGGTCGACTTTCCCGACTGGCAGGGCCCCTACATGGAACCCGTCATCAGTGACCCATGGGACCGGGCCTACATCATCAATGTTCTACCCCTGATCTTTGGCGGCGAGGTCGCGATTCGGGGTCAGGCGGGATTATCAGAGATCATGCGGGTGTTGGGCAACGGCTGGATCCTCTCCGTTGGCCCAGACCGTTTGCTCGAGACGCCTCTGAACCGGGAAAGTGTCGCCGCCGGATCTGATGATATAGGGAAGAACCTGGGAAGGGCGAGCGCGATCTTGCCCGGAGCCTGATCGGGAGCCCGCGAGACTTTCCAATCCTTGAAGGAATGGAGCTGATAAGCATGAGGAGACGGAAGTTCGGAGGGGAGTTGGGAATCAGCCTCTTGGAGATGATCGTCGTCCTGGCGGTGATCGGCCTGCTCCTGGGGGCGATCACTCCTATGGTGATCAGCTACGTGGAAGATGCCAAGAGAGAAAAGGCCGAGGGAGATGTCAAGGTCATCGGGGCGAGCATCATCCGCCTCACCCGAGACGTGGGCCATTTCCCGATCTATACGGATGGCACGCGGACCACAGGAACCCCTGACTTCGACATCCTCCAAGGGCCGGGCAACGATCCTATCGACAACCCCCCCGGTAACAACAAATGGTTCACACCGGGAAAGGCCGACGATCTTGAGGATCATCTGATCAAGAACGCCCCCGGGACCACCCCATACTCCTCGAACGGTCGGTTTCGTTGGCGGGGGCCGTACCTGGAGAAAATCACTGAGGACCCCTGGGGGAACCGCTATCTGGTAAACATCGGCAATGCGAATCCCGCAGACTCTCCGGCGAAGGTGGTGTGGACCTGCTCGGCGGGGCCGGATGGGACCATCGACACCGATCCCGACTCCCCGGCGGATTCGGGGCCGGCTCCAGGCGGAGATGACATCTGCAGCCGGCTCAAATAGCGATAGACCGGGGGAGAGGATAAGGTCAGGGGAGATAGGGCCTGCCAGCGAAAGATCGTAGATGCGCGGTGGAACTTGGCTCTCGACGGGTGACCGATGAGGTGGGAGGAAGCGTAGGGACCAGGGGCTTCACGCTCCTCGGGCTGCTGGTGCTCCTCGCCCTCGCTGCGACGGGGGCCGCCCTGGCGCTCCCGCTGGTTCTCGACATCACGGTCTCAAACGAAGAAGCGACCCGCCGCAAGCTGGCCAAGCTAGTGGAGGTGATCGCCGGGATCCCCGGGGAGGCAACCTTCGGCTTCATCGGCGACGTGGGCCGGGTCCCGAAGAGCCTGGAAGAACTGAACAATCTCCAAGGGCCTCACACCCTCTGCGATTCCAGTTTCAACCCTTCGACCGCGCTTTTCGACACCGCGAATCGGGGCGGGCTCGGGATGGGGTGGCAGGGGCCGTACTTCAAGGAGATGATTTTCACGAATGAGCATCTGGAGGACGGCTGGGGCAACCGCTTTCGCTACACCTGCCCCGAGGTCACGGTACCGTCCACCGATCCGACCTCCGGAGGCGTCTCCCTGACCGTGCGGATCGGTCAGATCACCAGCGCTGGGCCAGACGGCCTGTTCGATACCGGCGACGACATCAGCTCCGAACCATTTCAGGACGCAGGGCATCTCTTCTTGACCGTCACTGTGGGCAGGAGCAAGAACCCCGCGAAGAACGTCACCGCGACCCTCTTCTTCCCGGAGGACGGCCAGCAGGTGAGTCTCGTCAGTCAGCCGACCACGGTGGTGGGGCCCGACGGATCCGAAGTCACCATCGTCTTCGATTCTGTGCCCGCGGGGGTCAGGTTCGCCGAGATCGAGTTCGGCGGGCGCCCCCTGACAGAAGCCTTGCACGTGGCCCTGAAGTCGAACATCGTCAACCGGCTCGACGTCAAGATCCCGGTGGGGCTAATTGCCTTCAACGTGACCGACGCCATACTGGTGAACGGGGATCTCAAGATCGACGACCGGGCAACGATCAATGGACAGTGTGGGAACGTCCACGCGAATGGAGATCTCAAGATTCGTGATCGCGTGTCGATCGCCGGGGACGCTACTGCCAGCGGGAAGTTCTCGGCTTCAAAGAAGGTAGATATAGGCGGGCCCGGTGTCGGAGGAGGATTCGATCCAAAAGACATCCCCGCGATCGACCCGGCTGACTTCCTGACCGCCGCCAAGGTCGATCTTCCCGTCGGGCAGGTGTTTCACCTGAAATCCAATGGGGAGGTCTTCGACGGCGACGACCCGCCGAAGCACCTCGCAACGTTGCACAAAGGACAGAAGTTCCAGGGCTGGAAATATCGGCCGGGGCACCCTGCCAAGTGGACGTTCAGCGGCAAGACCGCCGTCGATGGAACCTATTTCTTCGAGGGGGACGCCAAGATTTCGGGTCGCGCGGGGAGCGGCGCGTTATCGTGGAGGGTCACTGTACTCGCCACAGGAGACATCAAAGTCTCGGGACGCCCCACAATGACCGCCCACCTCACCGATACGCTGTTGGTGGCCGGCGACGAGATCAAGATCAGCTCCAGCAAACCTCTCACCGGACTCGTCGCCGCGCATGGGCGGATCCGTATCAGCGGCCGCCCCACCATCACCGGCGTCGTCCTAGCGGAAAACGCGTCCTCGAGTGGTGGGCATGGGAAAGGACACGACGACGACGATGATGACGACCATAAGAAGGGCAAGAAGCCGAAGAAGCCCAAGCCGAACAGGATCAGCGGGCGCCCAACCATCACGTTCTCATGCGTTCTGAATCCGCCTCTCCAGCCATGAAGCAGCCAAGAGATCGTTCTCAGGGGTTCACCCTCATCGAGGTGGTCATCGTTCTTGCTGTGTTGGCCGCCGTGATAGGGCTCATGGCCCCGAACCTCTTCGGCCTCGTCGAAGCCGACAGGGAGCGAGAGACGCAAGAGAAGGCAGAAGAGATCTTCCGGGCCATCTTTGGGAATCCCGCCCAGGGCGAGTTCGGCTACCTGGGGGACATGGGGCGGCTGCCCACGAGCCTTTCCGAGCTCGTCGAACAGGGCAATCAACTCGCCTTCCACACGGCCGACGGCGGCATCGAGCACGTCGGGAAGCTCGGGACCGGCTGGCGAGGCCCATATCTGAAAAGCTTCTTCTCCACCGCCGACCTCTTCCTGGACTCCTGGGGTCGGCCCTTCGATTTTCAAAATGGCCAGATCATCAGCCTGGGGCCGGACGGCGTCTCGGGAACGACGGATGACATCGTGTTCCCCCTTCACGCGCCGCCCACCACGGGGAGGCTGTTCGTCTCAGTCCTCGGAAATCAGATCCCAGGCCCGCTGGGCGCTACGGCGAAACTTTACTCGCCGCTTGACGGAGAGCAGGCTGTCACTCCCACCCGGAAGCACCTGCCGGGTGGTTTGAGGTTTGACGGCTTCGTGTTCGAGAACGTGACCCATGGGCTACACGCCCTCGTGGTCGCCCACACCGGACAGGGGGGCGGCGGGGGTGGGCCGTGCAGCACCGTCGCCCGCACCGTCATCGTGCCGGTCCACGCTGGACAGTCGGTCCTCAAGGAGGTCCGGATGTTGACCGGTGCCGTTGTCTCGGTCACCGCGAACCCGTGCGCAATTCCGGATTGAAGGGAATGATGCGTTTGCCCATCTTGTGGTTGAGAGGTTTCCCCTTCTGGCGAAGGCATGGTTTCACCCTGATCGAGATAGTGATCGGGCTCGCCGTCGTGGCCATCTTGGCTGCCCTCATCACTCCGCTGGCGTTCCAGGCCTTTCAGTCCTCCAACGAGGAGGCGACCCGGACCGAGATCGAAGAGATTTTCAGAGCGATCGTGGGGAATCCGGAGAGAGGGAAGTTCGGCTACCTGGGGGACATGGGACGGCTGCCTACGACCTTATCCGAGCTTTTGGTCCAGGGGAACCAACCGGCCTTCCACACGGCCGACGGTACCAACGAGCATGTGGGCGGGGTCGGCACCGGGTGGCGCGGCCCGTACCTCCTTGGCCAATTTGACCCGAACGAACTCTTTGTGGACGCTTGGGGTCGGCCATATTCCTACACGGCTGACCCTACCCAGGGGCAGACAAACCAGGCCGGGCAGATCATTAGCGCAGGGCCGGACGGCGCGCTGGGTACGGGGGACGACATCGAATTCCCGGTCAGACCTCCCGGCCTGGCTAACTCTCAGTCACCGGTCCAGGTTACCAGCACGCTGATCGTGACCGTCATCGTCAACGACATCCCCCAGCCGAATGGCCTGACCGTCGAAATCTTCTCGGCACAAGACGGCGAGCAAGTCCTGAACGATACGAAAGAGACGGCCACCGACGGCAACGCGCCCTTTAGATTTACAATCCCCGGCGGAGTCGACGTGGTGAGCGCCACTCACACGTCCGGGGCCACGACAGTCACCCGCGTGGTCACTATTCCGGTCGTCCCAGGCACTCAGGTCTCTCGGCAGATCATCCTGAAGACCTCAGCCAGAGTCGCCATGTGAGCATCCTCGGCCTGCTTGAAGACGGTGACGTTCTGGGGCGGGCCTTTCTCCGACATTCTGAGTAGTTCTAAATACGCGCTGCCGCAGCCTGGCTGATCTCTGGCCTTGCGCTTTATGCTAAGATTCGAGGGCGCACGGGGCCGAAGCTCGACGAACAGTGGCCTTCGCCGCTGCGGGCGTTATCGGATCGCCCTGAGGTTGAAAAATTGGAGCGCTTTCTGCGGCATCTGCTGGACAGGCGTGGCGAGGAGCTGGAGTTTGTGGTCCTCTTCGGCTCGATGGCCAGAGGGGATTGGTCCCGGGGGAGCGATTACGACATCTTCGTCGGCTTGCGAGGGGAGGATGAGAAGCGCCTGATCGATCGAATGTTTGAGTTCTCTCCCTTGGTGGAGACGGAACGTGTCGGGTTCGGGAAAGGCTTCCTCCATGAACTTGCTTGGCACCCTTGCTCGCCCTAGAATGTGCGAAGGGGCGAAGACCCATGAGTTTTGTTGAGATCTTCACCCTCTTCGCGTCCGGCATCACCATCTTCGGGCTCATTGTCGGCGTCTTCTCGGTCTACAATGGCCGCCTGACCCGGCGAGAGATCGGCGGCCTCATTCGGGAGACCCAGGAGCTAATCGTTCGTGAGGCCGAAGGCAATCGCCAGCTTCTCCAGCAGATGAGCCGGGAGATCCAGGAGCTGATCACTCGTGAGACGGAGGCCAGCCGCCAGCTCATCCGGGAGACCCAGGAGTTGATCGTTCGTGAGGCCGAAGGCAATCGCCAGCTTCTCCAGCAGATGAGCCGGGAGACCCAGGAGCTGATCACTCGTGAGACTGAGGCCACCCGCCAGCTCATCCGGGAAACCCAGGAGGCCACCCGGCCGATTCTCCAGGGGATCACGGAGATCCTGGGCCGGATCGACGAGCGTGTCCGCTGATCCTCTGTCTCGGCAGCTACACCCTCGGGCCTCGCCATGACCGGCGTGAAGGAAGAGATGGAGGAAGCGTCTTTAGCCGGGGGTCAACTGAAGCCATCCAGCGAATAATCGTTCATTCCGTGTCAAGGGACGGCAATCTCCGATCTCGATCTTCTCGTGTTCGCCGCGGGTCCAGATGATCCCCTCCTCGCCCTACGAGAGGTTCAGGCCTTGGTCCCGGCGTGTAAGCCTGATATTCACCTGTTTTCACCGCGCCTGAAGCCAACGCTGGCTTTTGAGATCCTGCGCGATGCCCGGGTGCTTTACGAGGCAGAGCCGCGGCAAGGAGCCTTGAGCCTGGTCGAACTGGCCACGCTTGTCGAGCCGCCGCTTCCCCCGTTCAAACACTTCGCTTTCGTAAGGCCTATCTGACATCCAGGTTATCGTGAGGCTGATGGGCAGCTGTGAGGGAACTCTTGGACCAGGGGAAGAGCGGGATGGAGACAGCGGAACACAACCGGGCTCTCCGGGAGCTCGCCGTTGATTACACCGACGCTTTGAAGGGGCTCCTTGGGGAATCCCTCGTCGCGGTTGTTCTCTTCGGCTCCGTGGCCCGGCGGGAGGCGACCTCCGTGTCTGACATCGACCTCCTCATCATCGCAAGGGATTTGCCCAGAGGACGACTTGCGCGGCAGGAGCGGCTGAGCGCAGCTGATGACCTTTTAGCCCCTCGGTTAGCGGCGCTGCGCAAACAAGGGGTCCTCACGGACTTCAGTCCTGTTCTGAAGAGCCCCGAAGAGGCTGAGCGGCTCACACCTCTCTACTTGGACCTGGTCGAGGATGCCGTGATCCTCTTCGACCGTGAGGGGTTCTTTTCGGCGATATTGGCGCATCTCCGGAGCTCCCTCGATCGCCTCGGGGCCCGACGCTTGAAACGGGGGAGGATCCGCTACTGGGAGCTGAAACCGGACTACGTGCCCGGGGAGATCTTCGAGCTATGACGAACCGTGAGATGGCGGAGGGCCTTCTCACCCAGGCAGGGGACATTCTCCTGGAGGCGGAGGGTCTTCACCGGCGGGGAGTGTGGAACCTGGTCGTCCGAAGGTCGCAGGAGGTCGTGGAGCTGGCCTTGAAAGCTGCTTTGAGGATCGCGGGCGTCGAGGTCCCCCGGATCCACGATGTGGGGATCATCCTGAAGGATCACCGGGAGAAGTTCCCAGAACCCTTCGGGAAGGAGATCGACCGGGTCGCGTCTATCTCCCGTCGGCTTCGGCGCGAGCGGGAGGTGAGCTTTTACGGGGACGAGGAAACGGGGGCCCCTCCGCAAAGGCTGTATACGGAGGATGAGGCGCGCGTCGCCGTCGAGGAAGCGGGCTCCGTCCTCGATCGCTGCCGTGAGCTACTTCGGGGTTTGGGAGAGGCGGGAAGATGAGGGGTGGGGGAGCTTGCTACCGGAGGAACTTGAAGAGGACGACGAGCGTCGTGAGCTGCTCCAGGGTTTGGGAAGGCAGGACGATGAGGATCGGGATCCCTCAAGAGTTTTTTTGTCCCAGAGACGGGGTCACGTTAGTATGGCGGTGGAGGCATCACGCCAGGGGGAAGAAGGTGGAGAATCCCCGAATTCTGGTGATTGACGACGAGCCCAAGACCCTCGAGGTCATGGTGGATCTGCTCGAGCAGGCGGGCTATGCTCCCCAGTCCACCAGTGACAGCCGGGAGGCCGCGAGGGTTCTAGAGAGCAGTGCCTTTGACGTCATCGTGTGCGACATCGTGATGCCCCATCTGAGCGGGCTTCAGGTCCTGGAGGTTGCAAAGCGTGCCAACCCGGCGGTGCACGTGGTGATGATCACGGCCTATGCGACCCGAGAGTTCGCTCAGGAGGCTCTGAATAAAGGGGCCTCCGCCTTTATCGAAAAACCCTTCCACGCCGAGCCGTTTCTCGCCACCATCCGTCAGGCGATCTGGCGGCATCAGCTCAAAGATGAACCTCGCGACTCAGCGTGACGGGCTGGGCTTCACCAGTACGACGGCGTTCGGCAAGCGTTGGGC
Source organism: Methylomirabilia bacterium (assembly GCA_046758385.1). Classification (GTDB taxonomy): domain Bacteria; phylum Methylomirabilota; class Methylomirabilia; order Rokubacteriales; family CSP1-6; genus JBHIAB01. The sequence goes on along the minus strand of JBHIAB010000001.1, from coordinate 44,573 downwards.
GTGGAACTGCCGGCTCATCTCCTGGGCGGTCTGGAGATCATAGGTCTGCTTGGGCCGCACGACAAACACTGGGGCCGCTCCCTCCGCGGTCTTGACCTGAGCCGCAAACCCTTCCTTTCGCAGCTCCACGGCTAGGGCCACGGCTTCCCGAAGGGGATAGAGGCTGTCCGCCACGATGGTCAATGCTCCCCCGGCCGTAGTCTCCAGCTTACCTAGCCGCAGGGCGGGATGGCGGAGCGCGAGGTGCTTCGTGGTCTCTATGGCTCGGGCAAGCGTCCTGAACTCGCCCACTTTCACGGCGTAGAGGGCGCTGCTCGAAGGCTGACGGTACCGCATAGTGGACATGCCGAGCTCGTTCAGCCTGGCCTCGGCGTCATCGGCCTCCCTCGCGATCACGAAGGGGCCGAGATGAAGCGTATACGTAGCCTTAGGCGTGGGTAAGACGACTGGCTCTCGCCGATCAACGGAGGCCGACTCTTCTGATCTTGCTTTCTTCTCCGGGCCTGAGACCGGGAGCTCCGTCCATGTGACAGGGGGTGGACTCGCGTTGCGAAACTTGCTGCTAAGGAGAGTACCTCGGGAGGGAAGCATCGCGAGAAGCACGGCGATGAGGCCGCCCAGCAGGCCCACGCCCAGCCGGATGTGTGAGTACCCTTTCACCCTCGTGACCTTCGTGCCTTCGGCTGCCCGGACGAGCCGGGTGGTCGCCTGCGAGCATCATAGAACGCTGTCCGGTGTAACCCATAAAAAAAGGCGCCGGCAGCCTGACCGACGACCGGTTGGCCCCCACCTTCCCTTTCTCGCGCGCGTCGTATATCTTCGGCCCGAGATGCCTGACCGAGGAGGCTCTCTGTGAGGATTCGGAAGGCCGTGTTCCCCGCTGCCGGGCTGGGCACCCGGTTCCTCCCGGCCACGAAGGCCCTGCCCAAGGAGATGCTCCCGCTGGTGGACAAACCCACCATCCAGTACGTGGTGGAGGAAGCCGTGGCCTCGGGGCTTGACGAGATCGTCATCGTCACGGGGCGGGGGAAACGGGCCATCGAGGACCACTTCGATTTGGCATTCGAGCTGGAACACTACCTCCAGCACCGGGGCAAGGCCAAGGAACTGGCCCAGATCAGGACAATCTCGGATCTGGCCTCGGTCTCCTACGTGCGCCAGAAGGAGCCGCTCGGGCTCGGACATGCCATCCTATCCGCCCGGTCCCTGGTTGGCGAGGAGCCCTTCGCCGTCCTCTTGAGCGACGACATCGTCGTGGCCGAAACCCCTTGCATGCGTCAACTGCTCGACGTCTACGGGCAGTGCCAGGGTCCGGTCGTTGCGGTCGAGCATATCCCCCGGGACCAGATCCACCGGTACGGGGTGATCCAGCCCAAGCCGCTCGCCACAAACGTCTACGAAGTCTTGGATCTGGTGGAGAAGCCGGCGCCTGAAGAGGCGCCGTCAGACCTGGCGATCATCGGACGGTATGTCCTCACCCCGGACATTTTCCCTATTCTCGCCCAGACGCCACCGGATTCCCGGGGTGAGATTCAGGTGACCAATGGCCTGAGAGCCCTCCGCTCACACCGCCCGCTCTACGCCGTGGCCTTCGAAGGCAAGCGCTACGACACCGGGGACAAGCTCGGGTTCGTCACGGCCACGGTGGAGCTCTCCCTGGCCCGCCCGGACCTTGCCGAAGCCTTAAGGGCGCACCTCCGCGGTCTCAAGCTTGACTGATCGGCCTCGATCCGGCCCTCTCCATCCCCAAACACCCGAGTTTCGTTGACTTTTAGTTGGGGGTCTGGAAGAATGAAGGGCACCTCTGTCTCCCAGGAGGACGGCCCTGTGCCGAATCGGCCCCCCAATCGGACCTTCCACCTCGCTACTGACGCGGACATCAAGTCGGGCCGGGTGCACGACATTTACTTCGGCCGGACGGTGGAGATTCTCCGCCACCTGGGCGACCGCAAGCGCGCCAAGGCCGAGGTCCGCCTGAAGGGCCTTCCCGGTAGCTGGCAGTGGGGCATCCTGGCCGGCGTCGAAGAGGTCGCGGCCCTCCTCGAAGGGTTGGCGGTGGACGTGTGGAGCATGGACGAGGGTACGCTCTTTGGCGCCTACGAACCGGTGCTGGCTGTTGAAGGCGCGTACGTGGAATGGGCGCACTACGAGACCGCTCTTCTGGGCCTCCTCTGCCAGGCCTCTGGCATCGCCACCAAGGCCGCGCGGTGCAAGAAGGCCGCCGGCGAGCGCCAGGTGATCTCCTTCGGGGCTCGTCGTATGCACCCGGCCCTCGCCCCGATGATCGAGCGGAACGCCTTCATCGGGGGGTGCGATGGCGTGGCCGTCACCAAGTCGGCGGAGCTGATCGAGGCCGACCCCATGGGCACGATCCCCCACGCCCTGGTCCTCATGGTGGGAGACACAACAGAGGCGCTGAAGGCGTTTCACGAGATCATCGAACCCAAAGTGCGCCGCGTGGCCCTCATCGACACCCTGCAGGACGAGAAGTTCGAAGCCATCCGGGTCGCCGAGGCGCTGGGCAAGGACCTCTACGCTGTGCGCCTGGACACGCCTTCGTCCCGCCGCGGGGACTTCTTCCGGCTTCTGGAGGAGGTCCGCTGGGAGCTGGACTCCCGTGGCTTCGAGCACGTGAAGCTCATTGCCTCCGGGGGGATCGACGAGGAAGAGGTTCTGAGGCTCAATCCTCTGGTGGATGCCTACGGCGTGGGGACCTCCATTGCCAACGCCCCGGCGCTGAACTTCGCGCTGGACATCATGGAAATTGACGGCAAGCCCATGGCCAAGCGCGGCAAGCGCTCGGGGTCCAAGCAGGTCTATCGCTGCCGGGCCTGTTTCCGGAGCGTCGTGGTGCCGGCGCACAAGCCTGTCGAGCGGTGCGAGTGCGGTGGTCTGGTGGAGCCGCTCATCAAGCCGTTGATGAGACAGGGCAAGGTGGTGCGCGACCTGCCGCCGCCCCGTACCATCCGCGAGCACGTCCTAGAGCAACTCCGCCGGGTCGAGCTCCGCCCCCCCCGGGTCGGGGAGCGCCACCGCGCCGATTACTGAGCCTGGCCGTGGGTGTTCTGGACGAGATCCTTCGCTACAAGCGCGAGGAACTTGCTCGGCAGAAGCGAGATCGGCCACTGGCCGACATCGAGGCCCGGTGTCGCTCCCTCTCGCCTCCCCGCGACTTCGAGGCGGCCCTTCACCCGGCAGGCCCCCGCCAGGTGAGGCTCATCGCCGAGCTCAAGACCGCATCGCCGTCCCGTGGCGTGCTGGCGGAGGGCCTCGACCCTCTCACCTACGCCGAGACCGCGGCGACCAGCGGTGCTGCCGCCCTCTCGGTCCTGACCGACGAGCGGTACTTTCGGGGACGGATCGAGCTCCTCGGCGAGGTGCGATCGGTCGTCGCCGTGCCGCTCCTCCGAAAGGACTTCATCCTCGATGAGTATCAGCTCTGGGAGGCACGCGCCTCGGGCGCCGACGCCGTGCTGCTCATCGTCGCGGCACTCGACCCTTCCCGGCTCGGCGAGCTCCTCCACGTCGCCAAAGGGCTGGGTCTCGGGGCGCTGGTGGAGGTTCACACGCAGGGGGAGCTGGACCTCGCGCTGTCGGCCGGGGCGTCGATCATCGGGATCAACAACCGGAACCTCCACACCTTCGAGACGCGGCTCGAAACTTCGCTCTCACTGCTTCCGCTGGTTCCGCCGGGGCCGGTGGTGGTGAGCGAGAGCGGTTTCTTCACGCGGAGAGACGTGGAGCGCGTGGTTGCCGCCGGGGCTCACGCGGTCCTGGTGGGCGAGGCGCTGGTGAAGGCGCCCGACCTTGCCGCCAAGGTCCGCGAGCTCGCGCTGGTGGAGGACCTCCCATGAGGACTAAGGTGAAGATTTGCGGGATCACGGACCTCGAGGATGCGCGGCTTGCCGTGGACGTGGGCGCGGATGCACTGGGCTTCATCTTCGTCGAAGGGACTCCCCGCTACATCACCCCTGCTGCCGCAGCGGCCATTGTCGAGGCCTTGCCACCCTTCGTCACGCCCGTTGGCGTCTTTTGGGACCACCCGGCGGGCCACGTCAAGGCCGTGGCTGAGATGGCACACCTCGCCGCCCTTCAGTTCCACGGCGAGGAGCCGCCCGAGTCGCTCACCGACTACCGCCTTCCGGTCATCAAGACGATCAAGCTGGGGAGCGCTGCCGACCTCGATCGGCTCGCGGGCTACCGGGTCTCGGCCTTCCTCCTGGACAGCCCGGCCCGGTGGAGCGATGGGGAGCGCCGAACACCGATCCAGTGGGAGCTGGCCAGCCAGGCCGCTCTCAAGGGGCGGATCATCCTGTCTGCCGGCCTCACACCAGAGAACGTCGCCCAAGCCATCGAGATCGGTCACCCCTATGCGGTGGACGTGAACTCGGGCGTGGAGGCGCGCCCGGGCAAAAAAGATCCCGAGAAGCTTCATCGCTTCATCACGCGCGCTAGAGCTGCCCGATGAGAGTGGCGGGCGAGCCCCGGTCTCGGCTCCCCGACAAGCGTGGCCACTTCGGCCGCTTCGGCGGGCGGTTTGTCCCCGAGACCCTCATGGCTTCCCTCATCGAGCTGGAGCGCGCCTATGAGGAGGCCAAGCGGGACCCAGCGTTCCGGCAGCGGCTCCTGGCCCTGCTTGCCAACTACGCCGGCCGGCCGACCCCGCTCTACCTTGCCCGGCGGCTGACCGCCGAGTGCGACGGTGCCAAGATTTACCTCAAGCGCGAAGATCTCTGCCACACGGGCGCGCACAAGATCAACAACGTCCTGAGCCAGGGTCTCCTGACCGAGCGGATGGGCAAACGCCGGATCATCGCCGAGACCGGCGCCGGCCAGCACGGCGTGGCCACCGCCACTGCCGCCGCGCTCCTGGGGCTCGAGTGCGCGGTGTACATGGGGAGCGAGGATGTGGAGCGCCAGTCGCTCAACGTGTTCCGGATGCGCCTCCTCGGGGCGAGCGTGATCCCCGTGGAGTCGGGGAGCCGCACGCTCAAAGACGCCATCAACGAGACGCTCCGCGACTGGGTCACCAACGTGCGCACCACCTATTACCTCCTCGGGTCAGTCGTGGGCCCGCATCCGTACCCGATGATTGTGCGCGATTCCCACGCCGTAATCGGTCGGGAGGTCAGGCGCCAGGCGCTCCAGGTGGAGGGACGGCTTCCCGACTGCCTGGTGGCGTGCGTCGGCGGGGGCTCCAACGCCATCGGACTCTTCCACCCCTTCGTTTCCGAAGAGTCGGTCCGCATCATTGGTGTTGAGGCCGCCGGCCACGGGCTTGGCTCCGGGCAGCACGGCGCATCCCTCACCGCCGGCTCGGTGGGGGTGCTCCACGGTTCGATGAGCTATCTGCTCCAGACCGACGACGGCCAGATCGCGACGGCCCACTCCATCTCCGCCGGCCTCGACTACCCAGGCGTGGGACCGGAGCACAGCTACTACAAGGAGGCGGGTCGATTCGAGTACGTCGCGGTCACGGACGACGAGGCGCTGGAAGCCTTCCAGGCCCTGGCGCAGCTCGAGGGGATCATGCCGGCCCTGGAGTCGGCCCACGCAGTCGCGCATGCCATGAAGCTGGCCCGCGAGCTCGGAAAGGATCGCATCATCGTGATCGGGTTGTCGGGCCGAGGCGACAAGGACGTCCAGGTGGTCGCCCGGGCACTCGAGCGGAAGGGGTGATCCGTGAGCCGCATTGAACGAGCCTTTGCCCGGCTGCGCGCCAGGGGGGAGCGGGCGCTGATCCCGTACTTCTCCGCCGGGGACCCGTCCCTTGCGATCACCCGGCGGCTCCTCCAGGAAGCAACCCGTCAGGGGGCCGATCTCATCGAGCTGGGTGTCCCTTTCTCGGATCCGCTGGCTGACGGGACGGTGATTCAGCGCGCGTCTCAGCGCGCCCTCGCAGGCGGCACAACGCTGCTCCGGGTCCTGGAGCTGCTCAGAGAGGTACGGGGTGGGGTGGCGGTCCCCGTGGCACTTCTCACTTACGCCAACCCGCTCTTTTCCTTCGGCCTCAAGGCTTTTGCCCGGGCCGCCGCTGACGCTGGAGTGGACGGCGTGATTGTCGCCGACCTGCCGCCGGAGGAGGCTGGTGAGCTGTCCGCCGAGGCGCGCGTGGTCGGTCTCGACCTGATCCACCTGGTGGCTCCTACCTCGTCGCCCGAGCGCATGCGGATGATCGCCAGAAGGAGCCGGGGCTTCATCTATGCGGTCTCGCTCACGGGGGTGACCGGGGCGCGCGCTGAACTGCCTCCCGATCTGGCCCGTTATCTCGCCGACCTGAGGGCCATCACCACCAAGCCCCTCTGCGTCGGTTTCGGAATCTCCACTCCCGAGCAGGTGAGCGCGCTGGCCCCGTACGTCGACGGCATCATCGTGGGCTCCGCCATCGTCAGGGAGGTGGAAGCCCACGCGGGAAGCGAGGCCCTCGTGCCCGAGGTCGGCCGCTTCATCGCCTCTCTCAAAGCCCCCCTGAGGAAGACCGCGCGGTGACGGCCGTGCGCCGCGGGCAGCCCGCCTCGCTTGGTCCTCCTCGGGAGCATGAGTTGGCTGCCTTCGAGCGCGGGCTTGGCCCGCGCAATCCATGGGGGAGGCCTCGGAGGGGGCCGTCGAGGCCCCCTCCGATGATCGAGGGTAGGGGGGCGTAGCCCCCCTCCGAGGCATATGGCGTGGTTTTGGAAGCGGAGAGAGGGTGAGGCAGGGCCCCGCAGGGTCGTCATGCCCGAGGGGCTCTGGATCAAGTGCAACTCGTGCAAGGAGATCGTCTACCGTGCCGAGGTAGAGCGTGCCGGGCGGATCTGCCCCAAGTGCCGCTACCCTTTCCGCATCGGGAGCCGTGAGCGGATCGCGCTCTTGGTCGACCCCGGCTCGTTCGAAGAGCGCGACCAGGGCCTCCGCTCTCAGGACCCACTCGGTTTCCGCGACACCAAGCGCTACCGCGACCGCCTGCGTGCCGCCAGCGAGAAAACCGGGCTCGAGGAAGCAGTGGTCTCTGGGATTGGCCGGATCGGAGACTTCTCGGTGGTGCTCTGCGTCTTCGATTTCGACTTCTTGGGCGGGAGCATGGCCTCGGTAGTGGGGGAGAAGGTGACCCGGGCCATCGAGCTGGCCATCCAGAAGCGAACGCCGCTCGTCGTGATCTGCGCTTCGGGCGGGGCCCGGATGCAGGAGGGAATCCTTTCGCTCATGCAGATGGCGAAAACGTCCGCGGCGCTCCAGCGGCTGGGCGAGGAGCGTGTGCCCTACATCTCCATCCTGACCGACCCGACCACCGGAGGCGTGACCGCGAGCTTGGCCATGCTCGGGGACCTGATCCTGGCCGAGCCGCGGGCCCTCATCGGGTTCGCCGGCCCGCGGGTCATCTCCGAGACCATTCGCCAGCCGCTCCCCGAGGGCTTCCAGCGCTCCGAGTTCCTCCTGGATCACGGCCAGGTGGATCGGGTGGTGGAGCGCCGGGAGCTCAGGGACCTCCTCTGCCGAATTCTCGCCTTCTTCGCCGATCGTCCCGCCTTTCCGCTTCCATGACCTACCGGGAAGCTGTCTCTCGCCTCCTCGGCCTCAGGGGAGGAGAGCAGGCTGGCATGCGACCGGGCCGGGAGCGGATCGAGACCATGCTGGAGGCCCTGGGTCGCCCTGAAGGGCGTTTCCAGATCGTCCAAGTCGGAGGCACCAACGGCAAAGGCTCGGTGGCGGTGATGATTGCCGCCATTCTCAAGGCTCTAGGCCTCCGAGTCGGCCTCTACAGCTCGCCCCACCTTTGCTCCTTTCGCGAGCGGATCCGAGTGGATGGAGCGGCTATTCCCGAGGAGGACGTTGCTGACGGGGTGGAGGCTCTGGGAACCCTGATCGCGCGCCTCAACGTCACCATGTTCGAAGCTGCCACGGCGCTGGCGCTCGATCACTTCGCGCGGCAGGACGTGGAGGTCGCGGTCCTGGAGGTGGGGCTGGGTGGTCGCCTCGATGCGACCACCGTCGGGACGCCGCTCGTGGAGGTGGTCACGCGAATCGACTACGATCACCAGGTTTACCTCGGCTGGCGGATCGAGGACATTGCCCGGGAGAAGATCGCCATCATCCGGAGCGGGATGGCAGTCTCGGCGACCCAGGCCGCCGAGGTGACCCCTCTGGTCATCGGGCAGGCCCAGGCGGCGGGCGTCCCACTCCTCCTGGACGGGCGCGAACTGTCCGCTTCGGTGGAGGCGCGCGACCTCTCGGGCCAGCAACTGACCCTCTCCGGCCCAGGTTGGCGACTCGGCGAGATCTTCCTGCCGCTCCTCGGGAGCTTTCAGCCCGGGAATGCCCTGCTCGCCGTCCAGGCGGTCAGGGCGCTGTCGTCCTCAGGGATCGAGGTGAAGGAGGAGGCGATTCGCCAAGGGCTTGCCGGAGTGCGCTGGCCTGGGCGATTCCAGCTAACGGGGCGAGACCCCTGGGTGGTCCTGGACGGGGCCCACAACCCCGGAGGCGCCCAGGCGCTGGCAACCTCCCTTCGGGACTTCTTCGGCGGAGTGCCGACGACCCTGGTCGTCGGCATCTCGGCCGACAAGGACAAGGCCGGGATTCTGAAGGCCCTCACGCCGCTGGCGAGTCGGCTGATCCTCACGGCATCCTCCAACCCCCGGGCCACCCAGCCCAGGGAACTTCAGGGCCTCCTGCCCCCCACCGAGGCGGGGGTGGAGGTGGCCGACACCGTCGCTGAAGCCCTATCCCTGGCCCTCGCGCCGCCCACGACCCCTGTCGTTTGTGTTTGTGGCTCGCTCTTCTGCGTGGCCGATGTGCTGGCTCTCTCCGGGGGAAGCCGGGATATTCCTTGCGGAATCGAGAGAGGCGCTGATAGCATGTAATCCCTTTTTTGTAGAACTCTCAAGCACTTGCGATGATGCGACCCAACACCCTGGCACTCGCCACTGTCTGGCTGGTCTCGGCACTTCCCGCCTTTGCCCAGGAGCCCCTGACCCTTCGGGAACCTAGCGGCGAGGTGAGGATCCAGGCCGATCGGCTCGAGCAGGTAGGCGAGGACGGGTTGCTGATCGCGACGGGCAACGTCGACATCATCCAGGGAAAGAGCCGGCTCACCGCCGACCGGGTGGAGCTCAACCGAGAAACCGGTGAGGCCGTGGCGCTCGGAAATGCGGAGTTCATCGATGAGGAGGACCGCCTGCGCGGAGAGCGGATCGAGTACAACGTGAAGACCCGCACCGGCGTCGTCCACAACGGGTCGGCCTTCTTTCCACCCTACTACCGACTTTCGGGCAAGCGGATGGCGCGGGTTGCGGAGCGCGTCTACAAGATCCAGGACGGGGTCTTCACGACTTGCGAGGCTGACCCACCCCCGTGGTCCATCCACGCCCGGGAGGCCACGGCGTATCTCGACGACTACCTCTGGGGCCGCGGTGGCTCGTTCTGGGTTCGGAACATCCCCTTGATCCCCTGGTTCCCTTACTTCGCCGCGGCCCTCCGCCGCGAACGCCAGACCGGCTTTCTGTTCCCTACCATCGGGAACTCCTCGCGCAAGGGGGTGTTCACCCAGGTGCCGTTCTACTGGGCTATCTCGGACAGCGAGGACCTCACCCTCTCACTGGAGACCTTCAGCAGCCTCGGTGTGGGCGCCTCAGGCGAGTACCGCTACGTCCTCTCAGAGTCGAGCAGAGGCTCGGCCGGCGGCTTCTTCATCCGGGAGACCTTCAAGGACGACGATGACCGCGGGAACTTCTTCCTGAGACACGGCTGGGACATCTCGCCGGGCCTGTCGTTCGCGGCCGATATCAACGCGGTGTCGAGCGACGAGTTCTTCCGCGTGTTCGGCGATCGGCTCGGCGAGCGCAGCCTGCAGCGCATGGAATCCACCCTCTCCCTGACCCGGCGTTGGGAGTCCTGGAACTTCGCCGGCAGCGCGCTCTGGTATCAGGATCTGACCACCAACCGTCCCGTGGAGCTCCAGCGGCTCCCCGAGCTGCGTCTGGACGCCATGCCTCAGCCGGTGCCGGGGGTGCCCGGACTGCTCTACGAAGTGGAGTCGAGCTTCGTGAACTTCGTCCGAGACGTGGGCTCTGACGGTCTCCGGGCCGACCTTCACCCCCGGGTCCTGCTCCCGCTCCCGCTGGGCGGGCTCTTCACGATCACCCCGTTCGCGGGCGGGCGGGCAACCATCTACGACAAGACCGTGGTTGGTCAGCGGGTTACCCGAGGCGGCGGCGGCGTGGAGGTGACTGAGGACGAGGCGCGCGCCCGGCTCCTGGGCGAGCTCGGCGCTGATGCGGCGGCCCGCGCCTCCCGGATCTTCGATGTGGGCGGGGTCGGCGGCATAGCACTCCTTCAGCACGTGATCGAGCCCCGGGTGAACTACTCACTGATCCAGGGCGTGAACCAGAGCAAGATTCCCCAGTACGATGCCGGCCAGGGCGTCGTGAACCCCACCGGACTTCCGCAGGCCGACCTCGGAGTGGATAACATTCCGAAGATCGGCCAGATCACCTATTCGCTCACTAACCGGCTCAATGCCAAGACGGTGGCGAACGCTGGACAGGAAGCGGTGCGGTGGGAGCTGCTCCGTTTCCAGCTCAACCAGACCCTGGACTTCCTTGAGGACAAGAGACCGCTGAGGGATCTTCAGGGCGAGCTGATCGTGGAGCCCAACCGGATCTTGAGGTTCCGGGGGGACGCGAGCTTCGACGTCTACGGCGACGGGGTCCAGACCATCAACAGCGACCTCACGACCACCATCCGGAACATCACCGCCACCGTGGGGAGCCGCTTCAGCGACCCGGATCGAATCGAGTTCATCCGGGGAGAACTCACGGCCGGCCTCACCCGTGCCATCAGCTTCCGCTTCGGGACCAACTGGGACATCCGGACCGACACGATCGTGGAGAACCGCTTCGGCCTGAACTACCACTGCCAGTGTTTCGACGTCGCGGTGGAGTACATCGACCGCGAGGACGATGATGACGAGATCCGGTTCATGGTGAACCTCCTGGGGCTTGGTCAGCTCGGCAGGGGGGCCGGGGCGGTAGGGCTCCGATGATTCCGACCGTCGATCTCATCCGCCAGCATGCCCAGCTCCGAGAGGAGCTGCTCGAAGCCGCCGGTCGCGTGCTGAGCTCCGGGCGCTTCATCAAGGGCCCGGAGGGGGCAGCGCTGGAGGCCGAGGTTGCCGTCCGGTGCGCCGTCGGCCACGGCGTTGGGGTGGCTTCGGGGACCGATGCCCTGGCGCTCTCCCTTCGGGCTCTCGGCGTCGGCCCTGGGGATGAGGTGATCACGCCGGCCTTCTCCTTCGTCGCCTCTGCCTCCACCATTCTTCACGTTGGCGCCACCCCCGTCTTCGTCGACATCGACCTCGACACCTTCACTCTCGATCCTGCCCAGGTGGTGCGCGTCCTGACTCCCCGCACGCGGGCGATCGTGGCCGTCCACCTCTACGGCCATCCGGCCGCGATGGACCGGCTCACCGAGGTCGCTCGGGAGCGCCGGGTCGCCGTCGTCGAGGACGCGGCTCAGGCTGTCGGGGCGGCCTATGCGGGACGGCCCATCGGGAGCTGGGGAGACTTGGCCTGCTTCTCGTTCTTCCCAACGAAGAACCTCGGCGCGTGCGGGGATGCGGGCATGGTAGTGACCGACCGGGACGAGCTGGCTGAGCGCGTGAGGCTCCTGCGCGATCACGGCGCACGGGAGAAGTACCACCACCTTGAGCTGGGCTGGTCCAGCCGGCTGGACGAGCTCCAGGCCGCCATCCTCCGGGTCAAGCTGGACCGCCTCGATGGCTGGATCGAGGCCCGGCGCCAGCTCGCCGCCCGCTACACCGCCCTCTTCGAGGGGCTGCCCCTGGCATTGCCGATCGAGCGGCCCCCGGCGAGCCATGTCTACCACCTCTATACGGTTCGCTCGCCCGAGCGCGATGCCCTGGCGAAGGGACTGGCTGACCTCGGGGTCGGAACTGCGCATCATTACCCCCTGCCTCTTTCCGCCCAGCGCCTGTTCCAGCGCGTGTCCCCGGGCGGGGAGCGCGCCTTTCCCGGGGCCTGGCAGGCCTCGCGGGAGGTTCTCTCCTTGCCGTGCTTCCCCGAGCTCACCGAGCGCGAGGTCGAAACCGTCGGGCGCGCCGTGCGCGAGGTCGTAACGCGGCTCCACTGAGTCGTTCGGCGTGCAATGTTAAGATACGAGATTGAGCCTGATGCGAAAGGGGCTGAGGTGTATGGCTGAGCCGGTTCGTGTCCGCTTCGCTCCCAGCCCCACCGGACACCTCCATGTCGGTGGCGCACGCACGGCGCTCTTCAACTGGCTTTTCGCGCGCCGCCACAAGGGCACCTTCATTCTCCGGATCGAGGACACCGATCGCTCACGCTCCACGGAGGAGTTCATCGCCTCCATCCTCGACGCGCTCAGGTGGCTCGGCCTGGACTGGGATGAGGGGCCCCCGACCCCCGGCTACCGCCAGACCGAGCGCATGGAGATCTACCGGGCCCATGCCGAGCGCCTCCTCGCCGAGGGCAAAGCCTATCGCTGTGAGTGCGCACCGGATGAGCTAGAAGCCGAGCGCCGGGCCACGCAGGCCCGCGGCGCGACGTTCCGGTATTCCGGGCGCTGCCGGGACCGAGGGGTGTCGGCCTCTGTCCCCCACGCCCTCCGCCTCCGGATTCCGCTGGCCGGACAGACCGTCGTTCAGGACCTGATCCACGGCGAGGTCAGCTTCGATCATGCCCAGCTCGACGACTGGATTCTGGTCCGCACGGACGGGACCCCCACCTACAATTTCTGCGTGGTGGTGGACGACGTGACCATGAAGATCACCCACGTCATCCGCGGCAACGACCACCTCTCCAACACTCCCAAGCAGATCCTCTGCTACCAGGCCCTGGGATACCCCTCGCCGGCCTTCGGCCACATCCCCATGATCCTGGGCCCGGACCGCAGCCGCCTCTCCAAGCGGCACGGCGCCACGTCGGTGCTGGCGTTCCGCGAGGCGGGGATCCTTCCCGAAGCCATGGTGAACTACCTCGCACGGCTCGGTTGGTCTCACGGCGATCAGGAGATCTTCTCTCAGGATGAGCTGATCGAGCACTTCGACCTCGCCCACGTGGGTGCCGCGGGAGCGGTCTTCGACCGCGCCAAGCTCGAATGGCTCTCCAATCACTGGATGAAGCAAGCCGTGGCTGAGCGGCTGGCGGAGGAGTTGGTCCCGTTTCTGGAGCGCGCCGGGGTTCCGGTCCCGGAGGATCGGCGATGGCTGACCCGCGTCGCCGCGAGCCTCAGGGAGCGGGCCTCCACCTACGTCGACATGGTGGACCATGGGCGCTTCTACTTTGCCGAGCCGGAAGGCTATGACCCTCGGGCCGTTGGCAAGTTCTTCACCCCGGAGGTGCTGCCGCGCCTGAGAGTGCTCGTGAAGCGCCTCGAGGGCCAGGAGCGGTTCGAGCCGGAGGTTCTGGAGACGCTCTACCGCGGCTTGGCCGGGGAGTTGGAGCTCAAGTTGGTGGACCTCGCCCAGCCCACACGCCTTGCGCTGACGGGGAAGACGGTCAGCCCCCCCATCTTTCAGGTGATGGCGCTCCTGGGAAAGGACAGGACCCTGGCCCGCTTGAGGGTGGCCCAGGCGGCGATCGAACGGCAGGTCGCGCGATGACCCTGCTCTTGGCCCGTCACGGGCAGAGTGTGTGGAACGCCGCCCGGCGCTTTCAGGGAAGCATCGACGTCGGCCTTTCAGAACTTGGGCGCAGCCAGGCGCTGGCCCTGGGTCGGGCGCTCCGCGGCCGGCGTCTGGCCACGGCCTATGTGAGCCCCCTCAGGCGCGCCGTGGAGACAGCGGAGATCGCTGTAGAAGGGCTCGGCGTCCCCCTGAGCGTGCTGGATGACCTCCGTGAGCTGTCGCTCGGCGCCTGGGAGGGACGAACGGTGGAGGAGGTCCGAGCGGGAGACGGGGATCCTTACCTCCAGTGGCTTCTGGCTCCGTTGGACTGCCCGCCTCCCGCCTCGGAGCGGCTGGCTGAGGTCGCGACGCGGGTGCTGGCTGTGGTCGAGCAGATTGTCGCCAATCATCCGGATGGGGGCGAGGTGCTGGTGGTCTCACACGGGGGCGTCATTAGCACCTACCTCTGCCACCTCCTGGGTCTTTCGCTCAACAGGCTCTGGCGCCTCAGGGTCGACAACGCCTCGCTCACCGTCGTGCGCCCACCCCGACTGATCACCTTGAACGAGACCGCCCATCTGGCTCACGCGTCTCCGAGCGCGGGCTTTGCCCGCGCAGCCGATGGGGGGAGGTTCGGAAGGGGGGCGTGAGCCCCCCTCCGAGGCTTTAGCCGTGGTGCTGCTGGCGCTGTTCGGCGGGATGGCGCTGCTTCTCTACGGCATTCAGCTCACGGGGGAGGGGCTCCAGCGGGCTGCGGGGGGCCGCCTTCACACCCTCCTGACCGGCCTGACGCGCAGCCGTCTCATGGCGGTCCTCTCCGGCGCCCTGGCGACGGCCATCATCCAGTCCTCCTCCGCCACCACGGTCATGCTCATCGGCTTCGTCTCCGCGGGGCTCATGCCCTTCGCCCACACCCTGGGGGTGATCCTGGGGGCCGACATCGGCACCACCTTCACGGTTCAGCTCATCGCCTTCAAGATCACCGACTACGCCCTCCTCCTCGTGGGGGCCGGATTCTCGGTGATCTTCTTCGCGCGGCGCCGTCCGGTGCGGGACATGGGCCAAGCGCTCCTGGGATTCGGGCTCATCTTTCTAGGCCTCAAGGTGATGCTGGAAGGCATGGCCCCGCTCCGCGACAACCCGCTGGCTCAACAACTCTTCATGGCGCTGGGGGACAGCCCCGTGCTCGGCGTGCTGGCCGCAGCGGGGTTCAGCGCCCTGGTGCACTCGTCAGCGGCGACCATCGGGCTCGCCATCACGCTGGCCAGCCAGGGGCTTCTCCCGACTGTTGGCGCAGTAGCCATCGTGCTGGGCGCCAACATCGGCACCTGCGTAACGGCCCTGACCGCCTCCGTCGGCACCACCACCGATGCCAAACGGGTCGCCGCGGCCCACATCGCCTTCAAAGTGCTGGGGGTGGCGCTCATCTTTCCCTTCATCGGTCCCTTCAGCGAGTGGGTCACCTGGAGCGCGGCGGCCCCGGCCCGGCAGATCGCCAACGCCCACACCCTCTTCAACGTGGGGATCAGCGCCTTCTTTCTGCCGTTCGCCGCCCTCGCGGCGCGCCTGATCACGGTGCTGGTCCCCGACCAGGAGCAGGGCGAGAACCCCTTCAAGACTCGTTACTTGGACGAGCGCTCCCAGGACCAGCCGTCCCTGGCCCTCGGCCAGGCCACGCGCGAAGCTCTTCGAATAGCCGACGTCGTGCAGGGGATGCTCCGCGACGTCATCCCGGTCTTCCGTACCAACAGCCAGGAGCTCCTGGAGGACGTAGAGCGGCGGGACGACCAGGTGGACTACCTGGAGCGGGAGATCAAGCTCTTCCTGACGCGCCTCAGCCGGGAGACCATGTCCCCCGATCTGTCGAGTCGGGAGATTGCGTTGATCTCGTTCATCGGAAACTTGGAAAACATCGGCGACATCATCGACAAGAACCTGATGGAGCTGGCCCGAAAGAAGCTCTATCAGGGGCGGCGGTTCTCGGAAGCCGGGGAGGCCGAGATCGTGGACTTTCACGCCATGGTCGCCAAGAACCTGGAGCGCGCCATCGCGACCTTCGCGGCCAACGACCGGGGCCTGGCCCAGGAGGTGCTGGATCAGCGGCCGATCGTGCGCCAGCGGGAGCGTGAACTACGGGAATCCCACCTGGCCCGCCTCCGGGCGGGACTGGCCGAGTCGATGGAGACCTCCGAGATCCACCTCGACGTGTTGACGAACCTCAAGCGGATCAGCTCCCACATCACTGCGCTCGTCTTCCCCATTCTCGAGCAGGTTTAAAAAACCGCTCGTTGTGGGAGTCCCGCGCGGCGTTGACAAAGCCGCGGGGGGGCGGGGATAATGCTGGTGTTAATCCCGCCGGGGGGATCCAGTGCCTCAGCGTTTGCGCATTCTCTTGATTGCCTCTGAAGTGGAGCCCTTTGCCAAAACCGGGGGACTCGGCGATGTGGCGGGCGCGCTTCCCAAAGCCCTGGAGGTGCTGGGGCACGATGTCCGGGTGCTGATGCCGAAGCACCGCGGGATCGAACGGCACGCGCCCACCTTGACTCCCGTCCTCTCCAGGGTCCAGGTGCCGATCGCCGACCGGCAGGTGGAGGGCGCGCTGCTCGAGGGGCGGATGGGGCGGAAGATTCCCGTCTACTTCCTCGTGAATGACCACTACTACGACCGTGACGGGCTCTACACGACCCCCGATGGCGATTACTGGGACAACTGCGAGCGCTTCCTCTTCTTCTGCCGGGGCGCGGTGGAGGCGGTCCGCGCGTTGGGTTGGGCGCCCCATGTGATTCATGTCAACGACTGGCAGACGGGACTGATTCCCGTCTACCTGGAGACCCTCTACCGGGATGACCCCGTTCTGGCTCCGGTGGCCACGCTCTTCACCGTTCACAATCTTGCCTACCAGGGGTTGTTCTGGCACTACGACATGCCCATGACCGGGCTGGGTTGGGATCTTTTCACGCCGGCTGGGATCGAGTTTTACGGCAAGATCAGCTTCCTCAAGGGCGGCCTGGTGTTCTCCGACCTCCTGAACGCGGTGAGTCCCACCTATGCCCGCGAGATCCAGACGCCCGAGTCTGGCTGTGGGCTCGAGGGAGTCCTCCAGGAACGGACCCGGGATCTCTCTGGAGTCGTCAATGGCATCGACTACGAGGTCTGGAACCCTGCGACAGACGCCGAGATACCCCAGTGCTATACGGCAAAGGACGTGGAGGGCAAGCGGGCCTGCAAGAGCACGCTCCAGGAAGAGCTGGGGCTTCAGGACGAGTCCGCCCCACTGCTCGGGATGGTGACGCGCCTGGCCGAGCAGAAAGGGCTCGATCTGGTGCTGGCGGCGCTTCCCGAGCTGCTGGAGATGGGATGCCAGCTGGTGCTTCTCGGCTCCGGTGAGCCAGAGGTCGAGCAGACGCTCGCTGAGGCCGCCGCGCGGCACCGGGGGCAGGTGGCCGTGGAGATCGGGTTTGACTCCGTGCTGGCGCGACGGATTTACGCCGGAGCCGATTGCTTCCTGATGCCGTCTCGCTACGAGCCCTGTGGACTTGGCCAGCTCATCGGCCTCCGCTACGGCACGGTCCCTGTGGTGCGCCGGACGGGTGGGCTCGCCGACACGGTGATGGAGTTCGACCCCGCCACGGGTGCCGGAACCGGTTTCGGGTTCGACGCCTTCAGCGCGGGAGGGCTCGTGGAGGCCGTGCGGAGGGCGGTGGCCGTCTATCGTCAGCCGGAGCGGTGGCGTCAGCTCATCCGCAGCGGGATGGCAGAGGACTTTTCCTGGGAGGCGTCGGCGCGGGAGTACGTCGCCCTCTATCGGAAAGCGGTCAAGCGCCTGGGACGCTGAGCGGAGGGACGGATGAAAAAAGTCGAGGCCATTGTCAAGCCGTTCAAGCTGGACGATGTCAAGGAAGCGCTCACCGGGATCGGGATCGTCGGAATGACCGTCACCGAGGTGCGCGGGTTCGGCCGGCAGAAAGGCCACACGGAACTCTACCGAGGCTCCGAATACACCATCGACTTCCTCCCCAAAGTGAAGGTTGAGATCGTCGTGCCCGACAACATGGTGGAGAAAGTGACCTCCACCATCATCGCCGCGGCCAAGACCGGCTCGATCGGCGATGGGAAGGTCTTCGTGCTGCCAGTCGATGAGTCGATCCGCATCCGCACCGGTGAGCGGGGGGAGGACGCCGTCTGAGGGGTCCGCCGGGGGCGGGAGCTGTCCGGACCGA
The DNA here is from genome assembly GCA_046758385.1 of Methylomirabilia bacterium. Lineage (GTDB taxonomy): Bacteria > Methylomirabilota > Methylomirabilia > Rokubacteriales > CSP1-6 > JBHIAB01. The sequence continues at coordinate 26,738 of JBHIAB010000001.1, read as the reverse complement.
GCAGTGACAGGAGGGCCCCACGGGTGGGGTCGGAGATCGGCGACGGCCGTTGGCTCTGCGAGGCGGCTCCCGAAGATGCCCGGGCGCGGCGGGCGCTGGCCGCCCTTGGCTTCGCTAACCCCCGTGGCGCGCTCCGGAACCTCGCGGGCCTGACGCCGAGCCCACGCGAGGCGGATCTGCTAACTCCCGTCCTGCCCCGACTCCTCCGGGCCCTGGCCGAATCCCCCGATCCCGACATGGCGCTCAACAATCTGGAGCGCCTGGCAGGTCAGGTGGATCGGGCGGTCTTTTATGCCACACTTCGCGAGCATCCCGGGACGGTTCCGCTGCTGGCCACCCTTGGCGGCGGGAGCCAGTTTCTGGCGGACACGCTCCGCCGCCATCCGGTGCTCTTGCCGTGGCTTTTGGAGCCAGCCACGATGCGCCAGCGTCTTCGCGACGAGCTGGCGAGCGAGCTGGCGCAAAACCTCGCTCCGTTCTCCCGGCGCGAGGCCTGGTGGAACGTCCTCCGGCGCTTCAAGTACCGCCACCTGCTCCGGATCGGGGCGCGGGACCTCCTCGGGGATGCCGACCTCACGGTCACCACCGAAGAGCTTTCGCGACTGGCGGATGTCTGCCTGGAGGCGGCCTGGCGCTGGGCCTCGGAGCGGGGCCGGGCCCGGTACGGGTCGCCCATGGCGGAGGGCGGCGCCGAGGCCAACCTCGCCATCATCGCCATGGGAAAGCTGGGTGGCGAGGAGCTGAACTATTCCTCCGACATCGACCTGGTGTTCGTGTATTCGGAGGATGGGGAGACCAGCGGCGGCTCCGACGGCGTCCTGCCCAATGTCGAGCACTTCACACGCGTGGCCGAAGCCATCGTGGCGGCGCTCGAGTCCCCCACCGAGGAAGGGCACGCCTTTCGGGTCGATCTCCGCCTGCGTCCGGAAGGCCGGATGGGCCCGTTGGTTCTCTCGCTCGCCACCTATCGCACCTACCTCGCCGACCGCGCCGAGCTCTGGGAGCGACAGGCTCTCATCAAGGCGCGCCCGTGCGCCGGCGACGCTCGGGTGGGGCGTGAGTTCATGGATTTGATCCGCCCTTTCGTCTACCGCCCGGCTGTGGACCCAGAGATCGTGGCCCAGATTCGGGCCATGAAGGGGGAGATCGACCTCTCCCTCCGGGCCAAGGGCCACGAGCGCCTGAACGTCAAGCTGGGAATCGGCGGAATCCGCGAGGTGGAGTTTCTGGTGCAGGCGCTCCAGCTCCTCTACGGAGGAGACGATCCCTGGCTCAGGGAGCGCAACACGCTCCGCGCGATCTTCCGATTGACGGAGCGTGGCTATCTCTTCCCCGACCTCGGGCGCAGGCTGACGGAGGGCTACACCTTCCTTCGTACCGTCGAGCACCGGTTGCAGATCCTTCACGAGTTCCAGACCCACACGCTCCCTCGAGACCCGGAGGCGCTCGGTCGCCTGGCCCGGCGCCTGGCCTTCATGCTTCCGCCAGCGCGGGCCGCGCAGGCCTTCGGCGCCCGGTACCGAGGCATCACACAACAAGTGCACCGGGCGTTCGCACGCTTCTTCGAGGCGCCGCCCGCCGAGCCCAGGCGGTTCCGCATCCCCTCGGCGACGGCCCTTCGGGCCACCGGCTTTGCCGACCCGGAACGAGCCCGCCAGAACTTCAAGCTCATCCTGGAGGGCAGGCCCCTGATCCCGTACCCGGCACCCGCCGCCCAGGCGCTCAACCGGATGTTCCCCACGCTTCTGGATGCGCTCTGGCAGAGCCCGGACCCGGATGAGGCGCTCAATCAGTTCGAGCGCTTCGTGGCCGCCGTCGGGCCCCGCACCGCCTACCTCGAGCTCCTCGCCCGCCGGCCTGAGCTCATGGGCAACGTGGTCCGACTCTGCGCGCGTGGGGAACCGCTCGCTCAGCTCCTGACCCTCCAGCCTGAGCTCCTTACCCGCCTGGCCGATTCCCTCAGACTGGCGGAGCCCAAGACCAGGGCCGCCTTCAAGGGCGCGCTCGCTCCGGCGCTGGCTCGGGGGTTGAGCCTCGGCGAGCGGAAGGACCGGCTGCGCCGTACGAAGCAAGCCGAGGAGCTGGAGGTTACCTGGCGCTTTCTCCTGGGCGTGACGTCCATCGAAGGGTTCTCGCGCGAGCTGACAGCCCTGGCCGAGGCCGCGGTGGATGTGGCCTGGGCGCTTGCCCTGTTCTTGCTGAGCGAAGAAAGTGGGGGACCCCTCAAGGACGACGGGCGGTGGGCGCCGGCGGTCGTCGTTGGGCTCGGGAAGCTCGGCGGCCGGGAGCTCACCACGGGGTCCGATCTCGACCTCTTCGTCATTTACGACGATGGCGATCGCGCCCATGAGTTCTACGATCGGGCCGTCGAGCGGCTGTCGAGCCTCTTGGGCGATATCACTTCGGCGGGCGTGGTCTACCCTGTGGATCTCCGGCTTCGCCCGGGCAGCAGGGGCAGCGGCTTTGCATCGAGCCTGGCCGCTCTGGATAGCTATTATCGCGAGTGGGCGGACCTCTGGGAGCGCCAGTCCCTCACCCGCGCCCGGGTGGTCTCGGGTGCCCCTCGCCTGGCGCGCCGGGTGCAGCGCCTGGTCCGGGAGATTGTCTACCGTGGGCCGCTCACTGGCGCGGAACTCAAGGAGATCCGCGACCTCCGCCAGCGCATGGAGCACGAGTTGGGGAAGGAAGGCCCGGGGCGCCTGTCCGTCAAGTATGGTCGGGGGGGCCTCGTGGACGTCGAGTTCATTGTCCAGACGCTTCAGCTCTCCCATGGAGAGCGGTGCCCGACGATTCGGCGCGCGAACACCCCTGCTGCGCTCCGGGCCATCGAGAGGCAGGGACTTCTCTCGGAGCGGGACGCCTCGGTCCTGGCAGACCATTATCGCTTCCTCCGCAGAGTCTCGGCCTCCCTCCGGCTCTTTGGCGGGCGTCCGCCCGACGGCATCGAGATCGCCGGTCCCATGCCTCGGCGAGTGGCGAAAGCCCTGGGGTTGCCGGGCCGCTCCGAGTTCCTGGCCGACTACAAGCGGTGCACCGCCGAGGTGCGGGAGATCTTCGAGCGAGTGTTCTCGCCATGACACCGCGCTTCTTTCTGATCGACGGGCCCTCTCACCTCTACCGCGCCTACCACGCCCTCGGCTACCTCTCCACGTCTCGCGGGGTCCCCACCCACGCCGTCTTCGGCATCGGCACCATGCTCTGGAAGCTCCTCAGGGAAGAGCAGCCGGAGTACATCGGCGTCGCGTGGGACGCGCCGGGCCCGACCTTCAGGCACGAAGCCTTCGAGCGCTACAAGGAGACCCGCCCGGGGATGCCGGCAGATCTGGCTGTCCAGATCCCGCACGTGAAGGCCGTGATCGAGGCGCTCAGGATTCCGGTCCTCGAAGTGGCCGGCTATGAGGCTGACGACATCCTGGGGACTGTCGTGGATCGAGTCCGAAACCTCCCGGTCGAGCTGGTCCTGGTCACGGCGGACAAGGACATGCTCCAGCTCGTCGGACCCAAGGTCCGCGTCCTCTCGGTGGTCGGGCGCACGGGCGAGCGGGTCGTCTACGACGAGGCCAAGGTCCATGAGCGCTGGGGCGTACCGCCGGCCGGGATCCCGGATCTCCTGGCGCTGATGGGGGATGCAATCGACAACATTCCGGGCGTGCCCGGGATCGGCGAGACCACTGCCCGAAAGCTCCTGGGGCAGTTTGGGACCATCGAGCGGGTCTACGAGAACCTCCTCCTGGTGGGCGGCGGCAAGCTTCGGGAGGCTCTGGCCGCCAACCGAAAGCAGGTGAGCCTCTCACGGGAACTGGCCACCATCAGTCGGCGGGTCCCGCTCGACTTAGAGATGGAGGCTTTCAAGCGCCAGGAACCTGACGTGGTCCGGCTCCGCGCCATCTGGACTGAGCTGGAGTTCTCAAGCCTTCTCCGCCAGCTCCCCGCCCCGCGAATCGAGCTGCCGGCCGAGGCCGTGCGAATCCTCCTCTCTCCTGAAGCGCTGGTTGAGTGCCTCCGCCAGCTCCCCCCCGGAGACCCCATCGGGGTGGAGTGGGTGGGGCAGGGAGGGGCGCCGGATCCGGTGATTCTCGGCCTGGGCCTCTTTCACCCGGGCATCGGCCGAGCCTTCCTCCCAGTGTGCGAGGCCCTCCCGGATCCGGGCGGGCACCCGCTCATCGGTCACGACCTGAAGCTCACGCTTCAGTGGATCCTGGCACGCGGGCTCCCCCTGCCGCGCTTCGAGGATTCGGCCGTGGCCGCGTATCTGGTCAACTCTGCGCGTGCTCGCTACCCGCTCGAGGAGGTCTGTCTCGAGCAGTTCGGGGAGGAGCCCGTGGCTGCTCCGTCTGCGGGCGCGCCCGCCGAGGAGGTGGCGGCCCGAGCGGGCGAGCGGGCACGCTGGGTCTGGCGCTACTGGTCAGAGGCCTCGGCACTCCTGGCGGAGCACGGGCTCCTCGGACTGTACGAGGAGGTGGAACGGCCGCTCGTGCCGGTCCTGGCCCGCATGGAGCTCGACGGCATCCGGGTGGATCCCGAGCGCCTCCAGGGCTTTGCCAAGGAGCTCGAGCGTGATCTGGACAGGCTCACCCGAGAGATTCACACCTTGGCCGGCGAGCCGTTCAATATCAACTCCCCGAGGCAGCTCGCTCGGGTGCTCTTCGAGAGGCTCAAGCTGCCACCGGTCAAGCGCACCAAGACCGGCTACTCCACCGACGCGGAGGTGCTCGAGCAGCTGGCCCTGGGCCACCCCCTCCCGGCCAAACTCCTCGAGCACCGCACCCTGGCCAAGCTCAAGTCCACCTATGCGGATGCCTTGCCCGGGCTGATCCACCCGCGGACCGGCCGCATTCACACTTCCTTCAACCAGCTCGTCACCGCAACGGGCAGATTGTCGTCGTCGGAACCGAACGTCCAGAACATCCCGGTGAGGACCGGCCTGGGACGCCGGATCCGCCAGGCCTTCGTCCCTGAAGCCGGCCAGCGCTTCCTCGCCGCCGACTACTCCCAGATCGACTTGAGGGTCCTGGCTCACTGCTCTGGCGAGGAATCACTGATCGGGGCCTTCCGCCGAGGGGAGGACATCCACGCCCGCACGGCGTGGGAGGTGTTCGGGGCTACTCCGGAGGCGGTCACGCCGGAGATGCGGCGCGTGGCGAAGGGGATCGGGTTTGGCATCATTTACGGCATCTCGGCTTTTGGCCTCTCTCAGGCCGCAGGAGTCGATCAAAAGAACGCCCAGAAGTATCTGGACGACTACTTCACGCGGCACCCGAAGGTGAAGGCGTATCTCGACAGGACCCTGACCGAGGCGCGAGAGAAGGGCTACGTGACGACGCTGCTCGGGCGGCGCCGCTACCTCCCCGAGCTGAACAGCGGCAATCCCAACGCGCGTGGCGCGGCCGAGCGGATGGCCATGAATGCCCCGATCCAGGGCACCGCCTCCGACCTGATCAAGATCGCCATGGTGCGCATGGCCGAGGCGCTCGGCTCACGGGGCCTCCGAAGCCGCATGCTGCTCCAGGTGCACGATGAGTTGCTCTTCGAAGTCCCCGAGGATGAGCTCCCCACGCTCGAGTCCCTGGCCCGCAAGACCATGGAATCCGCCATGACCCTCTCCGTCCCCTTGACCGTGGACATCAAGACCGGGCGCGACTGGTCCGAGGTTTGACATTTCCATGTCTCGGCTGTCCGCAAAGATTCACGGGAGTACGTAGATTGGGTTTCTGGATGCCGACGTGCAGAATTCAGGAGAGTTTCCAGATCGGAAGCGCTAACGCATGAGCGAGTCAATCCTTGCGTATACCGATGAATCTGGCAATACCGGGAACAATTTAATTGTAGACACTTTGCTTGACAGTGGGATCAACCAAGCTGTCTCTCCTGTGCACTACGGTAATCGGTTTTTCCGGCTATCTTTGGCGCACGTCATCGTAGAGAACCTGAGCCAGCGGAGTCAGGAAGAGTTTTGGTCGGTTTACGAAAGAGGGGATGTTGAAGGGTTTCGTCGTGTTCTGAGGCGGCTGCGATGGAATATCCAGAACAAAGTTAAGGATCGCAGAGTCCAAGAGCTTTTACTGGACGCGATGGACTGGGCCTTGGACCATACCGAAGAGTTCCCGGAGTTGAAGTTTAGGAGAAGCGAGCTCGATGCACCAAATGCAGTAGCGTTTAGTCTGTTAGTTGGCGGTATTCACACACTGCTCGAGGGTACCGGCCTTCAAGTAACCCGATTCATCCACGATGAACAGAGTCAGTTCGCCAGGGCCATGGAGGAAATGTATGGGGTGCATACAAGGTTTTCGTTTTCGACCAGCCCGTTTTCATGGATGACTGATATGCAGGAAGTAGACACGTACCGGTGTCCTATCGAGGTGACATCGAAGTTATTGGTGGGACTACAAATCATCGACGTAGTACTGTGGCTTGTAAGGCGCTGCACGGAAGGATCATTGGGTAGATGGAACTGTTGTGCGGCCTTGGCTGACTGGGTAACTGAGAATGGTGTGCTCTCAGAATTCAGCCGAGGACAACTAGCGACGGAGGTGGCTCGGGCTGCGCTGACACTCAGTCTTCTTCCGATCTCCCCGGCAGATGAGGCAAGAGGTAAACATATTGTGGAAGAAATGGAAGAACGAAGAAGGAGACGGATGATGGACCAGGAAGGAAGAGCGTAGAGCCTAGTAAGAGTGATCGTGATAGCGCAGGGGAGGGAACATGACCAGGAAGGGTCTCAGGGACCTGAAGCTAGATGTGGGGCTTCGGGCGGCGCTCGAAGCTGCGCGTGACCGGCTGAAGGCCCGGTTTGAGGTGGATCGGATCGTCCTATTTGGGTCCCTTGCCTGGGGGAGGCCTGATGATGAGTCCGATGTGGACATCCTGGTCGTGCTGAAAGATCGTCTTGACGTCCAAACAGAAGATCAGATCTCGCAGGTGATCTTCGAGATTAATCTTGAGTATGACGCGAACCTGAGCGAACTGATCATCGATCGCCAAACCTGGGATCACGGCATGGTCTCCGCCATGCCCATTCACGAGGAAATTGAAAAGAGGGGCATTCGTTTATGAGCTCCCAAAGCCCCAAAACGCAGGCGATCCGTTATTGGTGGAGCAGGGCCGCGGAGAGCCTGAATGCCGCGCGACGCGAGTTGGCGGCCGGGGATCATGCGCTCGCCGTGAACCGCGCGTACTATGCCTTGTTCTATGCTGTGAGCGCCCTCCTCCTTGAAGAGGGGCACAAGTTCAAGAAGCACAGTGGGGTTCGTGCAGCCTTCAACCGGGAAATAATCAAAGCGGGCCGACTGCCCAGACATCACGGTCAACTTTATAACCGTCTCTTTCGGGACCGCCTGAAAGGTGACTACGTCTCCTTTGCAGAGTTCGACAAGGCGTACGTGGAGAAACAGATTCAAGGCTGTGAAGCGTTCCTCAGAGACATTGGTCCCATGCTGAAGTCTTTGCGGTCCAAGGGAAAGGAGGGCAAGCCTCACGCCCAGCATTGAGGTCAACTCTGGCGCCCCGATGAAGCGCAAGTTCCTTCTGGTGGGCCTGACGGGGGGGATCGCGACCGGGAAGAGCACGGTCTCGCGGCTCTTCCGAGACCTGGGCTGTCTGATCATCGATGCCGACCTCTTGGCGCGGGAAGTGATGGAGCCGGGCGAGGCTGCGTACGAGCGGATCGTGGCCGAGTTTGGGCGCGGGATCCTTCAACCCGACGGCCTGGTCGACCGGAAGAAGCTGGGCGCCCTGGTGTTTGACGATCCGGGGAAGCGCAAGCGCCTGGAAGAGATCACCCACCCCGAGATCCGCGCCCGCTACGCCGGTATTCTGGAGGGGCTGATCGCGGAAGGGTTCGAGGGGCTCGCAATCTTCGATGCGGCGTTGCTGGTCGAGACGAGCGGTGTCAGGAACACGGACCGGCTCGTGGTCGTGGTAAGTGACGAGGCGACCCAGGTGAAACGGCTGACCCTGAGAGACGGTGTTTCTGAGGACGAGGTGGCGAGCCGGATCCGGAGCCAGATGCCGCTCGCCGAGAAGGTGAAGCAGGCCCACTACGTCATCGACAACTCCGGCTCCCGCGAGGCGACCGCACGCCAGGTGAAGGAAGTGCACCAGGCGCTGCTGGCCGACCTCCGGGCCCTGCAGCAGCGGGATGCCTGAGCCCGTGAGGAGGCGCCGAGCCCTCGGCCAGCACTTCCTGAGGGACAGGAAAGTTGCCCAGGCCGTTGTGGACCTGGCCCGTCTCGGCCAGGATGACCTCTGCGTTGAGATTGGCCCCGGCGAGGGCGCTCTCACCGAGCTTCTGGCTGCGCGAGCCGGCCGGCTCCTCGCTCTGGAGATCGACGAGTCGCTTGTCGCCCGCCTGGCCCCGCGGCTCAGGCGGTTTTCCCACGTTGAGCTCAGACGTGCCGATGTGCGCCGGTTCGACTTCACCGCGTTGCCGTCCCTCCGGCCGGCCCCGAGGGGTCGAGTCGTCGTGGTGGGCAACCTCCCCTACAGCGTCGCCAAGCCGATCCTGGCGCGACTCCTCGATGCTCGGGCGGCCGTCTCGGAGATGGTCCTGATGTTTCAGCGGGAGGTTGCCGAGCGGATCGCCGCGAGCCCGGGCTCCAAGCGCTACGCCGCCCTGTCGGTCTTCTGCCACCTCTTCTGCGATGTCCGCGTGGCCGTGATCGTCCCCCCGGTCGCGTTCCGGCCGCCACCCCAGGTCGAGTCGGCCGTGGTCCATCTGACCGTTCTCCCTTCGCCCCGGGTGCCGCTGGCCGACGACACGCTTTTTCATCAGGTCGTCAAGGCGGCCTTCAGCCACCGTCGGAAAAGCTTGGCCAATGCCCTCGCCGGCGGGCTTCGCGTGTCCGTGGATGCGGCCCGGACGGGGCTCGGCGCCGCCGGGATCGACCCGAGCCGCCGGGCGGAAACGCTCTCGCTTGACGAGTTCGCCCGAGTAGCCGTCTGGTTCGAGGCGGAAAAGACTTTGGTGGGGAAGTAGGGCGTGTGTTAGAAAACCTCGTGCGGATTCGCTCGCGGCGGATTTTTCCCCGGACGGTGTTTCTGGCGATCCTGTCCGGGTTGCTGGTCGGTGGCTCGCCCTCTCCGCTCGTGAACCCTCCGCCACTGCCGCCCACCACGGTCAGCCGGGCGACGATCGAAGCTCGTGACACGTTTCTGGACGTGCTGCTGCGCGAGGGCCTCGATCTCGCCACGGCCCATCGGGTCGTTGCCGAGCTCAAGGGCCTCGTGGACTTCACTCGGGTTCGCCCCGGAGACAGCATCGAGATCACCCGGAATGACCAGGGCAGGGTGCTCGGTCTCGCGTATCAAGCCACTCCCTGGAATCGCTATGAGGTCTGGCGGCGTCAGGAACGATGGGTCGCCCGCCGGATCTCGATCCCCGTGGATGTACGGGTGGCGCCGGTCACGGGGACCATCCAGACCTCCCTCTTCGAGAGCATGGATGCGCTCGGAGAAGGCCCCCAGCTGGTCTTGAAGTTCGTTCAGATCTTCTCCTGGGACTTCGACTTTGCCGCCGATTCCTGGCCTGGAGACCGCTTTCGCCTCCTCGTGGAGAAGCGCTACGCCGACGACACGTTCGTCGAGTACGGGAATATCTTGATCGCGCAGTACGAGCACGAGGGCCAGCGGCTGAGCGGCCTCGCCTTCACCACGAAGAACGGCCGGATTGACCACTACGACCCCGAGGGTCGCTCGATGCGCAAGAGCTTTCTTCGCTCGCCACTCGAGTACACCAGGATCACTTCGGGCTACACCTTTCGACGCCGCCACCCGATCCTCGGCGGTGTCCGGCCGCACCTCGCCGTGGACTACGCCGCTCCGGCCGGCACCCCCGTCCGCGCCGTCGCCGACGGCGTCGTCACGTTTGCAGGCTGGAACGGCGGCTACGGGATCTCGGTGATGATGAAGCACCGGGCTAGGTATGAGACCATGTACAATCACCTCTCCCGGGTGCGGAAGGGGCTCGGGCGGGGGAGGCACGTCAAGCAGGGTCAGGTCATCGGCTACGTGGGCTCCACGGGCTTGTCGACCGGTCCGCACCTTGACTACCGGATCAAGAAGCGCGGGCGGTTCGTGAATGCGCTCTCGGAGAAGTTCGTGCCGGGGAAGCCTGTCCCCGTCCCCCAGCGCGCCGAGTTTGTACGCGTGCGAGACACCCTTCTCAAGCGCCTGGATCAGGAGGCGCCCCTGCCCCCGGCGCCCGGCTAGGCCTTGTCAGGCGAAATTCTCGGGCCCGGCGACCCCGGTGGTAAGATAAGAAAATCGCCATTCTGAGAGGAGTTTGCCCCGCGTGACCGCCACCAGTGGCTCCGAGCTCGTCCCCCCGGAGTTCCCCGCCGAGCCTGCGGTCCGCCTGATCCCGCTCGGCGGCCTGGGCGAGATCGGGATCAACATGATGCTCGTCGAGTTCGAGGACGACCTCTTGGCACTCGACTGTGGCCTCATGTTCCCTGACGACGAGATGCTCGGGATCGACTATGTGATCCCTGACTTCGCCTATCTCATTGGCAAGAAGGGGGCGTTTCGCGCCGTGATCCTCACCCACGCGCACGAGGACCACATCGGCGCCCTCCCCTACCTCCTCCACCAGGTCGACGTCCCCGTGTATGGGACTCCCCTGACGCTGGCCTTCGTAGCCGATCGGCTCGCCGAGCACGGGCTCCAGGAGCAGGCTGACCTCCGCCCCCTCCGGCCGCGCGAGGTCATCGAGGTGGGTTCCTTTCGTGTCGAGGCGATCCGCGTCACCCACTCCATCGTGGACGGCATCGGGCTCGCCATCGAGACCCCCGTGGGGACGGTGGTTCACACTGGCGATTTCAAGCTCGACGCCACACCCATCGACGGCAAGCCTGTCGATTACCAGAAGTTCGCTGAGATCGGGGAGCGGGGGGTCCTCGCTCTCCTCTCGGATTCCACCAACGTCGAGCGCCCAGGTCACACCCATTCCGAGTCGGAGGTGGGGCAATCCCTGGCGACACTTTTCGAGAAGGCTCCCCGCCGGATTATCCTCGCGACCTTCGCTTCCCACATCCACCGGATACAGCAGGTGCTGGAGCTGGCTGCCCGCTTCGGCAGGAAAGTCGCCCTGCTCGGCATGAGCATGGTGGGGAACGTGCGGATCGCCACCGAGCTGGGGTCTCTGAGGGTACCGGCAGGCACGCTGGTGGGGCTCGAGGAGCTCGCCGAACTGCCTCCGCACCGGCAGGTCCTCCTCTCCACCGGGAGCCAGGGGGAGCCCAACTCGGCCATCGCGCTCATGGCTGCCGAGGAGCACAAGACCATGCAGGTCGAAGAGGGGGACCTGGTGGTCCTGTCGGCGCGGATCATCCCTGGCAACGAGCGGCCGCTGGGCCGGGTCATCAATCAGCTCTTTCGCCTGGGTGCCGAGGTGCTCTGGGAGGATGTGGCCTTCGTGCACGTGTCGGGTCACGCCTGCCAAGAGGACCTGAAGCTCATGCTGAATCTGACGCGGCCGCGATACTTCATTCCGGTTCACGGGGAGTATCGACACCTGGTCGCCCACGGCCGTTTGGCCGAGTCAGTGGGACTTCTCCGCGACCGGATCTTCGTCATCGAGGACGGCCTCGGGGTGGAGTTGACCAAGACCTCCGGCCGGTTGCTCGGACGGTTCCCCGCCGGCCGGGTCTTTGTTGATGGCAAAGGCATTGGGGATGTGGGCGCCGTGGTACTGCGCGACCGCCAGCTCCTCGCCCAGGACGGCATGGTGGTGGTAGCCCTCACGGTGAACCGGCAGAGTGGGGAGCTCCTGGCCGGCCCTGAGATCGCCTCGCGCGGCTTCGTCTATGTCAGGGAGTCGGAAGAGATCCTGGCGGAAGTCAAGGCGGCGATCCGTGGGGCCCTCGCCGAGTGCGATCCGGAAGCTCCGGTTGACGGAGCGCTCCTGGGGTCGCTGGTGAGGAGCACGGTTCGCCGGTTCATCAACCAACGTTTTCAGCGCAAGCCCATCGTCCTCCCAATTATCTTGGAGGTGTGATAGGGAGGCATGAAGAAGAAGAGCGGACAACGAGCCCCCCGGTGGCAGAAGGAGGTGAAGGCAATCCTGGCCCTGGCCCTTGCCGGGTTCTGGATGTTCGCTCTGGCCACCTTCGATCCCTCCCTTCCCCCAGCCGATCAGTTGAGCCCGGTCGGGATGGTCGGGATCTGGCTGAGCTGGGCGTTCTTCTGGGCCTTCGGCTACGCCAGCTATCTATTCCCTCTGGGCCTGATCCACTTCGGGCTGACCGCGTTCTTCCGTCTGCGCCTGGCCACCGGGCTTTCTGGTATCGTCGGCTTCGTCCTCCTTCTCGCCAGCGTCACCGGGCTCATGGGGTGGGCCGCCCCCGCCGTTGAGGAGTCTCCCGCCTTGGGCGGAGGCATAGTGGGCTGGAGCCTGGTGAGGCTTCTGGACCGCACGGTGGGCGAGGTCGGCACGGTCTTGCTGCTGGTGACCCTGATCCCCGTGGGGCTTCTCTGCTTGACCCAGGTTCCGTACGCGATCCTTTCCCGGAGCCTGAGGGCCAGGCTTGGCCGGCTGTTCGGAAAGAGAGCGCCCCGGGCAGTGTCTCAGGCGGTCCCGACGGAGCCCCCCCTTGTCGCCCCGGCTCGGATCGCCGAGCCGGCAGCTTCCCCTGAGCCTCTTCCTGCCCTCGGAGCGGGACCGGTGAGACCTGACGGGGCCGCGCCTGCTAGGGAGCTCACCTGGAAGGAAACGTTCGAGTTTGGCGACGGGCAGGGATCCGCCTTTCAGCTCCCGTCCGTGGCGCTGTTGAAGGCCCCGGTCCTCACCGAGCTCAAGTGGAGCCGGGAGGAGCTACAGGCGAACGCCGAGGTCCTCACGAAGAAGCTCGAAGACTTCGGCGTGGAGGGGCGCATCGTCCAGGTGAACCCCGGGCCTGTCATCACGGCCTATGAGTTCGAGCCAGCCCCGGGGATCAAGGTGAACCAGGTCGTGAACCTCGCCGACGACCTGGCTCTGGGGATGAAAGCTGCGGCCGTGCGCGTGGTCGGGCCCATCCCGCGGCGCGGGACGGTGGGGGTCGAGGTTCCGAACCCGGCGCCGGCCACGGTCTACCTCCGAGAGGTCATGACCTCGACCGAGTTCGTGGAGGCCAGAGGGAGGCTCCCGTTGGGTCTGGGGAAAGACATCACAGGGCAACCGTACGTGACGGACCTCACGACAATGCCGCACCTCCTGATCGCCGGCGCGACCGGGACGGGGAAGTCGGTGAGCATCAACGCCATGATCTGCTCGATCCTCTTCAAGGCCACGCCGGCTGAGGTGCGCTTCTTGATGATCGACCCCAAGCGGCTGGAGCTTGGCGTCTACGAAGGGACCCCCCACCTGATGGCACCGGTGGTCACGGACGCCCGGGAGGCCTCGGCGCGCCTTCGCTGGATCGTGGCCAAGATGGACGAGCGGTACGGCCTCCTGGCGGGGCGTCGCGCCCGCGGCATCGAGAGCTACAACCGAGAGGTCGAGCCGCCGGAGCGGCTTCCGTATTGGGTGGTGGTCGTGGATGAGCTGGCAGACCTCATGATGGCCTCGGCGGGGGAGGTGCAGCACTCTCTGGTGCGCCTGGCACAGATCGCCCGGGCCGTGGGAATCCACTTGATCGTCGCGACCCAGCGGCCGTCCGTCGATGTGGTCACCGGCCTCATCAAGGCCAATTTCCCCGCGCGGATCGCCTTTCAGGTGGTCTCCAAGGTGGACTCTCGCACCATCCTGGACTCGAACGGCGCCGAGCAGCTCCTGGGGCGTGGCGACATGATCTTCGTGCCGCCCGGCGCCACTCGTCAGCTCCGGATCCACGGCGCCTGGGTCTCCGAGGAAGAAGTCCAGTCGGTCTGCGACTTTCTCCGCACGCAGGGGGCGGCGGTGTACGAGGAGGTTGAGCTTGGCCGCGAGGAGCGGAGGGTCGGAGGTGGGGAGGGCACGGAGCGAGACGAGATGTACTGGGATGCCGTCCAGCTGGTGATCGCGCAGCGGCAGGCCTCCATCTCCTTCCTCCAGCGCCGGCTGCGCCTGGGCTACCCCAAGGCGGCGCGCTTTATCGACATGATGGAGCAGGACCGCATCATCGGCCCCGGCGACGGCGCCAAGCCCCGCGAGGTGCTGGTCGGCGTCGACTATCTCAACAGGCTCGGGCAGGGCCGCAGTCTCTAGGCATATGAGGAGAGCCAGTGCACCTCTTGGCCGAGCTGTCATTGGTCTCGTCCTGATCTTTTTCCCCAGCCTCGCCTCGGCGCTCACGCTCGATGGGGTGGTGGCCAGGCTCGAGTCGACCTATGCGCGGATCACTACCCTTCGCGCCGAGTTCGTCCAGAGTGCCTTCAACAAGAGCTTCGGGCAGACCATCGAGGCCGAGGGGGTCGTCTATTTGAAGAAGCCGGGGAGGATGCGGTGGGAGTACCAGACTCCCTCGCCTCAGCAGATTGTCTCCGACGGGACCTCGATCTGGGTGTACACGCCGGAGCTGAATCAGGTGAACGTAGGCGATGCGCCGCGGGCCCTCGCGGGTCCCGCGGGAAGTTTCCTGGCGGGACTGGGGCGCGTCCGGGAGGAGTTCACGGTCCGCTTCTTGAACCCGCTCAAGGTGGACCAGGCGGGGAACCCGCTGATCGACCTGAGGCCGAAGGTGCCCACCGCGGTGCTCACGCGCCTCATCCTCTCCGTGGACCGAGAGCAGTACCTGGTGCGGAAGGCCGTGCTCTACGACCAGTTCGACAACACCGTGACCATGCAGTTCACCGAGATCGGGGTCAACCCGACACTGGGTGATGAGCTCTTCGTCTTCACACCGCCGCCAGGTGTGGCCGTGGTCCCCCTCGATCCGGGTCGGTGACAATCGGCCGCGGCATGCCGGCGGACGCTTCCAAGAAGCTGCTCGAGAAACTCTCGTCGTCCCAGTGTGCCCTGCTGCGTTCGCTGACGGATGTGGAGACGTTGGATGCAAGGTGGTTAGAGCGCGCAGTTACCAGCATAGTCAGGGACAGATTCGCCCTGGCCACGGGTTTCATCAAAGCCGCGAGAGTCCTCGCTAAGAGCAAGGACCCGTTGGTGCGGCGCGGCGCGGCGCCGTATCCCGTGCATACTATGGAGCTTACCACGCCGCGCGGGCGACAGTCTTTATGATAAAGCGCTAGGTACTGGGCTATTTTCAATCGGGTTCTTTGATCCCGCGCTTGAAAAATGCCAACCATTGATGGGCTGGCAAGCCTCGAACAGGCGTATTCATCGTGGCTTTGACGAACGCTTCCATGATGCCGTACCGAGCCAGTCGGCCAAAGTTGCTGCTCGGATCATGCTTGGCCTTGTCGGAAATCTTGTCGCTCTTGACGGGATAGGTGGTGGCACCTTCCGCAAGGATTACGCCGAGGTCGCCCTTAGCTTCGCGCTCGTATTGCCAATAATAGTTCCGCTGCTCAGCAGTATACCGGGTAAGGTCAATGAATACCGGATGGACGACGGGCGAGCCGGACAAAACATTTGAGAGAACCCACGGAACGACGACGATCAAATCCCAGGGATTGCATGCGTTCGCGTTAACCGTGAATCTGAAGCTCGGTTCGCCTTCCTTCGCGAGCATATACCAGCCCTTAAGTTCGATCCCCATCAGAATCTATTGCCCGTCAGTCTTTCTTCTAAGCAGCACATCAGGGAACGTCTGCGTTTGCCTCACGAAGCCAAAAGTCTGAAGTTTCTTGTCCGGATCCCATACTGGACGCAGGGCATTGAGGGTGGCCACGACCTGCTCTTCTATTGTTGCTCCAAGTGCAGCGTTCAGGGTGAATATGTCCGTGACGAGCATCCCTTCTATGACGGTCGCTGACTTGAAATGAAGTGGCAGCGCATGGATGGCTTCGATTACCCGCCTCCATAACTCATAATGTTCCCACTTGGTCGGCTCAACGCGTCCTGGTTTTGACGGCCTTGCCATACGCGGCCACCCTTTCTTTGGCGGCGAGGTAGAACTCGGGAACGATCTCGGCGCTGAAGCAACGGCGGCCCGCTCTGAGACAAGCAACGGCCGTCGTACAAAGGCCGCCGAACGGGTCCCACACTGCGTCTCCGGGATCGGTGCTGGCCCGCACGATTAACTCGATCAGGCGCAACGGCTTTTGGCTCCCGTGGAGACTCGCATACTTCCACTGCATGCTCGACCTGAATCCATTAATCCGCTCTTCGCCACGGACAGGTGATTCGCGCCAGATATTGTTGACGCCGACCTCGCAGTGAAACTTTGCGCGCATCTTCGCCCATTCTTCGCCCGATAGGGGCCGCGTCCCATCCACGCTGAAGTAGGGGCGCCCTTCAGGCCGGCCATGCTTGTTGGCGTATTTAACGAAGCGAACAAACGCATCGACGGGGGGATAGTACCAAAGGTGGCACTTGGTGAAGTATTTCCGGGTCGCCGCGTTTAAGACTCCACACGCTTTATTAGTGAGCGTCAATGGCAAGCCGGATCTTTCCCATTCGTATCGAAGCCACTCTTGCATTGACAGCTGTCGACCGTTCACGGAGAAGCGGGCCGCCTTGACGTATTGGACGCAGACTTCGGTCACGACGGGGAACTTACGAAGCGTGAGGGAGTTGGCGTTCCCGGCGATGTGGGTCAGTCCTTTGTCCCAGATATGGCACGAGCGATATTCCCAGCCATGTCGATCTAGCAGCGGATGAACAACCGCCCAGCCGATTTCCGTGCCCCAGAACCATAAGGTCGTTTGTGGCATGGAGTACCGTGACCACGCGGCGACATGAGGGGCATACCAGTCGGGCAAGTCCCGATGACTGGGCGGGTCACCGGGGAATCCGCTGATCCCGTATGGTCCATCGACAATGATACAGGTCGGGATCGGCCAGTGCGGATACAAGCGCTCAGCACGACCAAAATGAACAATCGTGCCGCCGATACGGAGTTTCTCGCCCAGCTTGGGAGTGCCGTCAAGCTTGCGCTCCTTCTGCGCCCTCATAGCAGTTCCTCCAACTTCCAGATGCGGTCCGTGACTCCTGGCGGCATCGCCGGGGTCACGCGGAGCGAGCCGTGAATCCGGCAGAAGTTGTAATGAGCGAAGTGAATAGCGAGAGCTGCCTTCAGGTTCTCCAGCTTCTTGCTAAACCCATTGGTCAGTCGCGTGAAGCGCCGAAGCTGCATGCGGATGGTGAGGTTGTTCCGCTCGACGTAGGACGTGCAGGTCTTCTTCGGCTCCGGTCGGCCGGCGATCTCTGTAACCTGGACGCCAGTGACTTTGGGCGGACTATAGCACCCAGGGCCTGGGTTCTCGGCCTCGTAGACCTTGGTCAACTGCGCGTATTCGATGTCCGCCCCAAAGGCGCTCTCCACGGCCTCCACATAGGGGCGGAAGGCGTCGGTACTTATCTGAATGCGATTGGCGAGCCGATGCCGAAGCTGCTGGACGAAGCGGAACGTGGTCGCACCGTCCCGCTTGCCGACGACGAACACCGGGACGAGCTTCGTGTCCGGGTCCAAGGCGATATAGGCGTACTGGTCGCCAAACTCGGGATTCAGCTTTTCCTCGGCGGTCAGCCGCCGCTGCTTCTTTTTGACGAAACTCCAGACCTCGTCACCCTCGATGACGCGGCAGGTCAGGCTGCGCATCCGCTCATCGAGAATCCTGACACAGTTATCGCCCACTTCCTTGAGCAAGCGCAAGATGGTTGTTTTGTGGACACCGGTCATGCGGGAAATAGAGCGCATGGAGTTGCCTTCTACCAATGCGGAGAGAATAGCCAGCTTCCTTTCGGGGTTCAGGACGTTCATGGTGGGCCTTGCCTTTACCCTTGACAAGCACCCACGCAAGAGTGATAAAAAAGTGAGGCTTAGCGGCCCCAATCCCGACTCCTCTCTGCGGGGTGTGTCGGGGTTGGGGGTGTTCGGTGTTGACGCACCGGATACCCCGTTGAAATTGGTGCCCCCGGCGGGCCTCGAACGCGCGACCTTCCGCTCAGTAGGCGGGTGCTCTATGGCTGAGCCTGCTGCTGAGCTACGGGGGCACGGGGGCCGTGATCTGGAAAAGCCGATCACGGCCTCTTGTTGTTCACGCAACCTTCATCCTCCAGCGCTTCTCTTTTTGTTCATATCTCCCGATCTTGCGGCCTCGACGCAATGCCGAGTAGATCGTGGGGCGCCCATAGACCACATTGAACCTGTCAAAGATCGCTTTTCTCAGGTCCGGTTCGTCGTAGTCACCACCCGCTTTTAGGATGGCGTCAATGTGCTGGGCAACCTGTCCGCGCTTGATCGGATGAGAGGGTATCGCTTCAGCTGATTCAGCCGAGGCAGGGGTAGGCGACTTCCTCGGTCGTTTCCCCGAGATAGCCTCCCAAGCCGCTATCGCGGCCCTGAGAGAGGCGATCCGGTCATCGAGATCGGCCCGATCCTGCTCTAGCTTGGGCAAGATGGCCGCCGCGCCCTCAGCGGCTTGGCGCAGGATTTCTCGCTCCCCTTCTGTCGCCCTAACCATGCTCGCATCACCTCCTTATGATGCGAGTGTAGAGGACGCATCAGGTCACGTCAACTGGAAAGTGATGCGTCTACGGGGCTCCTAAATATAGCGCCGTGCCAGTATTATGGCACAAGTGATTCAAAATAGCCCACTATCAAGCGCTAGGATCAGGATAATCACGGCGCGTTGACCAGGGAGATAGACCAGCTAGTACGAGCAGAACATGGGGCAGGGAATGCGCTGAAAGAGCTACGCAATCTCAGGGACGAAGCTGACTATTCCCCGTACGCCGTACCAAGCCCCCAGACCCCGTATGATCCTAGGAACTTCGAGAGTATTATTAGGGAAAGCATTCGGCGTGCTGAGGAGCTTATTCGGCTGTTCCAAAGGCGCTTGAGAGAGAAGTGAAGCAATGAGTCGACTCGTCAGTATGAGCGAGGAGGACGTGAAAGCGTTCATATATGGGAGGATGTCTGCCTGTCCAAAGTTGAAGGTTCTTGGCGTGTCGGTCCAGAGATATCCGAGCGAACACTCGGCGACGGCCTGGCTCGGCCAGATCCCGACTCCCGAAATACGTCCAAGAAAGACCGTTTGGCGGTACCGACACTCTTCAGACGAGGAGGGGACCCTTTTCGTACCGATACCTTAAGGCTGATCCGATCAGAGACGAAGACGTGGTGTACCTTTTCAGTCTGTACAAGGGTCAAAGGACGTAGCGGTACCGGGTTTCAGTTTCGCGTACTCTTGCGTCCATTTTGCGGATGAGGAACAAGTTCGACGAGGACAGGATCCTGGAGGTGTATCGCGATAGGATCCGCAACAAGATTGAGCGAAAGGCGTTGAAGCCGGACGTAATCGAACAGATCATGCTTGATTCGCGTGATCAGAAGTTATTTGGTGTGAAGTAAGCGTGGCAGCCGAGAACTCCTTCGACGTGTACTGCAAGGTGGAGATGCAGGAAGTGACCAACGCGGTCAACCAGACCACCAAGGAAATCCAGCAGCGCTACGATCTCAAAGGCTCACGCTGCCAGGTCACGGTTGAGAAGACTGCCCTCACCGTGTTGGCCGACGACGACATGAAGCTCAGGGCCGTGGTGGACATCCTCCAGTCCCGGCTTCACCGCCGGGGTGTCCCGCTCAAGGCCCTGGACTACGGAGCAGTGGAAGCCGCGGCTGGCGGGGCCCTCCGCCAGAGGATCGGCCTGCAGCAGGGCATTCCGGGGGAGAAGGCCAGGGAGATCGTCAAGCTCATCAAGGATACGAAGCTCAGGGTGCAGGCTCAGATCCAGCAGGATCAGGTGCGCGTCACGGCCAAGAGCCGGGACGACCTTCAGGCCGTCATTGCCAAGCTTCGGGAGAGGGACCTGGGGATCGCGCTCCAGTTCGGCAACTACCGCTCGACCTAGCGGCTCGTTGGAAGTGCGGCACTTCTGGTACACTTCGTTGTGTCATGCCAGCCAAAAATCCTGTGGTCTGTCGTTCTCAAGCCACGCCCATACTCTCGGGGCGTTCAACAAGGAGTGTGTTCGGAGCGGCGAGTTCCAAGCGGATTTCACCCGACCTCTCGACGCTCCGCCTGATTCCCTGGCTCCCCAAGACTGCCCTTGTCTTCTGCGACGTCTACACCGAGGAGGGAGATCCCATCGAGGAGGCGCCGCGCTGGGTGCTCCGCCCAGCAGGGGTGCTCCATCACCATCAGCAGTGGCTCGCGGGTCAGGTGGCCATGGGACGCGAGTTCGCGTACTTCAACGCACCCACGGTGAACGCCTACAAGCGCTGATTCGGAACTTCGAGCGAATTTAAGGAGCTTACTGATGCGCCGGGTCGCTCCGCAGAGGTGTGATGGCAAGGCTTCAGGGTAGAGTGGCGCTGATCACGGGCTCGGGGATGGGAATGGGGCGTGAAGCCTCGCTCCTCTTCGCCGAGCACGGGGCGCGGATGGTGGTGGCTGACATCAACCGGGACGCGGCCAATGAGACCGTGGAGCTGGTGAAGCGGGCGGGCGGCGAGGCGGTGGCCGCGGTCGGAGATGTGGCAGTGGAGGAGGACGTCAAGCGGATGGTCGAGGAAGGCGTGCAAGCCTTTCGATCCCTCCATGTTCTCTACAACAATGCCGGCGTGCTCTGGAAAGACCGCGACCGCTCAGTTCTCGAAACCGACGAGGCGGCCTGGGACCGGGTGATGGGCATCAACCTGAAGTCCGCGTTCTGGGTGACCAAGTACGGGATCCCTCACCTCAAGAAGGCCGGCGGGGGCTCCATCATCCTCGTCGGATCGGTCTCGGCCCTGGCCGGCTTCACCCGGGCTCAGGACGCCTACACCGCCGCCAAGGGCGCGTTGATCTCCCTGAACAAGTCACTCGCGATCCAGTTCGCCAAGGACAACATCCGGTCGAACATCATCCACCCCGGCATCGTTGATACGCCCATGCAGGCCCCCTACCTCACCCGAGCGCTCCGGGAGGAGTTCAAGGCTGCCATTCCCCTGGGCCGCATCGCCCATCCCCGCGAGATCGCGTATGCCTCCCTCTTTCTGGCCTCCGACGAGTCGTCGTTCATGACCGGAGCAGAGATGATCGTCGACGGGGGATTCATGGCCCAGTAGACAGTCATCAGACACAGCACAGTCGCCTCACGCCTCCGAGGAGACTCGCCTGCCTCCCAGAGCGGTGGAACGTCGACCAGCACTCCGGGCTAACCTGTTTAGCGGGTGCCTTGATAGTAAAGGTCATGTGGCTATAATGGCCACATGCGTATCATCGGGGTTCGGGAGCTGAAAAAACCGCCTCACCCACTACCTGGCGCTGATCAGGAAGGGCGAGCGGGTCGTCGTGATTGACAGGGGGAAGCCCGTGGCAGTCCTCATCCGCTGAGGGCGTTCGACGCCATGAAGATTCACCTCACCACCCTCGGTTGTCCCAAGAACCAAGTCGATTCTGAGCTGATGCTCGGAATGCTGAACCGGGCAGGCTTCGCCGCCGTCGCCCGAGCGACGGAGGCCGATTGCCTTATCGTCAACACCTGCGCCTTCATTGACCGCGCGCGGGAGGAGTCGGTCGGCACCATCCTGGAGCTGGCCCGGCTCAAGGGCCGAGGCCGCGCGCGCTCGCTCATCGTGACCGGCTGCCTCCCGCAACGCTACGGGCGAGAGATCCTCGAGGAGATTCCTGAAGTGGACGGGATCTTGGGCACCGCCGGGCTCGAGCGGATCGTGGATCTGGTTCGGCAGGAGGCGGGCCGTCAGGACTGGGCCACCAACGCCCCGCCAGGCTATCTCTACGACGCCCAGACCCCGCGTCTTCTCAGCCAGCCGGGCCCGTACGCCTACGTGAAGATTGCCGAAGGGTGCGACATGGAATGCGCGTTCTGCGCGATCCCGCAGTTTCGCGGACGCCATCGGAGCCGCCCGCTGGCGGACATCGTGGACGAGGTGGAGGGGCTGGCGCGGCGAGGAGTTCAGGAAGCGATCCTGGTGTCCCAGGACACTCTCGCCTATGGCAAGGATCTCCCCGCCAACGGGGACATCGGAGATCTGCTGCTGGCGCTCTCGGACACACCGATTGCATGGATTCGCCCCATGTATCTCCACCCCGCTCACATCAACGATCGGCTCATGGCCAAGTGGCGGCAAGCGCGGCTTGTCCCCTACGTGGACATGCCGATCCAGCACGCCGACGATGGGATCCTCAGCGCCATGCGCCGCGGCGTCACGGCTCGGCGCATGCGGGAGCTCGTCCAGGCTGTTCGCGAAGCCATTGTCGGGGTCACACTTCGGACCACGGTGCTGGTGGGGTTCCCGGGGGAGAGCGAGGAAGCGTTTCAGAATCTGCTGGAGTTCATCGAGGGGGTCCGCTTCGACCGGCTCGGGGTCTTCAGCTACTCCGCGGAAGAAGGGACGCCTGCCGCCGGGATCGCCGACCAGGTGGCGCCCGAGGTGATAGCTGAGCGAGCCCACCTCGTCCAGGAATACCAGGACCGGATCCTGTGGGAGCGGCAGCAGGCACTCGTCGGAAGCGTTCAGACCGTGCTGGTGGATGGACCGAGCGAGGATCCGGCCTTTTCCTGGGAGGGGCGCACGACCGGCCAGGCACCTGAGATAGACGGGATCGTCTACCTTCGCGATCAGCACCTGGTCCCCGGCAGGTTCGCGCGCATCAGGATCGTGGAGGTGGAGGGATACGAGCTCGTCGGTGTGGCGGAATCTCGGGGCGGAGCTGAGCGATTGGCCTCCTAGCGCCGTTCCAACTTGTTGGGCCGACTGTTACCTGCTTGCGTTTACGACAACCATCGCGACTGCGCGCAGCGCGAAAGTCGTCACAAATAGTTGGAACGGCACTAGACCGGGTGGCGCTCTTCATCGCCACTGCGGGCGGCGTGGGGTATGTGCCCGTCGTGCCGGGCACCGCCGGAAGCCTCCTGGCTCTGGCGATCCTGTGGATCGTCCCGTTCTCGCCACTCGGGCTTGCTCTGGCTCTCCTCGTCTTGACCATCTTGGGTGGGTGGGCCTCGGGCCGCGCCGAGCGGCTGCTCGGCCGGAAGGATCCGAACCTGGTGGTGGTCGATGAGGTTGCCGGCATGTTTCTCTCCGTGATCGCGCTCCCACGTGAGCTCGTCCTGTTCCTGTCGGCCTTCGTCCTCTTCAGGCTCCTGGATATCCTGAAGCCGTTTCCAGCCAGCCGGAGCGAGTCGTTGCCTGGGGGGCTTGGTATCATGCTCGACGATCTCATCGCCGGCGCCTACACCCTGGCGCTGCTCTGGGGGCTCCGCGCGCTGGTCGGGGGGAGCGCATGACCGGGAGCCTCATCCTCACCGTGAGCCCAGGCTCCGTCATTGCGCCCTTGGACGAGGCTGGGCATCGGGTCGCTCTGGCGCTCTCTGCCGAGGGGATTCCGGTGGCGTCTCGAGGCGTGGTGGAGGCCGAGGAGGCAGCCCTGGAGGCTGCGCTTCGCTCGGGGACCGAGGGCTACGGGCTGGTGGTGATCCTGAGCGCTAGCGGCGACTCAACCGGCGAGGTAGTCCGCCGGGTGCTCGCGCGCGTTACCGGAACCCGCCTGGTTCTCAACGAACGGTTCCTTGCCGCGCTGGAGGCAGCCTACGCCCGGCAGGATCGGCCGCGGCCCAGGCGGCTCGACCGGCTAGCGCTGGTCCCTCAAGGCGCCACCCTCTGGCCCGTGGAAGACGGTGAGCCCGGCTGGGTGCTCGGGGCTCGTGAGTCTGCCGTGGCCGTGCTCCCGCCACGTTCTGGGGCCCTGGCCGATCTCGTGCGGTTCCACCTCGTTCCGTTCGCCCGCGAGCACTTCGGCGACAAGGGAGTTACGCTCGCTCGGGCGCTCCGGACTGTGGGGTGCGATCTTGCCGCCGTGGAGGAGCGCCTCGGCGGCTGGCTCGGCCCCGAGGCCCCGGTGGCCGTTGATTGCCTGCCGGTCGGGGGTGAGGTCTGGGTCCGGCTTCGGGCACGCGGCCCCTCGCTATCCGTCGTGGAGGCGGCCCTAACTGAGGCTGAGGCTGAGATCACTGCGGCGCTGGGCGCCGATTGCTACGGCCGCGAGTGGGAAAACCTGGAGGCGGTGGTCGGACGGCTCCTCACCCAGCGGCACCTGACGCTCGGCCTCGCCGAATCCTGCACGGGCGGGCTTCTCGGCCACCGGATCACCACCATCCCGGGCTCGTCGGCTTACCTCGAGCGGGGCGTGGTGGTGTACTCCAACCGCGCCAAGGAAGAGCTTCTGGGCGTGCCGAGCGAGCTCCTGGCGGCCCACGGCGCGGTGAGTGCCCCGGTGGCAGAGGCCATGGCCCGAGGCATCTGCCGCCAGAGCGCGACTCAGCTCGGCCTGGCTATTACAGGAATCGCGGGTCCTGAGGGCGGCACCCCGGTTAAGCCCGTGGGCACCGTCTACATCGCCCTGGCCACTCCGGATGGGCTGTCGTCCCGGCGCTTCCACTTCACCGGTGACCGCGAGTCCGTCAAATGGCAGGCGGCGCACAGGGCCCTCGACCTGCTGCGCCGATGGCTCGTTGGGGCGCGGGGGGCAGACCGATGCGCGTAACTGGCAGTGCGCAGATCAGAGGGGCGCTGCTCCTCCTGCTCCTGGCAGGCTGCGCAGCCTCTACTCCCCTCGATCGAGGCGACGCGCGGTACAAGGCGGGTAACTTCCGCGGCGCGGTAGAGGCCTACACCAAGGCCATCGAGGCCAACCCCACCGTCGCCGCAGCCTACAACAATCGCGCCAATGCCCTGCTCAAGCTCGGAGACTTCCACGGCACCCTGGCCGACTACACCCGGGCGCTCGAGCTCAGCCCTGAGGACCCGGAGATCTATACGAACCGTGGCAATGCCTACCTCGCCGGGGGTGACCTCGCCGCGGCGGTGGCCGACTACACCCGCGCGCTGGAGCTGAACCTCGAGAACCCTCGCGCGGCCTACAATCGGGGCATAGCACGCGAGCGGCAGGGGGATCCGGCCGCCGCCCTGGTGGACTACCAGCGAGCCCTTGAGCTGGAATCCGATTCCGCAGTGAAGGCCAAGATTCGCGCGGTCATCGAGCGCCTGCTGGGCGGCTCGGCCCCGGTCGCGGCGACTCCGAGTCCTGATGCGCCTGAGCCCGATGCTCGTCGCCCGCCACAGGCGCCACCTTCGCCGCGTGCCCCGGCTCCTCAGGCCGACTCGCGTGCCCTGGCCTCCCGCGCCCTCACGCGAGAGCTCCAGGGTGACCACGGCGGGGCGCTCGAGGATCTTCGCAGAGCGCTCAGGCTGGAAAGGGATCCGGCGCGGAAGGCCGAGCTCAGGCACTTTCTGAAATTCCTGGAGGAGTCCCGCTGAGCGCTCACGTTCGGTCCTTTGTGGCCGTTCTCATAGACGACGCACTCCGGGAAGCGATCGGCGCCGAGCTCGATCGCATCCGGCCGCTCTCCCGCTCTGTGGCGTGGGTGGCGCCCCCGAACCTGCACCTCACGCTTAAGTTCCTTGGAGCAGTCCCGATGGAGGTGCTGGCGAGCGTGGAGGACGCCCTTGCCGAAGCGGTGGAAGCGGTGGGTCCGTTCACCTTGGCCTTCCACGGCCTCGGCGCCTTTCCGGGGCTTGCCCGGCCGCGCGTCCTGTGGGTGGGCGTGGCTGAGGGAGTGCGGGAGTGCCAGACTCTGGCCCAACGAGTCGAGGAGGGGCTGGGGCGGTTAGGGCTGCCGCGCGAGTCGCGACCCTACACTCCCCATCTGACCATCGGCAGGGTGCGCGCGCCCGGTGGCCTCGCTCCGCTCCAGCAGGCCATCACTCGCGACGCTCACAAGGCCTTCGGCCGCCTGGAAGTGCGGGCACTCTCCCTCATGCGAAGTGACCTCCACCCAGGAGGGGCCCGCTACACCGAGCTCCGCGCCTTCCCCCTCAAGCGATAGGTCCTTTGATCTTTCCCTCTTCCCCCATGGGAGAGAGGGCGAGGGGGCGAATCAGCCGCCGTCACTTGAGCGGCGAGAACTCCGTGGGGATCAGGATCTTGGATTCCATCACCTGCATCAGCGGCCCCAGCTTGTCTACGGTCTCCTTCCAGGCCGGATCCGCGGCGGACGCCTGGCGCACCTGGGTGCGCTGATCCAAGCTCTCGTAGTGCCAGAGGTGGACGACCCGATTCAGCCCTCCCAGCTCAGACGACCACACACCCACGGGGCTGGAGTGCTTCCGCCTCACCGGGAGCCCCTCCTTGAAGAGCTGGAGCCACTCAGCGACCTTTCCTGGGTGGAGGCGATAGTTCCTGAGCTCATAAATGCCCGTCCCTTCGGGGGGCGTGAGGGGCCAGAAGTCCGCCGCCAGCAGGATCATGGACTCCTGGCGCTGAATCATGGGGCGGACCCGAGGCAGAAATTCGGTGTTCCAGGCCTGGTCCTGGGCCAACGCATTCCTGACCCGTGTGCGGTGCTCGAAGTTGTCGTACTCCCAGAGATGCACTGCCTGGTTCAGCTCACCGATCTCCGTGGCCCAGTAGCCAACCAGTTTCGAGTGCCTGGCCCGGAGCTTGATGCCGGTGTCAGCCGAGAGGGCCAGGAAGTCCCTGAACTTCGAGGGCTCGATCGTGTAGGTCCTGAGTTCATGGATCATTTGCGCTCTCCTCGAGTTGGTCGTGAACCGACTGGAGCCCCTCGCCCCCCGGAGGGGCGAGCACTATCCTTCCA
Source organism: Methylomirabilia bacterium (assembly GCA_046758385.1). Lineage (GTDB taxonomy): Bacteria > Methylomirabilota > Methylomirabilia > Rokubacteriales > CSP1-6 > JBHIAB01. The sequence goes on along the minus strand of JBHIAB010000001.1, from coordinate 115 downwards.
CCTTATACCACTGGGTCTCGCCGCGGGTAGCGACTTGCACCGGAGGCCGCACGACACGCTCTGTAAGGGTGGAATGCGGAGTTTTGTTCCCGCGCCGCCAGCGTATCGGATTTTG